>CAIKVZ010000017.1 GCA_903830985.1 uncultured beta proteobacterium
CTTGCGAGTCCGCTTGTGCACGAGTTCAAATCCGGTGGTCGAGAGGCTCATTTGTTTCATCAGTACATAACGTTTTCGGGGGCGGCTTCGCTGACGTAGTTATGCAGAGTTTCCCTAACTGCCAACGACTTGGGCGAATATTAGGGTTTCTACCGACTAAAAATATTGATATAAATCAATACTTCTGTGCATTTGAATATATTTGTAAATAAAATTGTTTGACGCCTTATCGAGAAGGCGGATCAGTGGAAACGGGCTTTGCGGCGATGAGCATGCCAACCGACTTTGAGCTCGGCGAAGGTCTGTCGGTGTCGGTATACGCTCCGCGTTCTCAGACATGAATACGGCGACTTGGCGAAGGTCACCGACAGTTTGCATCCATTTAGGAAAAGGTTCTCGAGGATTAGAGAAGACGGCGCTCAGTGCGGGGTTAGAAACGCAGACTTCTCCGAAAGTTTACCCAGGCCCTTGAGGGATTCGATTTCAAAGTGGATCGGTTGCGAACCGGCATGGGTCGCGCCTGCTGGCGAGCGCACATGCAGCACCACCCAGCGCGACTGAGCCGCGTCGACCGTGAAGTCGGCTTTGTCTTCAATCTCCAGCCCTGACCAGCCGCTCACGCCAATGTGAAAGGGCTGCGCCGACTCGGTCGCGTTCATGAGTTGCAAACGGTAGACGTTCTCGATCTTTCCGTTTTCCACCTCGCGCGCCATCACGGCGCGATCCCGCACCACGTCGACCTTAAAGGGAATGCGCACGGCCAAGCTCACGCCCATGGCCACGACGATGCTCGCCAGCACACTGCTGTAGATCAGCACCCTCGGCCGGAACACATTGCGCAGGATCTGCGCCTGGGACCAGCCCTGCTTGACGGCATTTTGCGTGGAGTACTTGACCAAGCCGCGCGCATATCCCATCTTGTCCATCACCGTGTCGCACACGTCGGCGCAGGCACCACAGCCTATGCACTCGTACTGCAGGCCCTTGCGGATGTCGATGCCGGTCGGGCAGACCTGTACGCAGAAGTCGCAGTCGACGCAAGCTCCCAGACCCAGTTTGCCCGGATCAGCCTTGCGCGAACGTGATCCGCGGGGCTCACCGCGCTGCTCGTCGTAGGTCACGATCAGCGTGTCGTGGTCGAACATGGCGCTTTGGAAGCGCGCGTACGGGCACATGTATTTGCACACCTGTTCACGCATGAAGCCGGCGTTGCCGTAGGTGGCGAAGCTGTAGAAAAATATCCAGAATATTTCCCAGGCGTTGATCTCCCACTCCATGAACTGCCAGCCGAGTTCGCGGATCGGCGTGAAGTAGCCGACGAAGCTGAAGCCTGTCCACAGGGCGAAGCTAATCCACAGCAACTGCTTGCCGGTCTTGCGCGCCGCCGTCTGCACTGTCATGGGTTCGGCGTCGCGGCGCATGCGCATGGAGCGGTCGCCTTCGAACTTGCGCTCTATCCACAGGAAAATTTCCGTGTAAACGGTTTGTGGGCAGGCGTAACCGCACCACAGGCGCCCGGCCACCGCGGTGAACAGGAACAGCGAGAGTGCGGAAATCACCAGCAAGCCGGTCAGGTAGATGAAGTCCTGCGGGTACAGCACAAGCCCGAAGATGTAGAAGCGGCGCGCCTGCAAGTCAAACAACACGGCCTGGCGCTGCCCCCACTCCAGCCAGGGTAGGCCATAAAAGATGATCTGCGTGAGCCACACCAGGGCCCAGCGCCATTTCGTGAACAACCCCGAGACGCTGCGCGGATAGATCTTCTTGTGCGCTACGTAAAGTGACTGCAATACCTGTTCGGAGCTCTCGGGCTCTACAACCGGCCCATCTTTCGGGATGGAGTCAGGTATTTGCGGGGCGGTCATAAATCTGTCCTTGGGAAAGTTGAAAACTCGTCTTGGCTCGCACGCTGGCTGGACGCGCCGGTCAACGTGACGGTCGAGATCACCCGGCCGAACAGCATGCTCACCGCCACGCAACGGCGTATGGCGATAGCAGGTTTGCCCAGCAGGTCAGTTGGCTGCAAGCACACTGAGCCTTAAGCCTTTTTCGCCCAAGCGCTGCACCAGCCTTTACTTGAAACTTGCTTGCCAGCAAACAACGGGCAAGGGCCAGACGCAGCGCCGGGCTTGCCTTGGTACAGCGAGCAGGTTGCGCACTGTTGACCAGCAACATATTTCGGGAATTTTGCTTTGTCAGCCTTGGTTGCGTCGGCTTTGTAGCCAAGCGTCGTCGCTTGCACATCGGTGTCTACCAACATGGCGCCCTGCGCCCAGACTTGACTCGTGGCCAGGGTTCCACTGGCAAGGGTGACTTGAACAATAAATTCGCGACGGTTTGTCATGTGCATCTTTCAAAAATGTAAAACTGATTAGCGACTCGCGTTTTTAGCGTCTTCAGCGATCTTGCGTTTGAAATACAAGATGAACCAAACCGCCATTCCCAACATGAATGCAATTCCTGCAGCACTCATCAGGCCGTAGTCGGTGGTAAAGAGATCAACGAGCATTTTCATGTGGCACTCCTTGCAAAATGATTGGCGGCATATCGGTGTTGAAAAAGGTCACGACTCATGATACTCATGGGGGTATTTTGTGCAATGATCATGATCAACGTTTACTGGATTCAGGAACAAAGTTGAATTGGCTGGCGGAAATATTCATGAAGTGCCGAAGCTGTCCGGCATCTGCACAGCCACCACTTCGCCACGTGCAGTAATGACGCCATCGACGCTGGCGGTCGACTCTACAATCACCTTTCGGCCCTTGACTTCCTTGATGCGACCGCGAATTTCGATTACGCCCGAAATAGGTGTTGGTTTGAGGAAGTCGACCTTGAGCGAACCGGTGACGAAGCGAAACGGGGGCAGGGTGTCCATCTCTCGACCCTGCTCGCGGTACATGGCGGCAGCGGCAGTGCCCGTACTGTGGCAATCGATCAGCGAGGCGATCAGCCCGCCGTAGGCGTAGCCTGGAACCGACGTATGAAAGGACTCGGGTGAAAACCTTGTCACGGACTCGTCACCTTCCCAATAGGTCTTGATCTGGTGCCCGTGCTGATTCAATGCCCCGCAGCCATAGCAATGCGCTACGTTTTCGGGGTAGTAGTCTTGAAAAGCTTTCATGAATATTCCTGGGTTGTTTGCGGTGTGGGTCTGATGGGCCAAGCTCTGCATAGCATGAAGATGCTCGCTATTGGCGTTGGGCCACATAGCGCGTCAGATGGGCCGGGCCTTGATGGCCGCTGCCTTCAAGTAACTGTGCCTGGCCTTGCCAAGCAAAGACTTCCTTCATTGCGACTTGAGTTGTTTGTCTCAGGTCAGCGCAGATCATGTCGGATGTGTAGAGCATGTTTTCGACTTTGGGACCGCCGCTGCTCATGCCGAGCTGCAGTGGATGAAAGGCCTCCAGGATGAACCAGCCACCGGGCCGCAGGCACGATATGAGACGAGCATGTACGCTCGCTCGCAAGCTGGGGGGGAGATGCAGGTAGGTCAGCACGATCGCTTCGTAACTGGCTGCCTCGGGTACCCAGTCCTCCAGGTCGGCTTCGATGACCTCGATCCCCACGCCTCGTTCCATCGCCAGTTTGCGGGCCTTTTCCAGTCCAACCCTGGAATTGTCGAGCGCGGTGACTAGATGCCCTTTCTCCGCCAGCCATACACTATTGCGTCCCTCGCCGTCACCCGGCAGCAGTACGCGACTTTTTGGGTGCAGTCGAACTGCCTGGTTGCGCAAGAATTGGTTAGCCTGCTTACCGTACTTGTATTCCGGCGAGGAATACTGGTGATCCCAGAAGTTCATTTTGCAGCTCGCAGCATCAGTCGAATTTCGGCATAGTGGGGGTGACGATGGGCTTGCCGGCCGCCAGCCAAGCATCCATTCCGCCCGCAATGGATTTGACCTGCAGGTAGCCCATATCGTGCAGCGAGCATGCCGCAAGCGCTGCACGGCCACTTGTCTTGCAATAGAGAACGATCTTCAGATCCCTTGAACTGAGTTCCGGACTGCTGCTGAGCTTGAATTCCAGCAGCCCGCGAGACGCATGAATGGCCCCGGGCAGGTGACCCGCGGCGTATTCTTCAGTCTCGCGAACATCCAGTAAAACGTCGGCATCGCGAATGGCGTCTTCAGCAGATTCCAGGGGGACTTCCTGGACGTGTGTCTTGGCAATGGCGACAAGGTCGTGGGCTGTTTTCATGGTGATCCTTTACTTAAGTGTTTGATGATATTGATGCTATACCAAAACTTCCCCACGGCGGTCAGTCCCAATTGCTCGCTTGTCAGGTAATGCGGCGATGCGTGTCAGAAACTCGTCACGTGACAGACCTGCAAAAAATGGATGCCAATGTCGCTGCTCAAATACGGTGCTCACAGAACGTGCGTGCTGTTCGTGCCCGGCGAACAGCAGCGTTTCATCTGGCATTGTGAAGATGCGCTTCTTCACGCTGTCCCACAATGCTTGTGGTGCTGCCGGAATTTTTTGGCTCGGGCACGCGTCGACTGCCAGCAGGCCACCGCAAAACAGACGATCTCGCCAAGCAAAGCTCAGGCATCCCGCGGTGTGCCCTGGTGTGGCGAGGATTCGGAGCATTTCGTTTCCGAATTGCAGGGCTTCATTGTCTGTGCCCGGATGCGTGCCTCTGCGCCGCGTGCCCTGCACCAGCGGAGCGCCCAGACGCGCCAACATTTCAAGTTCCTTGGGCCACAACAGATCGTGCTCGTGCGTTCGCAACACCCAGCGCAGCCGCAGTTCGCGCTCGGCCAGCATGGCCGTGAGAACCGGCAGGTCACCACCTCGCGGGTCGATCAGCACCGCCTCGCGAGCGTCCAGATCGGCCAGAAGGTAGGTCAACTGACCACCGGCTACGTCATGCAGGATGCGGAAGTACACCTTAGCCCACCCACCGCATACCGGCCGCCAACAGCAAGGCAGCCAGACAGGACCAACCGGAAAAAAGCGCCTTCCAGAGAGGTGCCCGAGGCACAAAGCCCACGCCGCGCACCATCCCGGCACTCATCGCCCAAAACGTCGCCAGTGCCAAGCCCTGGTTGGCTGCTCCATCGGCGCGAAGGAATGCCAAAGGGTAGATCGTGCCACCCAGCATGATGAAGAGGGCCGTAGCCAGACAGAGCCAGTGAAGCGAGGCTTTGTGTGACGCGGCCCGGACCTGTGTGGAAGTTCGAGACGCTGACATCGAGGGGCTCACGATGGATCATCCCCCGGGCGCAACTGCGCACGCGCTTCCTCGTTCTCTCCCCACATGGCATTGAGAATGGCCAGAAGTACAGCAAATCCGATACCCAGCATCCAAGCGAAATACCACATGATTTTTGTCCTTCTGTTGTAGTTCAGGCCGGGCCACTCAGTAGGCGGCGTGCTCGTGCTCTTGCACATAAGCTGCAGTCACCTTGCCGCGCATTACGCGGTAGGCCCAACCTGTGTAGATAACGATGAGCGGGATGAAGATCAGCGTCGCCCAGAACATGATGCCCAGCGTGCGCTGGCTCGACACGCTGTCCCACACCGTGAGACTTGCATTGGGCATGGAGCTTGACGGCATGATGAACGGAAACATGGAGGCGCCAGCGGTGCCGATCACGCCTACCAGCGCCAGGGACGAGCTGACAAAGGCGCTCAGCGTGTGACGCCCACGCAGCAACATTGCGGCCAGCAGGGCCCCCAACACGCCCAGCGCTGGCAGCAACCACAGGGCTGGCTGCAGTCCATAGTTGCTCATCCATGCACCGGCTTCGCGCACCACGGTTTTCGCCAACGGGTCGGGCAGGGCGGCCGCCTGGATCACCGACGTGATGCGGTAGCCATCGATCCCCTGCAGCCAGACACCCGCGCCGGCAAAGGCCAGCACCATGATGAGCGCTGCGCCCGTTGCGGCGCGTATGGCGCGTTCCTGGATCACTCCCTCAGTGCGGTGTGCCAAGTAGGCGCCGCCGTGCAGTGTGATCATCGCGCTGCTCACCACGCCGGCGAGCAGCGCAAAGGGGTTGAGCAGTTGCCAGAAGCTGCCGGTGTAGGTGGACACCAGGTAGTTATCGAACTGGAACGGCACGCCTTGCAGCAGGTTGCCAAAGGCCACGCCAAAGATCAGCGGGGGCACAAAGCCGCCGATGAACAGGCCCCAGTCCCAGGTGCTGCGCCAAGCTGCGTTGTGGATCTTACTGCGGTAGTCAAAGCCCACGGGGCGGAAAAACAGCGCCCACAGCACCACCAGCATGGCCCAGTAGAAGCCGCTGAAGGCCGTAGCGTAAACCAGGGGCCACGCGGCAAAAATGGCACCACCGCCGGTGATGAACCACACCTGGTTGCCGTCCCAGTGCGGTCCCACGGTGTTGATGACGACGCGGCGCTCCAGGTCGTTGCGTCCGACAAACGGCAGCAAGGTCCCCACGCCCATGTCGTGGCCGTCCATGACGGCAAAGCCGACCAGCAGCACGCCCACGAGCAGCCACCAGATGATCTTCAGTGTTGAATAGTCGAACATGGTGTTTGCCTCAGGCGTGCGCGGTGGCGTGGGTGGCTTCGTTGGCATAGCGGCCCGTGCCCAGGCTGCCAGGTCCCATGCGGGCGAACTTGACCATCAGGAACATTTCCACTGCCAGCAAAACCGTGTAGAAGCCTACGAACCCGGCCAGCGAGCCGTACAGGCTGTTCACGCTCAGCGTGGACACGCTCAGGTGCGTGGGCAGCACGCCATAGATGGTCCAGGGCTGGCGCCCGTACTCGGCGACAAACCAGCCCAGCTCGCAGGCGATCCAGGGTGCGGGCAGCATCCACAGCGCGCATCGCAGCAGCCAGGGGCTGTGCATGCGATGGGATTTCAGCGTGCTCCAGAAGGCCACGGCAAACAGCGCCAGCATGGCAAAGCCCAGCCCCACCATCAGGCGGAAGGACCAGAACATGGGCGTGACGCGCGGCACCGTGTCGTTCATGGCGCGGTCGATGATCTCGGGCGTGGCCTGGCTCACGTCGTTCACGTATTTTTTCAGCAGCAGACCAAAGCCCAGGTCGGCCTTGTGGGTCTCGAAGACCCCCTTGGCCACGGTGTCGGCGCGGTCCCGGCGCAGGGCTTCGAGCGCTCCGACCGCCAAGATGCCGTGCAGGATGCGCTGGCGGTTCTTCAGCTTGATCTCGCGGATGCCGGGAATCTCCCGGGTGACGGAACGTGTGCCGATCAGCCCCATGACCCAGGGGATCTCAATCGCCCAGTCGTTGCGCTGCGCCGTTTCGTTGATGTTGGCCAGCAGCGTCAGCCCGGCCGGCGCAGGCTCGGTCTCCCACATCGCCTCCATGGCCGCCAGCTTGGTCTGTTGGGCTTCGCCCACGGTGTAGCCCGATTCGTCGCCCAGCACGATCACGCTCAAGGCCGAAGCCAGTCCGAAAGCCGCTGCGACGCGAAAGCTGCGTTTGGCAAACTCGAGGTCGCGCTTCCTCAGCAAATACCAGCTCGAGATCGACAGCACGAACATGGCGCCGGTGAGGTAGCCGGCCGACACCGTGTGCACGAACTTTGCCTGCGCGTCTGGGTTGAAGACCACGGTCCAGAAATCCACCATCTCCATACGCATGGTCAAGTAGCTGAATTCAGAGCCCACCGGGTTTTGCATCCAGCCGTTGGCAATCAGGATCCACAGCGCGCTCAGGTTCGTGCCTGCGGCCATAAGGAAGGTCACCAGCAGGTGCTGCGTTCTGGACAATCGGTCCCAGCCGAAGAAGAACAACCCGATCATGGTGGATTCGAGAAAGAAGGCCATCAACCCCTCGATCGCCAGCGGCGCACCGAAGATGTCGCCCACGTAATGCGAGTAGTAGGCCCAGTTGGTGCCGAACTGGAATTCCAGCGTGATGCCCGTGGTCACGCCCAGCGCGAAATTGATACCGAACAGTTTGCCCCAAAAGCGCGTCATGTCCTTCCAGACGGGTTTACCGGTCATCAGGTAGACGCTTTCCATGATGACCAGCATCCAGACCATGCCCACGGTGAGCGGCACAAAAAGGAAGTGGTACATGGCCGTCGCGGCAAACTGCAGTCGCGACAGGTCGACCAGTTGTTCAGAAATCATGGTGAGCTTTCCTTGGCCGTGGTTGACGCACCCTGGAGCAATTGCGCGGCCACACGGTCTCCATTCAGCGGCACGCGCTGTTCCCGCACAAAGCCCCACCACAACGCCGTCAGCACGACGAGCTTGAGCATCAGGACGATGGCCAGTTTTTCAAGCAGAGGACGGTCTTTGGGTTTCATGTGCATGGCAAATTGAACGCACTACCTACTTCAAGATCCATGCCAGTCGAAGGAGGTGGAAGAAGTTGTTTGAATTCAATGAGTTGGATCTGCTACTCGGCCCCGCTCAAATCGTTTTGGCAGAAAAGTACTGCCATAAATTGCAAAGACTGACATATATGGCATAGACTGGCAGCCATTTCCCCTGGAGTTTCCTTGAAACCACTGCCCGAACTGACGTCCTTTTTGGAAGGGCTGATCGAGCCCCACATCCTGTTTGACGCGCAGTACCGCATCCTGGCCGCCAACGCGGCCTACCGGCGACAGTTCGGCCAGGAACGCAGCGTGGTGGGACGCTGCTGCTATGAGGTGTCACATCACATCAGCGTGCCTTGCGACCAAGCTGGGGAGTCGTGCCCCCTGGCTCAGTCGCGCGCCTCCGGACAGCGCGAGCGCGTGCTGCACCTGCACCACACCCCTAAGGGCGAGGAATACGTCAACATCGAGCTCGCTCCGGTACTTGACGCGCAGGGAGAACAAGCTTTTTTTGTCGAAAAAATGGAGCCGCTGCGCATGGTTCAGGCCAGCGCCGCGGCGCAAAGCTTGATCGGCCGAGCGCCCGCGTTTCAGCAAATGCTGGCCCTGGTCGCGCGCGTCGCGCCGTCTCAAGCGACGGTGCTGTTGCTGGGCGAATCCGGCACGGGCAAAGAATTGGTGGCGCGCGCCGTGCACGAGGCCAGCGCGCGCTCACAGCGCGCCCTGGTACCGGTGGACTGCTCCAGCTTGCCGGAAAACCTGTTCGAGTCGGAACTGTTCGGCCACGAGCGCGGCGCCTTCACCGGTGCCACCACGGCCCGAGCCGGCTTGGTAGAGGCCGCCAGCGGCGGCACGCTGTTCCTGGACGAGGTGGGAGATATCCCCCTGTCCATGCAGGTCAAGCTGCTGCGTCTGCTGGAGATGGGCACTTACCGACGGGTGGGCAGCACTGAGCAACGCCATGCCGATATACGGGTCGTCTCGGCCACACATCGCGATTTGGAGCGCATGGTCACGCAGGGCAGCTTTCGCGAGGACCTGTACTACCGCCTGAGCACGTTTCCCATCTACCTGCCGCCCTTGCGTGAGCGCCGTGGTGACTTGCTTGCGCTGGCCGCATCCTTGCTTGCGCGGGTGGCGCCGCAGCGCAAGCTGCAACTTGGCGACTCTGCCCTGCAGTTGCTGTTGACGCAGCAGTTCCCAGGTAATGTCAGAGAGTTGCGCAATCTGTTGGAGCGCACTGCGCTGCTATGTGATGGGGAAACCATCTCTGCGGGGCATGTGCGCCAGGCCTTGCTGTCGGGCCGCAGACCCGGCACAGACCCAGGTCGATCTGGGGTAACGGGCCTTGACACAGGCGTCTACTCAGCCGCGACCAGTACGCTGCAGACGATGGAGCAGGTGGCGCTGGAGCGACTGGTCACGCAACACAAGGGGACCCGCGCCGAACTGGCGGCGCAACTGGGGATCAGCGAACGTTCGCTGTACCGTAAGCTCAAGTCCTTTGTGAAATCCTGAGTTCTATGGGCATGCCCCTGTGCAGCTGTGCCGAGCCACAGGGTTGGGAGCTATCCCTTTTTCGAATTCGCCCGGTTGCGCTCGGTCAATGTCGCAATCAATCCGTCAATGCCCTTGGCACTGAGTTCCTGGGCAAACTGGCTGCGGTAGGTTTCTACCAACCACACGCCCATGACATTCAGGTTATAAATTTTCCATCCTGCGCCGTCACCCGGTGTTTTTTCCATGCGGTAATCCAGCTGAACAGGGTCACCACGGCCCTTGATTTCCGTTCGGACGACCACCTCCTGGTCGTCTTGTGCCGCTCGCAGAGGCTTGACGTTGAAGCTCAAGTTGTTGGCCTGTGCCAAGGCACCGGCGTAGGTACGCACCATCAGGGTCTTGAATTCCTCCTGCAGTCGTTTTTGTTGTTCGGGACTGGCCTGTCGCCAAGTGGGACCCACGGCGGCGGCCGTCATGCGTTTGAAATTGACATTGGGCATGACCGTTGAGTCCACCAGCGCAACGATGCGCGACAGATCGCCGGCCCGGATCGTCGGATCAGCTTTGATGCTGTTGAGCACCTCGGTGGATTGGCGCTGGATCAGGGCGTCGGCAGCCTCGTCCGCTGCATGCACCGGCAAAGCCAGCACGAGCGACAGGCCCATGGCAAAAACGGCGGCCAGACGATTGGCATGGATTCGATTCATGGTGTGGTTTCCTTTGATTTTTCCCTTGGCTCTTCGCACTCGATATCTTCCGGCGGGTTGCCATCAAAGATGGCATTGCGCCGCAATTGAAGATATGAGTCCCGGGTGAATGCGTAGCGGTCGAGCGCCGCTTCCTCAAGCAGGGTGCTGGCGTCGAGCAAACCCTCACGGGTGTCAAGTGCCTTCACGAAAGCGACCGAATTGCGCGTCGGCACATGCTGGATGCTGCTGGCGATATCCCCTTGGAGATCCACGGCGAGCGCGGCGGTGTCGCGCAGGGTCGAGGGCCCCAGCAGGGGAAGGACCAGATAGGGACCCGGTGCCAGACCCCAAAAGCCCAAGGTATGGCCGAAATCCCTGGTGTGTTTGTCGATGTTCATAGCAGTCGCCGGATCAAAAATGCCGCCGAACCCCAGCAGCGTATTCACGCCCAGTCGCACCAGGCTGTCGATCGCCGGGCGGCCCTTGAGTTGAAGGGCGTTGTTCACGAACGACCAGGCGTCTTGCAGGTTGTCAAACACGTTGCTGATTCCCTTGCGAATCGGCACAGGCGTGATGCTGCGGTACGCATTGGCCAGTGGCCGACCCACGGCCGTGTCGACAGCATCGTTGAATTGGTAAACGCTGCGGTTCAACGGTTCCAAGGGATCGCGTGCGTCAGACAGCGGGCCTACTGCGCAGCCGGAAAGCAAAACTGCGGCGAGCCAGACCCAGCGAACGGGCGGGCGCAGCTTGCGTGCAGAATCCAGCGGCGCACCGGCGGACTTCAGCTTTTGGCTGAGCATTGACTCTGTAGCTGGAGTGAATGCCGCGCGCAGTTTTTCATGGCCAAGGTCCCTGAAGTATGAATTTATCTATAAGTATAAACGAATATATAAATCAACGGTAGTTCCTGCCCATGGCGCAGTGCCCCAGCCCATGCAATCGCCTGCGGCCGGGGATCAACAGATCAATTCACCAGTTCTCGCACGGCGCTCGCCACGGCCTCGGAGGTGATGCCGAAGTGGGCATACAGGTCCGCCGCCGGGGCCGACTCGCCAAAGCCCGGCATGCCGATGACGCGGCCGCCGCGGCCCACGTACTTGCGCCAGAAATCAGGGTGAGCTGCCTCCACCGCCACGGCCGGCAAGTCCATGGGCAATACACTGTCCTGGTAGGCCTGGGGTTGCCGGCCGAAGACGTTCGTGCAGGGCATGGACACCACGCGCGTGGCGATGCCCTGTGCTCCCAGCAGTTCCTGCGCCGCCATGGCGAGTGACAGCTCCGAACCGGTGGCGATGATCACGGCCTGTGGCTGCACGCTGTCCGACAGGACGTAGCCGCCTTGGCGTATGCCTTCGATCATTCCGGCATCGCTCAGGCGCGGCAGGTTCTGGCGCGACAGGGCCAGGGCGCTGGGGCCGTCACGGCGCTGCACGGCGTGGGCCCAGGCCACCGCAGTCTCCAGGCCGTCAGCCGGGCGCCAGACGTCCAGATTGGGGATGATGCGCAGCGAAGGGACATGTTCCACCGACTGGTGCGTGGGGCCGTCCTCGCCCAGTCCGATGCTGTCGTGCGTGAACACGTGGATGACGCGCAGCTTCATCAGCGCGGCCATGCGGATGGCGTTACGTGAGTAGTCGCTGAAGGTCAGGAAAGTGCCGCCATAGGGCAGGTAGCCGCCGTGCAGCGCCATGCCGTTCAGCGCTGCGGCCATGCCGAACTCGCGCACGCCCCAGGACAGGTGGTTGCCCCAGGTGTCGCGCCCGGCTTTCACGCAGCCATTGAAGTTGGTCAGGTTCGAACCCGTCAGGTCGGCCGAGCCGCCGAAAAATTCGGGCAGCAGCGGCGCCAGGGCGTCGAGCGCGTTCTGACTCGACTTGCGCGTGGCAAAGGCATCGGGGCGTGCGGCGATGGCGTCGAGCAGGGCAGGGAGCCTCTCGGAAAAGTCCGGCGCCAGATCGCCCTTCATGCGGCGCTCGAACTCGGCTGCATGCAGCGGATAGGCGCTGCGGTAGGACGAGAAGCGTTGTTGCCACGCGGCCTCGGCCTGCGCGCCGCGTGTCCTGGCGTCCCAGACCTGGGCGATGTCTGCGGGGATCTCGAAGGCTGGCGCTGTCCAGCCCAGGGCGGCCCGGGTGGCGGCCACCTCGGCGGCACCGAGCGCTGCGCCGTGCACGTCGTGCGTTCCGGCCTTGTTGGGCGAGCCCTGACCGATCACCGTCTGGCAGCAGATCAGCGTGGGTTTGCCGTCGGCGCGCTGGCCCTGGGCGCGCGCGGCGGTCAGGGCCGCGTCCACAGCTGCGGGGTCGTGACCGTCCACCTTGGCGATCACGTTCCAGCCATAGGCGGCAAAGCGCGCCGGTGTGTCGTCGCTGAACCAGCCCGCAACGTGGCCGTCGATGGAGATGCCGTTGTCGTCGTACAGCGCCACCAGTTTGGACAGGCGCAGCGTTCCGGCGAGCGAGCAGACCTCGTGGCTGATGCCCTCCATCATGCAGCCGTCACCCAGGAAGGTGTAGGTGAAGTGGTTGACGATGTCGTGCCCAGGCCGGTTGAACTCTTGAGCGAGCAGCTTTTCGGCCAGCGCCATCCCCACGGCGTTGGCCACGCCCTGGCCCAGCGGCCCGGTGGTGGTTTCCACGCCCGGCGTCACGCCGACCTCGGGGTGCCCCGGCGTTTTGCTGTGCAGCTTGCGGAAGCTTTTCAACTCTTCCATCGGCAGGTCGTAGCCCGTGAGGTGCAGCAGGGCATAGAGCAGCATGGAGCCGTGGCCGTTGGACAGGACAAAGCGGTCGCGATCGAACCAGTGCGGGTTTGCCGGGTTGTGCGACAGGTGTCGGTTCCACAGCACTTCGGCCATGTCGGCCATGCCCATGGGCGCGCCGGGGTGTCCCGACTTGGCCAGTTCCACGGCGTCGACCGCCAGCATGCGGATGGCATTGGCCATGCGACGAGCGAGTTCGGGAGAAGGTGTGTTCATGGTCAGCCTGCCTTCTTCTTGCGTTCCATCATCCGCCAGACGAAGGGCGTGAAGATCAGCTGCATGGCGAGTTCCATCTTGCCGCCGGGGACGACGACGGTGTTGGCGCGCGACATGAAGGAGTCCTTGATCATGTTCAGCAGGTACTGGAAGTCGATGCCCTTGGGATTGGCAAAGCGGATCACCACCATGCTCTCATCGGGCGCGGGAATCTCGCGCGCAATGAAGGGGTTGGAGGTGTCCACCGTGGGCACGCGCTGGAAGTTGACATGCGTGTGCGCGAACTGCGGGCAGATGTAGTTCACGTAGTCGGGCATGCGCCGCAGGATGGTGTCGGTCACGGCCTCGGTCGAGTAGCCGCGCTTGGACTTGTCGCGCCACAGCTTCTGTATCCATTCGAGGTTGATGACCGGCACCACGCCGATGAGCAGGTCCGGGTGCTGGGCGATGTTCACCTCGGGCGTCACCACGCCGCCGTGCAGGCCCTCGTAGAACAGCAGGTCGGTCTTTTCCGGCAAGGCTTCCCAGGGCGTGAAGGTGCCGGGCGACTGTTTGTAGGGCGCGGCTTCCTCTTCGTCGTGCAGGTATTTGCGGCGCTGGCCGTTGCCCGTTTTTGCGTAGCTGGCGAACAGCTCGGCGAGTTCCGGGAACAGGTTGTTGTCGGGCCCGAAGTGGCTGAAGTGCTGATCCCCACGGGCTTCGGCAGCAGCGGCCTGCAGCTTCATTTCCTTGCGGTCGAAGCGGTGAAAGCTGTCGCCTTCGATCACCGCGGCCTGCACTTTTTCGCGCCGGAAGATGTTCTCGAAGGTGCGCGTCACCGAGGTGGTGCCTGCGCCCGAGGAGCCGGTGATGGCGATGATGGGGTGGCGTTCTGACATGGGAGTCTCCTGGAGTTTTAAACTTGTTATGGTTCAGTCGCGAAACAGGCTGCGCGGCGAAAACAGCGGCTCGATGGATTCCTTGGGCGCCGGCTCAGCGTGGTAGCGTTCGATGCGCTCGACCTCGTTCTTCGAGCCGAACACCAGGCCGATGCGCTGGTGCAAGGACGTGGGTTGCACACCCATCATGGGCGTCTCGCCGGTGCTGGCGCGGCCACCGGCCTGCTCCATGATGAAGCCCACCGGGTTGGCCTCGTACAGCAGGCGCAGGCGCCCGGGCTTGGCTGCGTCCTTGGTGTCGCGCGGGTACATGAAGACGCCGCCGCGCATCAAGATGCGGTGCGCCTCGGCCACCATGGAGGCGATCCAGCGGGTGTTGAAATCCTTGCCGCGCGGGCCGGTCTTGCCCGCCAGGCACTCGTCCACGTAGCGCTTCACTGGGGCCTCCCAGAAGCGGCTGTTGGAGGCGTTGATGGCGAACTCCTGCGTGTCCTCGGGCACCGTGATCTTCGGGTGCGTGAGCATGAACTCGCCCAGGTTCGGGTCCAGGGTGAAGCCGTTGACGCCATCGCCCACGGTGAGGATCAGCATGGTGGTGGGGCCGTACAGGGCATAGCCCGCGGCCACTTGGCTGGAGCCCGGCTGCAGGAAGTCGGCCTCGACCACATCGCGGCCGCTGGCTTCAACTTCCTTGGCCACGCGCAGCACCGAGAAGATGCTGCCCACCGAGACGTTCACGTCGATGTTGCTGGAGCCGTCCAGCGGGTCGAACACCAGCAGGTATTTGCCGCGCGGAAACTGGCCCGGGATCTGGTAGGGCAGTTCCATCTCCTCGGACGCCATGCCGGCCAGGTTGCCGGCCCATTCGGTGCGCCGGATGAAGACATCGTTGCTCAGCACGTCAAGTTTTTTCTGCGTCTCGCCCTGCACATTGACGCTGCCGCCGCCTTCGGCAGCGTGGTTCCCAAGGAAACCGCCGAGATCGCCGAACGCCACGGCGCGGGCGATGGCCTTGCAGGCCAGCGCCACGTCCAGGATGAGGGCGTTGAAGTCGCCGCTGGCGCCGGGGAAACGGCGGCGCTCCTCGATCAGGAACTGGGTCAGTGTGGATCTATGGGTCAGTGGCATGGCGGTCTTTCTGAAGCTGTGAATGGTTGTTATCGGGCGGCTGCCTGGCGCAGGGCCTGCATCACGCTGCGGTAGCCGCCATCGCGATCGGGTGCGCTGAAGACGGCGCTGCCTGCAACGCAGGTGTCGGCGCCGGCCAGCAAGATTTCACGGATGTTGTCGGTCTTCACGCCGCCATCGACTTCGAGCCAGATGTCCTGTCCGCCGCTGGCCTGGTGCGCGGCGATGCGCTGGCGCACGGTGGTCAGTTTGGCCAGTGTGGCGGGTATGAACTTCTGACCGCCAAAGCCCGGGTTCACGCTCATCAGCAGGATGATGTCGAGCTTGCTCCAGACGTGGTCGAGCCACTTCAGCGAGGTCGCCGGGTTCAGCGCCAGGCCGGCCTTGCAACCGTGCTCGCGAATCAGCGACAGGGTCCGGTCCACGTGTCTGGACGCTTCCGGGTGGAAGGTGATGAGATTCGCGCCGGCCTTGGCAAACAGCGGTATCAGGGCGTCCACCGGTTCCACCATCAGGTGCACGTCGATGGGGATGCTGACGTGCGGGCGTATTGCCTCGCACACCAGCGGGCCGATGGTCAGGTTGGGCACGTAATGGTTGTCCATCACGTCGAAGTGCACCAGGTCGGCGCCGGCCGCCTGAATGGCGCGCACCTCCTCACCCAGGCGGGCGAAGTCTGCGGACAGGATGCTCGGTGCCAGGCGCAGCGTCGCGGCAGGGTTGGCGTTCATGGGCGTCTTTCTGTGGGATGGATGGAGGCTTGCCACTGGCGCAGCTGCGCCAGGTTGGTGTGGCTCAGGTCGGGCAGCACGCGCAGCGCACCGGAAAAATCGTGGCCCTCGGTGTAGCGCGTGGGCGTGATCACCGTGGCCAGGCCGGCCGCGCTGGCGGCGCGCAGGCCGTTGCTCGAGTCTTCAAACGCCAGGCACTGCGCCGCGTCCAACTTGAGGGCGTCCAGCATTTGCAGATACACCTGGGGGTGCGGCTTCTTGATCGGCGCTGTGGACGCGTCGCCGATGGCGCTGAAGTTCAGCCGCCAGTCGGGGCCTACGGCGTGACGCAGCAGGGCGGCGATGTTCACCGGCGAAGTGGTGGTGGCGATGGCCAACTGCAGGCCCTGGGCCAGCGCTTCGTCCATCAGCTTGAGCACGCCCGGGCGCAGGCTCACGGCGCCGGCGTTCACGGCTTCCTCATAGGCGGCGGTCTTGAGTTCATGCAGGCGGTTCACGCTGTCGTTCAGGCCGTTGCCCAGGGCGCGCAGGTCTGGCTGCACGGACTTCCAGTAGTGCGCGATGCGCTCCTTGCCGCCCGACACATTGAGCAGCTCGGTGTACAGCGCCTCGTCCCAATGCCAGTCCAGGCCGAACTCGGCGAAGGCGTGGTTGAAGGCCGCCCGGTGTGCGGACTCGGTGTCCGCCAGGGTGCCATCGACATCAAAAATCAGTGCACGCAGCATGCAGGGCCTTTCGGTTGGGGGTTGCTGGACTGACATGAATCAGTCGCTACGGATTTACTTTAACCGGCGTTACACATAAACTCAAATTACATTTATTTTGTAATTCATCAGTTTTTGATGATTGGTAAAAATGCCGAACTACACCCTCAAGCAGCTCGCCACCTTCATCGAAGTGGCGCGCGAGCGCTCGGTCTCCAAGGCGGCCAAGCGCCTGTTCGTGACCCAGCCCGCCGTCTCCATGCAACTGCGCCAGCTGGAAGACGCTTTTGGCCTGGCCCTGGTTGAACCCAGCGGGCGCAACATCCAGCTGACGCAGGCCGGAGAGGAGTTCCTCACGCACACCATCGCCGCCCTGGGGCAATTGAAGAACCTCGAAGCCGTGATGGCCGAGCATGTGGGGCTGAAAAAAGGCCGGATCGAACTGGCCGTGGTCAGCACCGCCAAGTACTTTGTCCCGATGTTGCTGGTGCGCTTTGCCCGGCTCCTTCCGGGCATCGAGGTCAAGCTCTACATCGACAACCGGGAAAACATCCTGGGCATGCTGTTGCGCAACGAGGTCGATCTTGTGATCATGGGGCGCTCGCCCACCCAACTGGACGGCGAGGCCACGGCTTTCTCCACCAACCCCATGGGCATCGTGTGCTCGCCGGATCACGCGCTATCCAGGCGCAAACACGGCTCTTTCGAACTGCTGCGCGACTGCGGCTTCGTGGTGCGCGAGCAGGGCTCGGGCACGCGCGCGGCCATGGAGCGGCTCTTTGCCCAGCATGAGGTGCCGCTGAAGGTGGTGATGGAGATGCCGAGCAACGAAACCATCAAGCAGGCGGTGATGGCCGGCATGGGTCTGAGCTTTTTGTCCTTGCGCACCGTGCGCCATGAATTGGCGGCTGGCCACCTGGCGCTGGTCGACATCAGCGGCATGCCCATCGTCGGCCACTGGTACGTGACGCACTTGCGGCAGAACCGCCTGTCGCCGGCGGCGCAAGCGTTCAAGTCGTTTTTGATAGAGCAGGGCGGACCGCTTATCGAGTCCTGGGCCTGAACATTTATTCATCATCAGTTTCTGATTGGTGGAAAAAAATATTTGAATAGTCCTGATGAATAGCCTTGCCTATAGTTGCGTCCATTCACCCCACCCACAGGAGCAGCCATGGACCAATCGCAACGCTACGCCGACCTCAGCCTGAACGAAGCCGAACTCATGGCTGGAGGGCAACACATTCTGGTGGCCTACACCATGAAGCCCAAGTCGGGCACGGGCTACCTTGAGGCCGCGGCCCACTTTGCGGCCGAGTCTTCCACCGGGACCAATGTCGCGGTGTCGACCACCGACGACTTCACACGCGGCGTGGACGCGCTCGTGTACTACATCGACGAAGCCACCGAGGACATGCGCATCGCCTACCCGCTGGAACTGTTTGACCGCAACGTCACCGATGGGCGCTTCATGCTGGTGAGCTTTCTCACGCTGGCCATTGGCAACAACCAGGGCATGGGCGACATCGCCCACGCCAAGATGATCGACTTCTACGTGCCCGAGCGCGTGGTACAGATGTTCGACGGCCCGGCCAAAGGGATCTCCGACCTGTGGCGCATCCTGGGGCGTCCGGTGCAGGACGGCGGCTATATCTCGGGCACCATCATCAAGCCCAAGCTGGGACTGCGCCCCGAACCTTTCGCCCATGCCGCCTACCAGTTCTGGCTCGGCGGCGACTTCATCAAGAACGACGAACCCCAGGGCAACCAGGTGTTCGCGCCCATCAAGAAAACCATTCCCCTGGTCTACGACGCGATGAAGCGCGCCCAGGACGAAACGGGCCAAGCCAAGCTGTTTTCCATGAACATCACGGCCGACGACCACTACGAAATGCTGGCGCGGGCCGACTTTGCACTCGAGACCTTCGGCCCGGATGCAGACAAGCTGGCCTTTCTGGTGGACGGCTTTGTCGGCGGCCCCGGCATGATCACCACGGCGCGGCGTCAGTACCCAAACCAGTACCTGCATTACCACCGCGCGGGCCACGGCATGATCACCTCGCCGTCATCAAAGCGTGGCTACACCGCTTTCGTGCTGGCCAAGATGAGCCGCCTGCAAGGCGCGTCTGGCATCCACGTGGGCACCATGGGCTACGGCAAGATGGAAGGTGAGGGCGATGACCGCGTCATCGCCTACATGATCGAGCGCGACGAGTGTCAGGGCCCGGTGTATTTCCAGAAGTGGTACGGCATGAAGCCCACCACGCCCATCATTTCAGGCGGCATGAATGCGCTGCGCCTGCCCGGCTTTTTTGCCAACCTGGGCCACGGCAATGTGGTCAACACGGCCGGCGGCGGCGCCTACGGCCACCTGGACAGCCCGGCCTCCGGCGCGATCTCGCTGCGCCAGTCCTACGAGTGCTGGAAGGCCGGCGCCGATCCGATCGAATACGCCAAGGAGCATCGCGAATTTGCCCGCGCCTTCGAGTCCTTCCCGGGCGACGCCGACAAGCTGTTCCCGGGCTGGCGCGAGAAGCTGGGCGTGGCGCGCTGAGGGCTCAGTCGGTGGGGCCTATCGCGCAACGGCTTCGCCCCAGTAGTGATAGGACAGGATTTTCGGACCGGACACATATTGTGATTGCACTTTTGACGCAAATCCTGCGTCTTCCAGCAGGGCCGGTATGTCCCGATTGAGCCGGCATCCGCCCGCGACCTTCATCCAGTAGGGTTGCAGGCGCGTTTGCCATTTCAGGATATCCTCTTCGGGCGCCTTGCCATGCTCGGAGAACAGCAGCTTTCCGCCGGGCTTCAAGGCCCGGCGCATTTCCTTCAATGCGGCGCTCGGGTCGGGTATGGAACACAGCGTGTAGGTGCAGACCACCGTATCGAAACTTGCGTCCTCAACCGGCATTCTTTCCGCCGAAAGACCGAGCATTTGTACCTGGATGCCCGCCTGCTGGCTGCGTTGGAGTGCCAATCGATGCAGGCGCAGGGCCGGGTCCACACCAACGACCCTGCTGACCTTGGTCGGGTCATAAAACGGCATGTTGAGGCCCGTTCCGATGCCTATTTCCAGCACCAGGCCCTTGGCTTGGGGAATCACCTTCATGCGTTGTCGGCGCATGGGTGCGATGCTGCAGGCAAAATCCAACAAGTAGGGCAGCAGATGGCGCTCGTACCAGGTTTCGGACAATGGGTCTCCTCGGGCGTTGCGATGGTTGGAGTCGAGTTTAGTCGGCGGGTGGCGGTGTTGCAGGAGGCGTGTTTCAGCATGGACAGACGGGACCGGATGGATGGCATGTGCCAGGCACTACAAGCTGCTGCCGCTTCGCGGCGGGCCAGCGTGTGAGCGCCATCGCCGTCAGCGTCGGCCCCTTGGCCCTGCCCACTCCCTTGGTGCTGCTGCTGATTTGCACCCTGGTCGCAGCGTCGACCGGTTGGTTCGCCGGACGGCGCCAGAAAATCCGCATCGGTGCCAGCCTGACCGACATGCTCCTTCTCGGTGGCCTTGCCGGCCGCATCGCCTTTGTCGCCACGTGGTTTGAACAGTACCGCAGCGCCCTATCGACCATTTTGGACATTCGCGACGGTGGTTTCACGCCCTGGGTGGCGGTGATTGCGGCCGTCCTCGTCGCCCTTTGGCAAGGCTGGCGGCGCGCAGCGCTGCGTGTACCGCTGGCTCTGGGCCTGTTGGCCGGCAGTGTGATCTGGTTTGCAGTGCCCACACTGCTGCGACTGGATACCGATCCACAGTTGTCAGCGCTTGAGCGCATTTCGTTCGTGGACTTGCGAGGAACACCTTCAAGCCTGACCAGCTTGGCGCACGGCCGGCCCCTGGTGGTCAACCTCTGGGCAACATGGTGCCCGCCCTGCCGGCGCGAGATGCCGGTGCTGGCCGCGGCGCAGCAGCGAACGCCGGGGGTGGTCTTCGCTTTCGTGAACCAGGGAGAAAACGATGCCACGGTTCGGAACTTTCTTGCTCTAAACCAGCCCGGCCTCGCCAATGTGCTGCTGGATCCAGGGAAAGAATTGGGGCAACACCTTGACTCCATGGCGCTTCCGACCACGCTGTTTTACGACGCGCACGGCCGGCTCGTTGCGACCCACCTGGGTGCCCTGTCCTTGGCATCCCTTGCCGCCAAAGTGGAACAAATCGACCCCCCGGACAGGGTCAGTAAAGGGGCGGCTGCACGGTGATCATGGCGAGGCTTTCAATTCGCTATTTGATCCCCTGTCCGATCAGTACCCCGTCGATGACGGTGCCGTACAGGTTGGTTCCATCGCCGTCGTGAAAGCGCTTGCGCGTGAGTTCAATGTCCCCGTTGACGATGCGGGGGTCCTGGGGGCGCTCGTGCATGTTGATGAATGCGGCCACGTCCCACGCCTGCTGGTCGCTCATTGTCTCGCCACGTCCCAAGGGCATGTTGTGCTGGATGAAGCCCGCTGCCGTGTTGACCCGGTGCATGCCCGCGCCCCAGTTGTAGGAATCCTTTCCCCACACTGGCGGAAACACATAGGTGGAACCGACTTTCTTTCCCGCTCCCTGCTCACCGTGGCACAGGGCACATTGCGCGTCATAAACCACTTTCCCGCGTGCAATGTCGAATCCGCCCGGGGGGGGCGGTGGCTCGTCAAAGCCGCGCCCGGGGAGTGACTTGCCCGTCGGTGCTCCGGTCGACAGCCAGTAGGAATACGCCGTCAGGGCCGTCAGGATTTCGCTGTCTGCTGGCGGTGCTGTGCCATTCATGCTGAATTGGAAGCAGCCTTGCATGCGCTCCGTATAGGTGTTGACCTTGTTGCTTTTCTTGCGGTATGCCGGGTACATGGTGTAGGCGCTCCACAGCGGACCTGAGTTCGCCTTTCGGCCCCGGTCAAGGTGGCAGTTCACGCAAGCCATGCCGTTGCCCACGTAGTCGGGGGCCAGAGCCTTGGTGTTGACAAAAATGGCCTCACCTCGGCGTACCAGTTCGCCAAAGGCATTGCCTTGCAGCTCCGATTCCAAGGGCGGCTTGAAGTAGCTGGTGTTGTTCACTTTCGCGGGCGCTTTGGGCAATTGAGTCTGATCGTCCAGCTTGGACTTCTCTGCAGCAAAGGCGGGCGTGGCCGCTGCCAAAAAAATTGCCACTGCCAAGTTGATGTAAATGGGTTTCATGTGCGTTCAAATTTCATCCGTAGCGTCGTGTCGGCAAAAGACCTGAGCGGGCACATTAGCGCAAACGCCGTTGTGACTCATTGAAAGGCTCCGAGGAGTCGCCCAGGCTGAAGAAGTACTCGGCCACGGCCTTGATCTCGGCATCGCTCAGGTCTGCGGCAATGTGTTGCATGAGGTTATTGGGATCATTGCGCCGCGTGATGATGAGCGATTTGCGCTTGCCTTTGACCTCGACCATGCTGCCTTTCCATGCCTTGAGTTGAGCCTCTAGGTACATCGCGGACTGGCCTGCCAATGGCGGGAAACTCTCGCCCACGCCAATGCCGCCAGGCCCATGACACAAGGTGCATTCCGGAATATTGCGTTCCCACGCGCCGCGCAAAGCCAGCCAGGCGCCGGTGCCGCGAACCGGCCGATCAACGGCCGTTGCTGTGACGTTCACTGGTGGGCGTGCCGCATAGGCTCGCGCCACCGCCGCAATCTCGTCGTCCGTCAGTGCCTTCGCAATGGGCTCCATGATGGGGTTTTGCCGTGCAGCGGATCTAAAGTCACCCAGCTGTTTGACGATATAAGGCGCAGGTAAGCCGGCCAGCCGAGGAAACCCCGCCGCCGCCATTCCCATACCGTCTGCGCCGTGGCAGGTGATGCAGGGCATGGCCTGCGGGTTGGCAGCACCGTGCACCATGATGGCCTCGCCATCGGCTGCCAACGCAGCCAAGGGGCTCAGCAATGCCATCAAAAACAGCAAGCCAAAGCGATTGATGATTGACTTGTGCATCACGGAATCCTTTCAGAGCGTCCTCGTACCATTCTACGCAGACCCGCGGGATGCGCGCGCCCCTGAGTAAGCGCCCCGTTCATGCGCAACAGCAGCCACCCTGAGCAGAGCGGCCTGATCCGCAACCTGATGCTTTGGTCGGCGTGATCGCTGCAGGCGTATAAGTCACTTTTGCGGGATAGCCTGCAGAAGTCAGGACGTCTATTGCGGCGTCGCTGCCTTCGGCCATCTCGGCACTCAGCCGCACCCGTCCCGCTGCCAAGTCCACGTCCACGCTGGCAAAGCCGGGCAGGGCTTGCAGCGCCTGTGTGACGTGCCTGACACATCCGCCACAAGTCATTCCCTGAACATCCAGATCAATCGTGCTCATCATCAAATCCTTGAAATAAATGTGTTCGAGCCAGCTTGCCTCAGCCAGCGCGGTGCCCGAAACGCATTCCGTGCTGCCCCATCTGCCCGAAGCTCCTGTCCGCGACCGCTTTCTGCTCAGGCGTCAATACGCCATAGAGCGCGCTGAAGGCGCTGTTCCGCGCCGCCATGGCCGAACTGCGCTGCTGCATCATGGCTGTCTGCTGGGCCATGCGCTCTGGCGCCGTGGCGGCGCCCTGACTCATCTGGGCGCGCATTGCCTGCATGGCCGTGGCCTGCTGTTTGGCCTGTGCGGCAAACGCCTGCCATGCAGTTTCCTGCGCTGCGCTGATCTTCAACTGCGCCTTGAACTCAGTCAGGCGAGACTCGGCCATCACCGATGGATCGCCCCCGCCCATCCGACCATGACCTGGCCCCATGCCCATGCCCATGCCTTGCCCGGGGCCCTGTCCCATGCCGTTGAACGGCTGCGCATAGCTGGCCGCAGCGACAAACAACGCCACACCGGCAACAACACCGGCAGTGAGGGTTTGATATTTCTTCATGACATTTCTCCAAGAGTTAATGAGGGTCGGTTCAAGGGGGATCCGGTTTGCGCGGTGGAACACCTCTTCCAACGGCTATATTGGAGCGCCGCCATGTAAGCGCACGGTGTCACGGCGGGGCCTTTTTGTAGCGTACTGCGCGCAAACCGCTGGATGACACACTGCGATACATTTCTTTGGCCTTGTGCGCTTCGAGCCCTCTGAAAATTCACCCATGGACACGCCAGACCACATCCTGATCGTCGACGACGACGCGGAAATTCGCAGCCTCCTGAGCCAGTACCTGGTGAAGAATGGACTGCGAGTGTCGGCTGCCGCGGAGGGGCGCGGCATGTGGCAGGCACTCGACGGCGCAAAGATCGACCTGATCGTGCTTGACCTGATGTTGCCGGGTGACGATGGCTTGACCCTGTGCCGAAAACTGCGCGCCAAATCGGACATTCCGGTCATCATGCTCACGGCGCGTGACGAGGAGGCTGACCGCATCGTCGGGCTGGAGATGGGCGCCGACGATTACCTGGCCAAGCCGTTCAGCGCCAGGGAACTGCTGGCACGCATCAAGGCCATCCTGCGGCGTACCCGCAGCCTGCCGCAAAACCTGCAAGCCGACTCTGCACAGTACATCCGGTTTGCCGACTGGGTGCTCGATACCACCCACAGGCAACTGATTTCCGCGACGCAGGTCGCCACACCGCTCAACGGCGCCGAGTACCGCTTGCTGCGCATCTTCCTGGGGCACCCCAACCGCGTGCTCAACCGTGATCAGCTGGTCGACCTCACGCAAGGCAAGGAAGCTGACCCACTGGACCGCAGCATCGATGTGCAGGTGAGCCGGCTGCGCCATCGGCTCGGCGACGATCCGCGTGAGCCGCGTCTGATCAAGACCGTGCGCGGCGAAGGCTATGTGCTTGCGGTGGCGGTGACGCTGAGCCCAGCACTGTGATGCGACTGTTGCCGCGCTCCCTGTTTGGACGATTGATGATGGTCCTCGCCAGCGGCCTGGTCGTGGCGCAATTGCTCAGCGCCGCCATCAATTGGGCCGAGCGCGACTCGCTGCTGGTGCGCGCCAGCGGCATGCAGTCGGCGCAACGTATTGCCGATGTCGTGCGTTTGCTTGATTCCATGAGCGCCGCGGAGCGCGAGACCATCGTTGGCATCCTGAACGTTCCACCGCTCGTGCTGACACTGGACGGACTGCCAGCGGGCGATACACCGGAGCCAGCAGCAGACCCGCGTGCAGCGATGGTTTCGGCGGTGCTGCAGGCTGCCTTGGCCGATGCCCGGCCGATTCGCGTGACCCTGACCGGCAAGCCCGTTGCATGGACTCCAGGTGACGGCCCGGGAATGAATCAAGGCGCGATGAAGGGCCCCATGGGCGGACCTATGAATGGCCCAATGGGTCGACCCGGCATGCACCGCTATGCCTCTTCGGGCGTCTCTTTCATGATCCAGGTCCGCTTGCTGGATGGAAGCTGGGCGAGGTTCAACACGCAGGTCACACCGGAATCGGCCAATTTGCCATGGCGCGTGCTGCTGACCCTGGCGACCCTGCTTGCCATCGTGCTGTTGGTGTCCTTCATTGCGGTGCGCTGGGTGACGCGTCCGCTGCAGGTTCTGGCCAGCGCCGCCGACGAACTCGGGCGTGACATCAACCGTGCGCCGCTGTCGGAAGCGGGACCGATCGAAGTCAGCCGGGCGGCCCAGGCCTTCAACACCATGCAAAGGCGGCTGGTGCGTTTCGTCGACGAACGCACACGCCTGCTCGCAGCCATGTCGCACGACCTCAAGACACCGCTGACCCGCATGCGCTTGCGCGCCGAAATGCTGGATGACGAGCAACTCCGGGAGAAGTTCGAAAAGGACCTGCTGGAGATGGAGTCCATGGTGACCCAGACGCTGGAGTTCATGCGCGGTCTGAGCCAGCGAGAACCCGAACAGGCGGTCGACGTCATGGAACTCCTTGCTGGGCTTCGGTCCGACAACGAAGCGATGGGACGCTGTGTCTGCATCGAAGGAAGCATTGCCAGGATATGGCGCGGTTCCCCGCAGATGATCAAGCGATGCCTGTCCAACTTGGTCGACAACGCCGTCATCTATGGCCAACGGGCCGTCGTTCAGGTGGAGGAGGGCGTTGAGAATTTGACCATCCGCGTGCGCGACGACGGTCCCGGCATGGCCGAGGACGAGCTGGAAAAAGTGTTCGAGCCTTTTTACCGGCTCGAAGCTTCACGCAACCGGGAAACGGGTGGAACGGGTCTGGGCTTGAGCATTGCCCGCAGCATTGCCCAGGCGAACGGAGGCGATCTGTTCCTGCGCAACAATGAGGACCATGGCCTGGAGGCCGTGCTCACGCTGCCGTGGAATCGCCAAGCCGGTGATCCTGCCGTCTGAGTCCGCCACGCTGTTTCGGCAAGGTGGGAAAATGAGCCCCATGCAAACTGTGTCCAAAGACGGAATGTCGACGCAAGCCAGCCCGAACTGTCTGACGACGGCCTGGAAGTCGCACGAACCCGAG
This sequence comes from uncultured beta proteobacterium, assembly GCA_903830985.1. Taxonomy (GTDB): domain Bacteria; phylum Pseudomonadota; class Gammaproteobacteria; order Burkholderiales; family Burkholderiaceae_C; genus CAIKVZ01. Next base: position 26,242 of record CAIKVZ010000017.1, read on the forward strand.
CTGCGCGGCTGGCTGCGCCATCGCTTGCGCGATCAGTCGCAGGCCGACGATCTGCTGCAAGACCTGTTTCTGAAAGCCTTGCGCCAGGGCGAAAAATTCTGCTCAGTCAGCAATGCCCGTGCCTGGCTATTCGAGGTGGCGCGCAACACGCTGGCCGACCATCTGCGCGTGGCACGTCATACGGTTGAATTGCCGGACGACTTGCCGGCGCTCGTGGTGGAGGTGGATGCTGTGGACACGCTCACGGCCTGTCTGCCGCGTGTGTTGTCCGAATTGAGCGACGAAGACCGCGAAGCCCTCACCTTGTGTGACCTGCAGGGCATGGCCCAGGCGGACTTTGCCCTTGCCAAGGGTCTGGGCCTGAGTGCCGCCAAGTCGCGCCTGCAACGCGCCCGCGTTCGCCTGCGCGAGCGCATGTCGCAGGCCTGCCAGGTGCAAATTGACGCGGTCGGGCACGTGGCGGACTTTGTGCCGCGCAAATAGCGTAGTCCTGTCGTTTTGCTGCGTGTGGATTTGGCCGCGGCGAACGGTCGCCAACAAATAATTCGAAACAAATGTGAAATAGCTGCGTCCTTTCGGCGCCCGGTGCGTCTTCACCGGTATGAACGCCCTGACGCTACCGCTGAAAACCTGGCCTACGCGCCAATCCCTGCTTTTTTTGATCATTGCGGGCATCGTCTGGCTGGCGCTTTATCAGGCCTTGCCGCCAGCGTCCGAGGCCTTGGTGGCCGCGTTGCCGGTGGACCGCGCCAGCCATCTGGGCGGGGCCCTGCAATTCTTCTTCTACGACACGCCCAAGGTGCTGATGCTGCTCACCGGGGTCGTCTTCGTCATGGGCATGATCAACAGCTATTTCACGCCCGAACGCACCAGGGCGATGCTGGCCGGCAAGACCGAAGGCATGGCCAATGTGATGGCGGCTTCTCTGGGCATCGTGACCCCGTTCTGTTCCTGTTCGGCGGTGCCGCTATTCATCGGCTTTGTCCAGGCTGGCGTGCCGCTGGGTGTGACCTTCTCCTTCCTGATCTCCGCGCCCATGGTCAACGAAGTCGCGCTGACCCTGCTGTTTGGCATGTTTGGCTGGAAGATCGCCTTGCTCTACATGGGATTGGGACTTGCTGTGGCGATCGTCGCCGGCTGGATCATCGGACGCCTGAAGATGGAAGCCTGGCTGGAAGATTGGGTGCGCGAGATGCCAAAGATGTCTTCGGAGTTTGCCGATGAAGGTCTGTCGCTTGGCGACCGCATTCAAAGCGGTTTTCACTCGGTTCGTGAAATCGTGGGCAAGGTTTGGCCCTACATCCTGCTGGGTATTGCGGTGGGCGCCGGCATACACAGCTATGTTCCGGAAGATTTCATGGCCAGCTTCATGGGCAAAGAAGCGTGGTGGTCGGTGCCATTGGCGGTGCTGATTGGCGTCCCGCTGTATTCCAACGCCGCTGGCGTCATTCCCATCGTTCAAGCCCTGTTGGCCAAGGGCGCGGCCTTGGGCACCGTGCTGGCTTTCATGATGAGCGTGATTGCCCTGTCGCTGCCGGAAATGATCATCCTGCGCAAGGTGCTCAAACTGCGCCTGATCGCCACCTTTGTCGGCGTCGTGGCCGGCGGCATCCTGCTCGTGGGCTATGTCTTCAATGCGGTTCTTTGAACACGCTTCTCGCTCTTTTTAATTTCAATCACTCCAGGAAACACCATGGACATCAAGGTACTCGGCACGGGTTGTGCCAACTGCAAGAACACCATAGCCCTCATCGACGAAGTGGCCAAAGCCAAAGGCGTCGCGGTCAAGTTGGAGAAGGTGGAGGAGTTGCGCGCCATCATGGGCTACGGCGTGATGAGCACGCCAGGAGTGGTCATCAACGGCAAGGTGGTACATGCCGGTGGGGTTCCCAGTCGCGACAAGATCGAGACATGGTTGGTGGCCAACGCATGAGTCATATTCAGGAGAACGCAATGCTGAAAGAAGCTCATGAAGTTTGCCCCACCACGACCCGGCGCATGATCGCCGCAGGTGCGCTTCTGGTGGACGTGCGTGAAGTCCATGAGGTGCAGGCACTGGCGTTTGAAGTTCCGGCCATCCTGAACATTCCACTGTCCGAGTTGGAACAGCGTTGGAGCGAGGTGCCAAGCGACCTCGAGCTTGTCGTGGTATCCGAAGTCGGGGAACGCAGCCTGAAGGCGACGTATCTCCTGCAGTTTCACGGCTATACGCGTGTCATCAACATGGCGGGCGGCCTCACGAAATGGCTGTCCAAGGGCTTCCCGGTCAAGGGGCAGCGCGGCGTCGACACGCCCACGGCGTCATCGTGCTGTTGCTCCCAGGCGATTCACGCCAATGCCAAAAGCGGTTGTTGCTGAGCATGCGCCAAGAATCGGGCATTCCCATTCTTCCCGTGGCCGAGGCGCCCAGGCCAGGGCGCCGGGCGGCCTGGGCGTCGCTGATCATCGCAGCGGCTGCCGCCTTGATGTTCGGCGTTTTGGCGCAGCAGTTCGCGACACCGCAAGCTTCTGTTGAAGTGACTAAACTGAAGTTCCTCCCCGTTTTCCCGTAAAAACGCCCCAGTTTTCACGGATTCTCCCAATGAAGGCCGCTTATAACCGGTCTTTTTTTAGATTCCATTTGTAGTCACTAAAATGTATTTACAAATTTCTATTTGTTGCCTAA
>CAIKVZ010000018.1 GCA_903830985.1 uncultured beta proteobacterium
CCTTGTGGGTCGGTCCTGTTCGAATCGAGCGGCCGCGAGGCTGCATCGATTTGTGCTCACACTCTCGCTCCCTTGAGGGAGCTTTCCTACTTTCCCCAGAGGGGAAAATGCTTTAAGGGCTGTTATGGCCAGCGACCAGGCGACTCCTTTCGGAGTCTGACTCGGCGATCGAATCGCACCATGCCTCAAATTTAGCCTGTCGGCTGTTGCGGCGCAGCATGCAGGCACTCAAGCGGAAACAAAAAAGCACCCGACGGGTGCTTTTTATTGAACTCGAGGCCGGCACAGCCGCAGCGTGCCAGCTGCCTGTCAGCGTCTCAAGCTCAGAGCGGAACCTTCTTCAGCATTTCCAGGCCCACCTTGCCGGCAGCGATCTCGCGCAGCGCGGTCACGGCGGGCTTGTTCTTGCTTTCAATTTTCGGTGCATGGCCCTGGCTCAGCATGCGGGCACGGTAGGTCGCAGCCAACACCAACTCAAAGCGGTTGGGAATGAGTTCCAGACAATCTTCAACGGTGATGCGGGCCATAAATACTCCGGGAAACTAGGTGATGTTCAATGCCGTGAAAATTTCGGCTCTCGCGCGGCGCTGCGCGGCGAACTTGAGGCGTTGTGCGTGGACTATCGCTTTGAGGTCGAAAAGTGCACTGTCAAATACCTCGTTGATTATAACGAAGTCGAACTGGCTCACCTGTTTCATCTCGGTCGCGGCGTTTTGCAGGCGCAGCGCGATGGTCTCGGCCGAGTCCTCGCCGCGGCGTTCCAGGCGCGAACGCAGCTCTTCCCAACTTGGCGGCAGGATGAAGATCAGCACGGCGTTGGTGAAGATCGACTTGACCTGCAGCGCCCCTTGAAAATCGATTTCCAGCACCACGTCTGCGCCCTGTGCAACGCGCTCCTCGATCGCCTTGCGCGACGTGCCGTAGCGGTGCCCGTGCACCAGCGCCCACTCCATGAAGACGCCCGCGGTCACCATGGCGTCGAACTCGGTCTCGGACGTGAAAAAGTATTCGCGCCCGTGCTTTTCCTGGCCGCGTGGCGCGCGCGTGGTGTGCGACACCGAGGGCTGAACATGGCTGTCGAGCTGCATCAGCGCGTTCACCAGGCTTGATTTTCCGGTCCCGCTGGGGGCCGCAACGACGAACAGATTTCCGGGGTAGTCCATAGGATTGAGAAAAAACGTAGACCGGGTATTTTGCACTTGAAGCCCGGCGGGCCGTTTTTGCGGCCACTTTTTCACCTTGACCACGACGCTGGCCCCACGCTGTGGGCTGCAGTCAGGCCGCGCGATGCAGTGGCGTGCGTTATCGCACGTTGCTGAGGTCGCTCCCGGTTTATGCTGGGGCGTCAGCAACGTGCGTGCCGTCACGGTCCGAAGTGTCGCCCCGTGATGCTGGCATGACCGACTGCAAAGGGGGCAAACGGTGCACCGGATTCTGACCCAAGGTTTCAGCACTTTTCTGCATCGGCGCCGGGCCAAGCGGCATTTCGAGCGCAGACCCATGCTGGCCACGCTGGCCGCGCCGCGCGGCGTTGCCGCCTTGGGACAGGACCTGCTGAACGCGTCGCGCGACGAGCCCACCGCCGCGCTGGCGCGCCTGCAGTCGCAAGTCGAAGGGCTGGACCCGGCCGAGGCCGCACAGCGTCTGGCGCGGGACGGCCCGAACGAGGTGCAGCACGAGGCGCCGCTGCCCGGCTGGCTGCGTCTGTGGCGCTGCTACCTCAACCCCTTCAACCTGTTGTTGACAGCGCTGGCCCTGCTGTCCTTTCTGAGTGCCGACGCGAAGGCCACGGTGGTGATTGGCTTCATGGTGGCCTTGAGCACCGGCATCCGATTTGTCCAGGAGGGGCGTTCTCACCGGGCTGCCGAGAGCCTGCGCGCGCTGGTCAGCAACACCGCCACCGTGATCCGTCGCGCCAGGGATTCGACCCCGGGAGCGGCGACCAAGCCACAGGAGATTGCGCTGCGCGAACTGGTGGCTGGCGACGTGGTGGCTCTGTCCGCGGGCGACATGATCCCGGCCGACTGCCGCTTGCTCAGTGCGCGTGACCTGTTTGTGGCCCAGGCCGCGATGACCGGGGAGTCGTTGCCGGTGGAGAAGTTCGTGCAGGCCAACGCCGGGTCGGCGTCCCACGCCAAGGCGTCCACGGCCACGCTGGACCTGCGCAACGTGGTCTTCATGGGTACCAACGTCGTTTCTGGCACCGCTACGGCGCTCGTGGTTGCGACTGGCGGGCGCAGCTACTTCGGCACCCTGGCGGCGCACGCCAGCGCCACCGAGACCGCGCCCAACGCCTTTCAGACCGGCGTCAACAGCGTGAGCTGGCTGCTGATCCGCTTCGCTTTCGTGATGGTGCCGATCGTGTTCCTCGTCAATGGCTTCACCAAGGGCGACTGGCTGGAGGCCTTCCTGTTCGCGCTGTCGGTGGCCGTGGGCCTGACGCCCGAAATGCTGCCGATGATCGTCACCAGCACCTTGGCCAAGGGCGCGGTACTGCTGTCACGCAAGAAGGTCGTGGTCAAACGGTTGGACGCGATCCAGAACTTTGGCGCGATGGACATCCTGTGTACCGACAAGACCGGCACGCTGACGCAGGACAAGATCGCCCTCGCGCGCCATGCCGATGCCTACGGCCAGGACACCGACGAGGTGCTGAACTTTGCCTTCCTCAACAGCTACTACCAGACCGGTCTCAAGAACCTGCTGGACCGGGCCGTGCTCGACCATGTGGAACTGGCGGCCGAGTTGCAGCTGAAAGACGCCTACCGAAAGGTTGACGAGATTCCCTTCGACTTTGAGCGCAGGCGCATGTCGGTGGTGGTGGCCGCCATGGCGGACGGGCAGGACCGGCACCATGAGTTGATCTGCAAGGGCGCGGTGGAAGAGGTACTCGCCGCGTGTACGCAGGTCCGAACCCAGGAGCCAGTCGACGCCAGTCTGGACGGCGAGCGCGTCATGCCCACGCTGGCGCTGGACGCGGCGCTGCTGGCGCGCACGCAGGCGGTCACGGCGGCGCTCAACGCCCAGGGCTTGCGCGTGGTGGCGGTGGCCGTCAAGACCCTGCCGCCAGGTCAGACCACTTACTCGGTGGCCGATGAGGTGGACCTGACGCTGATCGGCTACATCGCCTTTCTGGATCCGCCCAAGGAGTCGGCGGCGCCGGCGCTGAAGAAGCTGGCTGCGCACGGCGTCGGCGTCAAAGTGCTGACCGGCGACAACGAACTCGTCACGGCGCAGGTTTGCCGCCAGGTCGGTCTGGCCGCTGACTCGGTGCTGCTGGGCACGCAGGTCGAGGCCTTGAGCGACGACGCATTGAAAGCTGCGGCCGAGACGCACACTGTCTTCGCCAAGCTCACCCCTCTGCACAAGGAACGCATCGTGCGCGCGCTGCGCGCCGGCGGTCATGTGGTGGGCTTCATGGGCGACGGCATCAACGACGCGCCGGCGCTTCGTGCCGCCGACATCGGCATTTCGGTGGACAGCGCGGTGGACATCGCCAAGGAGGCTGCCGACATCATTCCGCTGGAAAAAAGCCTGCTGGTGCTCGACGATGGCGTGGTCGAGGGCCGCCGCACTTTTTGCAACATGCTCAAGTACATCCGCATGACGGCCAGCTCCAACTTTGGCAACGTGCTGAGCGTGCTGGTGGCGAGCGCGTTCCTGCCCTTTTTGCCCATGCTGCCGCTGCAACTGCTGGTGCAAAACCTGCTGTACGACATCGGCCAGACCGGTATCCCGTTCGATAACGTCGACTCCGAACTGGTGCGCAAGCCGCTGAAATGGAACCCGGCTGACATCGGGCGCTTCATGCTATTTTTCGGCCCCATCAGCTCGCTCTTCGACATCATCAGCTTCGCCATCCTGTGGGGGGTGTTTGACGCCAACAGCGTGGCCCGGCAGACGCTGTTCCAGTCGGGCTGGTTCGTCGTCGGCCTGCTGACCCAGACGCTGGTGGTGCACATGCTGCGCACGCCCAAGCTGCCCTTTGTGCGAAGCCGTGCCGCGGCCCCGCTGTTGGTGATGACGCTGGCGATCATGGCGCTGGGCCTGTGGCTGCCGCTGGGGCCGCTGGCCGGCTACTTCAAGCTGCAGGCCTTGCCTGTGGCCTACTACGGCTGGTTGGCGGCGATACTGTTGGGCTACGGCACGCTGACCACGGTGATGAAGCGCTTCTACATCCGCCGCTACGGCTGGCAATGAACCTTGGCGCGGCGCGCACGGCCGCGCGGCGACGCGGTCTGAATGTGTGCGGCCTGGGCAGCACCGGCCTTGATGAAGCAGTCCACCGCAAACTGCGCCATCGGCGAGTGGGTCCTGCCCTTGAGCGCAAACAGTCCCATGTCGTTGAACAAGGGCGGCAGGTCGCTGATGTCGAGGCGCACCAGGCGGGCGCCTTGCACTTCCTGGAGGGCACCCGCGTCGGGACAGGCCAGCACGGTGTCGGTCCCCATGCAAACTGTTTTCAGCAGGTTCAGATCGTCGCACTCGATGGCAAACGGCAGCAACTTGCCCGGCTCCAGTCCCATCAGGGTGCTCATCAGCATGCGCACGTTTTCCGGGACGCGCACGCTGGCGATACCGTACGGCAGCAGTGCGGCGGCTTTCATGGTGGGCAGCGCCAGCAGGGGATGGCCCTGGCGGACGTAAAAACCTGCGGACAGGCGACCGATGTGGGTGAGTACCAGGTCCGACGCTTCAGGCACCAGGCTGATATTGGCCAGGAAGAAGTCCAATTCCTCGGCACGCAAATGCTCGGCCAGGTAATTCGCGTTGTTGACTTCCACGCGCGTGTTCACGCCCTGAAAGCGCGACCGCAGTTCCATCAGCAGGGCGGGCAACAGGGTGGCTGCGGGATAGGGCCCGACACCAAAAGCGAGGTCCCCGATCAGGCGTTCGCGATACAGGCTGACGTCGCGCTCCAGGCAACGGCTGTCAAACACCAGTTTGCGTGCGCGCTCGACGACGAATGCACCCGCGTCGGTACAGGTCACCTCGAGTGAGTTGCGATCGAACAGCTGCAGGCCCAGTTCTTCTTCTGCTGCCTGCACGCTGCGGCTGAAGGCCGGTTGGCTGAGGTGGCACTGCTGCGCTGCGCGGCTGAAGTTGCGGGTGTCGGCGAGTGCCACAAGGTGCTTCAGGCGTCTCAAGTCCATGGGATCTCCAGGAGTTTCCTTGATTATGCAGTGAATGCATTGATGTGTTCATTCGAATGCATTGGACGGACCGGCTGCCTGATCCCACAATCGCCCAGCCCAAAAAGGGCAAGGTTCTTGGACGCGTTGACAGGCGCAAGGCCCAGGGATTCAAAAAAACATACTGGAGACAAAGCATGACAAGCGCGGAATTTGACTATGTCGTTGTCGGGGCCGGCTCGGCCGGCTGTGTGCTGGCGAGCCGTCTGAGCGAGGATCCGAGTATCAGCGTGTGCCTGCTGGAGGCCGGAGGCCCGGACAAGAGCGTGCTGATCCACGCACCGGCGGGGGTCGTTGCCATGGTCCCCACGAAGATCAACAACTACGCGTTCGAGACCGTGTCCCAGCCCGGTCTGAATGGCCGCCGTGGCTACCAGCCGCGTGGCAAGACGCTGGGCGGCTCCAGCTCCATCAACGCCATGCTGTACGTGCGTGGCAACAAGTGGGACTACGACCAATGGGCCGAGTTGGGCAACCCCGGTTGGACCTATGACGAGGTGCTGCCGCTGTTTCGGCGCAGCGAAAACAACGAGCAGTTCGTGAATGAATTTCACGGCCAGGGCGGCCCGCTGAACGTGACCTATCAAAACCATGCCAGCCCGGTCAACCAGATGTTTCTGCAAGCCGCGCGCTTGCAAGGCCTGGCCCTCAACCCCGACTACAACGGCGCCGAGCAGGAGGGTGCCTTCCTGTACCAGGTGAACCAGAAGAACGGCGAGCGCTGCAGCGCCGCCAAGGGCTTTCTGACGCCGAATCTGTCGCGGCCCAATCTCCAGGTGCTGACCCACGCGACCTCGGCCAAGCTGCTGCTTGAAGGCCGAAGGGCCTGCGGCGTGGCCTATCACCAGGACGGGCAGGTCAGGCAGGTCAAGGCACGGCGCGAAGTGATCGTGACGGCCGGCGCCTTCGGCTCGCCCCAACTGCTGATGCTGTCGGGCATAGGGGCGGGGGCCGAACTGCAAGAGTTTGGCCTGCCCGTGGTGCAGGATCTGCCCGGTGTGGGCAAGAACCTGCATGACCACATCGATTACGTTCAGACCTGGCGCGTGCCCAGCAGCACCGACACCGTGGGGTTGTCGCTGCGCGGGGCCGGCAAGGTGAGCAGCGCCATGCTGGAGTGGAAGAACAAGCGTTCGGGTCTGATGACAACGACTTTCGCCACTGCAGGGGCCTTCCTGCGCTCCGCCGACGACGTGCCGCGGCCCGATCTGCAACTGGTGTTCGTCATCGCCATCGTGGACGACCATGCGCGCAAGATGCATTGGGGCCACGGCATCTCCTGCCACGTCGAGGTGCTCCGACCGCACAGCCGCGGCACGGTGGCGCTGAGCAGCGCCGACCCCTTTGCGGCACCCCTGATCGACCCGCAGTTCCTGGCCGACGAGCGTGACATGAGCCTGCTGCTCAAGGGCGCGCAGTGGCAGCAGCGCCTCATCGAATCAAAGCCCTTCGATGCAATCCGCGGCAAGATGTTGTACGCCACGCGCCTCGATGATCCTGTGCACATGACGCAGGACATTCGCAACCGGGCCGATACGCAGTACCACCCGGTGGGCAGCTGCAAGATGGGCCCGGACAGCGACGCGCTGGCCGTGGTCGACGCCAATCTGTGCGTCAGGGGCATTGCCGGCTTGCGCGTGGCCGACGCCTCCATCATGCCCAGCGTGACCGGCGGCAACACCAACGCACCGACCATCATGATCGCCGAAAAGTGCGCCAAGCTGCTGCGTGCGCGACACTGAGATGCACACTTGCACCCCTATAAGAACGACTAGGAGACAATGATGAAGAAGATAATTTATGCGCTGCTGGCAGCGCTTCTCACGCTGGCCGCCGGCTGCAGCAAAACCGGTGGCGTGGGCGGAGCGGCGGGCGACGCCAGTCAGGAAACTCTCAAGGTCAACGCGCAGTTTGCCAAGGAACTCAAGCTCGACGAGCCACAGGACTTCGAGGACGCCAAACGCGGCTTCATGGCCAAGCCCACGGGCAAGATCGTGCAGGCCGATGGCACGGTTCTGAAGGACTTCGAGGCCTACAACTTTCTCGACGGCAAGGCACCCGACACCGTCAACCCCAGCCTGTGGCGGCACGCGCAGCTCAACGCCAACCTGGGACTGTTCAAGGTGACCGACGGGGTCTACCAGTTGCGCGGCTTTGACATCGCCAACATGACGCTGATCGAAGGCAAGACCGGCTGGATCGTGGTCGACCCCCTGACCGCGCGCGAGACCGCCGCCGCAGCACTGGCCTTCGCACGCCAGCAGCTGGGCGACAAGCCGGTCTCCGCCGTGATCCTGACCCATGCCCATGCCGACCATTTCGGCGGCGTGCTGGGCGTGGTTACGCCCAGGGAAGTGGCCGAGCGCAACATCCCGGTGGTGGCGTCGGCCGGCTTTCTGGAGGAGGCCACGAGTGAAAATATCATGGTGGGTACCGGCATGGCGCGCCGCTCCATGTACCAGTTCGGCCGCGACCTGCCGCGCTCGGCCAAGGGCAATGTGGACACGGGTCTGGGCAAGGACGTGGCCTATGGCGCCATCGGCATCATGGCGCCCAACTGGCTGATCTTCAAGCCGACCCAGCCCATGCAACTCGATGGCGTGGACTTCGTGTTCCACAACGTGCCCGGCGCCGAATGCCCGGCTGAAATGACCTTCAGCATCCCCGCCAAGAAGCTCTACGACGGCGCGGAGAACCTGTCGCAAACCATGCACAACCTGCTGCCGGTGCGCGGCGCCAAGGTGCGCGACGCCCTGCGCTGGTCCAACTACATGGAGCAGGCGCTGGAGCAGACCCGGGACGCAGAGATCTACATGGGTTCGCACAACTGGCCGGTGTGGGGCAATGCGAACATCCGCAAGTTTGTCACCATGCACCGCGACGTCTACAAGTTCACGCACGACCAGACCGTGCGCCTGATCAATGCGGGCTTCACGCCGCGCGAGATCGCCGATACGGTGAAGCTGCCCAAGTCGCTGTCCGAGTTCTTTGGCGTGCGCGGCTACTACGGCGACATCCGCCACAACGTCAAGGCGGTCTACCAGTTCTACATGGGCGCCTACGACGGCAACCCGGCCAACCTCAACCCCCTGCCGCCACAGGAATCAGCCAAAAAATACCTGGAGCTCATGGGCGGCGCGGACAAGGCCGTCGCTGCCGCCCAGGCGGCTTACGACAAGGGAGAATACCGCTGGGCCGCGGAGCTGTTGAACCAGGCGGTGTTCGGCGACCCGTCGAGCAAGGCGGCGAAAGAGTTGCTGGCCAAGACCTATGAGCAGATGGGCTACATGTCCGAGGCGGCCACCTGGCGCAACTCCTACCTGACTGCGGCGCAGGAATTGCGCAACGGGCCTCCGACCAAGGGCGCCTCCAAGGCCATGCTGATGGAAATGCTGCTGCAAACCCCCATGGAGCGTTTCCTGGAGGCCATGGCCGCCGGCCTGAACGGACCAGACGCCGAGGGCAAGAACCTCAAAGTGAATCTGGTGCTGACCGACCTGAAGGAGTCCTATGTGCTGTGGCTGGAAAATTCGGTGCTGCACTTTAGAAGCGGCGAGCCCGAAAAAGATGCCAATGCCACGCTGACACTGACCAAGGAAATATTTGTCAAGATGATCGCGGGAACGGGCGGAGTCAAGGACACCTTGCTCAGCGACGACCTGAAGATTGGCGGCAGCACGATCGACCTGGTGCGCTTCTTCACGCTGATCGACAAGGCGCCGGGGACCTTTGCCATCGTCACCAAGTGAATTTCACTGTTGCCAGAATGATTGCATCAAGGGTGCAAGGAGAAAACATGAATGCTGCCACACCGTTCCTCGATACGCTGCAGATCCCGGCCGAATTCCAGGACTGTTTCGATCGCCAGCGTGCCGCCTATCTTGAGAACCCGGAGCCCGACCGGGACAAGCGCGTTGCCGATCTGAACCAGCTCGCGCGCCTGCTCAAGGAGAACCGCGAAGCCCTGGTGGCAGCGATCAATCAGGACTATGGCAACCGCTGCGAGTTTGAAACCCTGTTCGCCGAATTCTTTGTGGTGCTGGAGACCATCAAGGATTCGACGAAAAATCTGCGCAAGTGGATGAAGCCGCAGCGCCGGCATATCGACATCATGCTGTACCCCGGCGCCTCCAACCGCGTCATCCCGCAGCCGCTGGGTGTGGTCGGTGTGATCGTGCCGTGGAACTTTCCCCTGAACCTGAGCTTCTGCCCGCTGGCGGCCATTTTTGCAGCGGGCAATCGGGCCATGGTGAAGATGTCGGAGAACTCGCGCCACCTGGCCCAGTTGTTGGTGCAGATCAGCCCGCGGTATTTCTCCGAGGACAAGCTCAAGTTCTTCGAGGACGGGGGGGGCCGTGGTCCGGCCTTCTCCTCGATCCCGTTTGACCACCTGCTGTTCACGGGCTCGGGCGCCACCGGACGCGCCGTGATGGCCAACGCGGCGCGCAACCTCACGCCGGTCACACTGGAGCTCGGTGGCAAGGCGCCGGCCATCGTGGGACCAGACTTCTCCATCCGCCAGGCGGCCGAGCGCATCATGTGGGTGAAGATGTTCAATGCCGGGCAGATCTGCACCAACATCGATTACGTGTTCCTGCCCGAAGGTTCTACCGACGAGTTCAGCCAGCACTGCAAGCGCCTGTTCGCCGAGCGTTTCCCGGACATGAATGGCGGCGACTACACCTCCATCATCGACCAGCGCTCCTACGACCGCTTGCTGCACACGCTGGAAGATGCGCGCGCCAAGGGGGCGACCCTGGTGGACTTGGGACAGGGGCAAACGCCGAACGCGGCGCTGCGCAAGTTCTCGCCCCATCTGGTGCTCAATCCCACGCCCGACATGCTGGTGTCGCAGCGCGAGATCTTCGGCCCCATCCTGCCGGTGCGCACCTACCGCGACAAGGCCGAAGTCGCCAGCTACATCAATGGCCACGACCGCCCGCTGGCGATCTATCCCTTCACCCACGACAAGGAGCTGCAACAGTTCTACATCTCGCGCGTCATGTCTGGCGGGGTCTCGGTGAACGAAGCCCTGCTGCACGTGGCGCAGCATGATCTGCCGTTTGGCGGTGTCGGCCCCAGCGGCATGGGCCACTACCATGGGCGCGAGGGCTTCAATACCTTCTCCAAGCTGCGCCCGGTGTTTTACCAGGGACGGTTCTCGGCGATCCAGATGCTGTTCCAGCCGCCTTACGCCAATAAGGCTTTGAAGATCATGAACCTGATGATCCGGTTCAAGGGCTGAAGTCCGCGCGCTGCGGCGCGAAGGCGAAGTGCTGCCGAGCGGGTTGCAGACCAAGTCCGACCCGTGGCGCGAGCCTTGTCACCAGCCTGTCACGCGCCGCGGTTAAACCCGGGTCATGCTTTACCGTCCTGCGCATCACTCCGCGGCGCCACGCCGCAACGGGCGTTGGACGCCCCATATTCCGGCCCTCAAGGCGTTTCAACTGCTGGCGGCCATCGCCCGCGCCAGTCTGATCCTGTCGCTGCATTTCCCCAAGCTGGACCGCGAGGCCAGACAGGCGCAGACGCAGCGCTGGGCCACGCGCGTGCTGTCCATCCTCGACATTGAGGTTCAGTGTTCCGGCGCACTGCCGGCCGCTGGCGCCCGGTTGGTGGTGGCGAATCACCTCTCCTGGCTCGACATCGTGTTGATCCAGTCGCTGCTGCCCGGCGTGTTCGTCGCCAAGGCCGAAGTTCGGCGCTGGCCGCTGTTCGGCCGTCTGGCGCAGGGCTGCGCGACGATCTTTGTGCAACGCTCGTCCGGCCGCTCGGCCCGCGCCATGGTGCAGGCCAGCGCGGCGGCGCTGACCCTGGGCGATTGCGTGGTCGGCTTTCCGGAAGGCACGAGCACCGATGGCGCGGATCTGGGGGTATTTCACGCGAACATTTTTCAGGCGGCGGTGCAGGCGCAAGTCCCGGTGCTACCGCTGACGCTGCGCTACCTGGACAGCCGCACCGGCCAGCCGTCGAGCGCCGCGCTGTACATCGGCGACACCACGCTGCTGGCATCGATGCGCCTGGTGCTGGCCAGCAAGTCGATCCGGGCGCAGGTGCACGTGGGAGAGAGCATCCCGCCCGCCGGCCATTGCCGAAAATCGCTGGCCGTTCTGGCCCGTACAAACATCCGCGCTCAGCTCCTGGGCGACGAATCCGGCAACTCGGCCGGCGCCTGAAACCCGCCCTGCGGCGCTGGGCAGCGGCGTCACGCAAATGCCATACAAGCGCCACACGCTTGTCATCGTGAACTTTCAAACTTCGTCCATCCAAGGAGCGAACGTATGAGTGAACACCGTACCCCAGAACTGACCACGCCGGCCCACACCCTGACGCGTGCATCGTTGTTGCCAGCCAGCGGCTTCGGCATCAGCCAGCCTTCCGCCCCGTCGACCACGGCCAAGGGTGGCATAGACGTTTCCTGGGCCGTGCATCAGGACGAAGTGCGCCAGGCGCAGCGTCTGCGCTACCGCGTTTTCGCCGATGAAATGGGCGCGCGCCTGCAAGGAAAATTGCCGGGCCATGACATTGACCTGTTCGATGATTTCTGTGAACACCTGCTGGTGCGCGACAGCGCCAGCGGCGAAGTCATTGGCACCTACCGCGTGCTGACACCGGCCCAGGCCAAGCGTGTTGGCAGCACCTACAGCGACACCGAGTTCGATTTGACACGGCTGCGCATGATGCGCGAGCGCATGGTGGAACTGGGACGCAGCTGCGTGCATCCGGACTACCGCCACGGCGGCGTCATCATGGCCCTGTGGGGCGCGCTGGCCGAGTTCATGCACCGCAACCAGCTTGACATCATGATCGGCTGCGCCAGCATTCCGATGTGGCACAACGGTGTGGTCAGCGGCGACGTGGCCGCCAGCATCTGGGCGCAATTGCGCCAGACCCACCTGGCGCCGCTGGAACTGCAAGTGCGCCCGCGCCTGCCACTGCCGGTGGAACGCATGAATTCCAGCCTGCCGGTGGAGCCACCGGCACTGATCAAGGGCTATCTGCGCCTGGGCGCGAAGATCCTGGGCGCGCCGGCCTGGGACCCGGATTTCAACAGCGCTGACCTGCCCATGATGATGCGTATCGAGGACCTGCCGTCGCGATACCGCAAGCACTTTCTGGGACGCTAGGTACCAGATGCGTACCGCCTTTGACGCCGCCGGTCCCTGGAACTTCAGCGCCAACAACGGCGAAGACAAGGACGACGAAGCGGGCTCACATCGCTACCGCGCCATCTTCATCTCGGATCTGCACCTGGGCACGCCGGGCTGCCAGGCCGAGGCCCTGCTCGACTTCCTGAGGACCCATCCCAGCGACACCTTGTACCTGGTGGGTGACATCGTCGACGGCTGGCAACTGCGCCGCAGGTGGTTCTGGCCGCAGTCGCACAACGACGTGGTGCAGAAGCTGTTGCGCCGCGCGCGCAAGGGTGACCGGGTGATCTTCGTCCCCGGCAATCACGACGAATTTGCCCGCGGCTTTGTCGGTCATCATTTTGGTGGTGTCGAGGTCGTGGAGGATGCAGTGCACCGCACGGCCGACGGGCGCGCCCTGTGGGTCACGCACGGCGACTATTTCGACGGCGTCATCCAGTGCGCCAAGTGGCTCGCCTACCTGGGCGACAACCTGTACGAGTTCACGCTCAAGCTCAACCGCCATCTGAACAGCCTGCGCGCGCGCCTGGGCCTGCCCTACTGGTCGCTGTCGGCCTATCTCAAGCACAAGGTCAAGAAGGCACTGGCCTACGTCACGGACTTCGAGGAAGCCGTGGCCGCCGAAGCGCGCCGGCGCGGGCACCAGGGTGTCGTGTGCGGCCACATTCACCGGGCTGAGATGCGCGAGATCAACGGCACGCTGTATTGCAACGACGGCGACTGGGTGGAGAGCCGAACCGCCCTGGTGGAGCACTACGACGGCCGCCTGGAATTGCTGCAGTGGGAGGGCTCCGCTCATCCCGCAGCGCGCGGCCAACAGGCCA
Organism: uncultured beta proteobacterium; assembly: GCA_903830985.1. Taxonomy (GTDB): domain Bacteria; phylum Pseudomonadota; class Gammaproteobacteria; order Burkholderiales; family Burkholderiaceae_C; genus CAIKVZ01. Next base: position 13,168 of record CAIKVZ010000018.1, read on the forward strand.
TGCCTGCCGCACCCACCGTGGTGGCGCGCGCCTGGGGCGCGGCTTGAAACTGGCGCTGGTCACCGACGCCTGGTTGCCCCAGGTGAATGGCGTGGTGACCACCCTGGTCGAACTGGTGCGCGAGTTGACGCAACTGGGGTACGAGGTCGAAGTGATCCACCCTGGACTCTTCAGGACGCGACCCTGTCCCGGCTACGACGGCATCGACCTGGCCATCTCCCCGAAAAAGACCATACGCACCCTGCTCGACACCGTCCAGCCCGAGGCCATCCACATCGCCACGGAAGGGCCGCTGGGCTGGGCGGCGCGCAGCTACTGCCTGAAGAATAAATTGGCCTTCACCACGGCCTTTCACACCAAGTTTCCGGAAATCCTGAAAGCCGCGTTGAAGATCCCGTTGTCCTGGGGCTATGCGCTGTTTCGCCATTTTCACAAGCCCTCATCGGGTGTGATGGTGCCGACGAACGCTGCGCTGCGCATGCTGCAACAGCGCGGCTTTGGCCAGCTCAGGCCCTGGACCCATGGTGTGGACACGGCATTGTTTTCTTACCGTGACGCTGAGTGCACAGCTTCTGCGCTGACCGCACTGCCGCGCCCGCTGTCGCTGTTTGTCGGCCGCGTTTCCTACGAGAAGAACATCGCAGCTTTTCTGCAACTCGACGTGCCGGGAACCAAAGTGGTGTGCGGCGTGGGTCCGGTGCTGGAACGTTTGAAGGCGCAGCATCCCGGCGTGCAGTGGCTGGGTATATTGCCGCGGGACGAATTGGCCAAGGTCTATGCCGCGGCCGATGTATTCGTTTTCCCCAGCCGATCAGACACCTTTGGGCTGGTCATGCTCGAGGCCATGTCCTGCGGCACGCCGGTGGCGGCGTACCCGGTGGACGGTCCGACCGAAGTGCTGGGACAGTCGCACCCGAGCAATATGGGCGGAGCGGCCGGTGGCGCCTTGCATGAGGACCTGGCGCTGGCCTTTCACGCGGCTCTGGCCACACCGCGCAGCGAGGCGCGCAACCGCGCCCTGACGTTCAGCTGGCGCCAGGCCACGCAAAGCTTCATCGGGCATCTGGTGGCGGCGCGCTCCTGAATCGGCAGAGTTGCCTAATTTTCTGACGCAACACGGTCTTTTTGCACGCTGACTTCCATGCACCTGGCCAATGTTCAGGCCTATGAGAAGAACAGCCAGTGGCCGAGACTGAAGGGTTGCGACCGGTAAGAACTTCGCAGGCTGCCGCTCTTTGCGGAGCGCAATTGGCGTCAAAAAATGAAACGTCGGTTTCATATTTATGGCTTGCTATCATTTTTTTGCAACCTGGTTACGATGAAACGATACACCCGGATTTGATATGCAAATTTATGAGCAAGCTCCCACTGCCAGGGGCTCAAGCAAGAACAGCGGAAATAACGATCAGCTGTACCGATATGCCCAGGACCTGCAGTCCTTGTCCGCGGCCCACCAAAATCTCGTGCAGCGCAGCTGCGTTTTGGGGGATTTGTCCCGGCTGACCTGTGAAGCGACGACCGGCGAACACTCCCACCGCAACCTTCACCGGACGCTGGTCTTCGTAAGAAAATTGCTGCGAGGTCTGCCCGGCATTCGGGTCACCGCCAGGAGCGCGATCTGCCTCTTGAATCCCCGCGGTGAACTGGTTCAGGTGGCCGAGTTGGGCCTGCCGGCGATCTGGGCTGGCGAGCCAGGCACCCGCCAAGCCGGCTGCCGCACCCCCGATTCATCCGGGCAGGCGTATGTTTCGACCCAGGCCCAGCATTTGCCCTGGCTCAAAGTCGAAGGCGGGAACGCGCAGGCGCGGCTCATCGTCCTGCCGCTAAGAGGCGAACACCAGCCGCTGGGCGAAGCGGTTCTTTACATCGATGACCAGTGGCAACCCTGTGCCCCGGATCTCAGTTTCATGTCCGATCTCGCGCGCGTGCTCTCGGATCGGGTAGCCAGCTTCCTCGCCGGCGAAATGTTGGCGGTGCGCGAGGTTGAGCTGGTCAACTCGCGCAGCGAGGTCATCCACGCCCTGTGCGCTGCCTCCGAGTTGCGCGACAGCGGGACCGGTAGCCACATGCTGCGCATGACCCAGTACGCCATCGCCATCGCCAAGGCAGCCGGCCTGGACCCGGAAACCCTGGAGATTCTCACGATCTGCGCGCCGATGCACGATGTCGGAAAAATCGGCATTTCCGACGCCGTCATGCGCAAGTCCGGCAAGCTCTCGAAAGAAGAGTTCGATGTCATGAAGACGCACACGGTGATCGGCGAACGTCTGCTCGATGGTGATGACCGCATGATGAGAGCCGCCCGCGAAATCGCCGCTTCACACCATGAGCGCTGGGACGGGGGAGGCTATCCGAGTGGCAAGGCGGGGGAGGAGATCTTCCTGCTCGCGCGCATCTGCTCGATTGCCGATGTCTTCGATGCGCTCACCTCGGAGCGGCCTTGCAAGCAGCCATGGACCTTCAACGAAGCGGTCGCCATGATTCAAGAGCAGTCCGGCGCCCAGTTCGATCCGGCGCTGGTTGCCGCCTTCAGCTTGGCCTTGCCGCAGATCCTGCGCATCCAGGAACTCTATTGCGACAAGGTCATCGATCCTCGAAAAATGCTCGCGCTGCCGGAGGCGTGCCGGCCAGAATCGGGTTGGATCGAATGGAGCGAGGACCTGCGGATTGGCATCGACGTCATCGATGAACACCACCGCTACCTGATCGACATCATCAATGACCTGTTCGACGTCGTCACGGGCAACTTTGGCTCTGCCAAGGTGGCGCGGATCTTGGGCGCACTGACGCAATACGCCAGTATCCACTTCCGGGCCGAGGAGCAGATGATGGTGCATTATGGTTTCTCCCAGCTTGAAAGCCAGAAACATCAGCACTACCACTTCGAGCAAAAGCTGCAGCAGTTCCACGCGGATTTGCGCAGTAATCCCCTGACAACCCAGTTCGAAGTTCTGCTCTACCTGCGCGATTGGCTGGTCCAGCACATCCTGCGCGAGGACACCCAGCTGAAGGTCCTGGTCGCAGCAAGCTCGGCGGCGTAACCGCGCCCTGGGGCGCGGTCAGTAGTTCATCGCCTTTGGCAAGAAACAGCGTCAGCGTGCAGGGTTGGCTGAAACCACATGAACCCTGGCCTGCGTCAAGTTTCGATAGATGCGCCCGCGACGCATCAGCGGCCACCATTCGTACAGAAAGATCTGCATGGGGCGCCACATGGCGACCCAGCCGCCAATCACCAGGCTTTCCTTCAGTACCCGCGAGAACGTATTCGTGCCGAAATTTGCCAGCAGGTCCGCACTGATGAGGCAGGCAGCCAGAAAGCAGATGCCGATCAGCAGGCTGGTGCGGCCCTCCATCAACAGCAACAGCAAATTGCGCCGGTTGACGATGGCCTTGTAATCAAAGTAGTTGTGAATGGCATCCCGCACGATGGGCTCCGGATCTTCCTGCGGCATGTCGGCTATGTGCACAATGATCCGGAAATGGCTGTCCGACGGATAGGTCACGGCCCAGCTTTCCAGATACGCCTGCGCATCGGTATCCAGATCGCAATGGTGAAAGGGTGTCGGGTCCATGGAGTTGAACAGTTCGGCCAGCGTGCCTATGCGCAACTCGATCTGGTGGAACAGGGGGTTCTTATTTTTCATGGAATACACGCCGCGCCCAGGGCCGGTTCCTTGGGCGTCGAGGGTTCGGAGCGCTTGGACGAATTGCCGCGGGACTCAAAGGCTTCCACTGCCTTTTTTACCGAGATGAAAAATTGGGCGTTGCCCAGTTCATCCGACAGGCCCTCCGCCGCGAGCTGCTCACGGAAAGGGCGTGGGGCGTCGGCAATCTTGAGTTCCACGCCCAGTGCTTCCAGCTCCCGGTGCAGCGTGGACAAACGTTGCGCGGCTGTCACGTCGATGTGCGTGATGGCCTGTGCGTCAACCACAAGCCATTCCAGCTCGTCCCCGCTGTTGTCCACCAGAGCCCGGATGCGACTGACGACGTAACGTGCATTGGAGAAGATCAGCGGACCATACAGCCGGTAGACCATGACGCCGGGGACGGCTTCGGCATCTTCGTCATCCAGGCAATCATGAAATTTGCCGTCGATGAGCCGGCGCCGCAGCACGGCATCGCGCGGGCGGGAAATGTGGAGCAGCGTGGTGGCCAATGAAATGAGCATGCCCACGATGATTCCACTCACCACCCCGGCAATCAGGATCGCCGCCGTGACGCAAAGGGCCAAAGCAAATTCGGTACGGTCGATGCGATACAGGCGCCGCAGCGGCGCGATCTCCATCATGCCTATGGCCGTGACGATGAGCACGGAGCCCAGTGCAACCTTGGGCAGCAGGGGAATCAGTTCGGTGAGAAAGATCAGGAACAGCACCAGCCCCAAGCCCGCCACCAGTTGTGTGACCTGACTGCGCCCGCCCGCCTGGTCGGCGATCGACGTGCGTGACTGGCTGGCCGACACCGGAAACCCCTGCCACAGGCTTGCCAGAATATTGGCCGAACCGAGTGCGACCAGTTCCTGGTTCGGATTGACCTCGTAGCCATTTTTTTCTGCAAAAGCCTGCGCCAGCAGCAGGCCGTCAGAGAAGGCCAGGAAGGCAACGGCCACTGCGGCCGGGGCCAGCGCCGAAATGTCTGCCCAGTAAACCGTGGGCCAGCCCAGCGTGGGCAAACCCATGGGAACGGTTTGCACCAGGGCAACCCCGTGCTGTCCGAGGTTCAGGCTCACCGATACCAGCAACGCCATGGCGCAACAGGCCAAGGCGCCGGGCAGGCGTGGCGCCAAGCGGCCCAGCAGCACCATGAATGCCACCAGAAAAACGCCCATGGCCAGCGTGGGCAAGTGGGTGTCTTGCAGGTGCTGGTACAGGCCGGTGAGCAGGGGAAAGAACGCATCCCCCGCAACCGTGATGCCCAACATCTTCCCCAACTGGGTGGCAATCAGCAGCAGGGATGCGCCATTCAGATAGCCTATGAGTACCGGGCGCGACAACAGGTCGGCAATGACGCCCAACCTTAGCCAGCCGGCCAAGACCAGCACGGCTCCGGTGATCAGACCCAGTTCGGCCGCCAGCAAGGCCAGGCGAAGGCTGTCATTTGCCCCAAGCGGCAGGATGGCCGCACCGACAAGGAGGCAAATCGCCGCGTCAGGGCCTGCGATGACATGGCGTGAACTGCCGAAAAGTGCATAGCCCAGGCCCGCGGCCAGCGCCGCATACAGTCCGGTAATGGGGGGCAGGTGCACCAGTTCGGCGTAGGCGATGACCGATGGAATCATCACCACACAGGCCGACAGCCCTGCGACCACATCTCCGGTCAGCCATTGCCTTTGGTAATGCCGCAAAACGCTGAACAATGCCGGTGCGTACAAGCGGCTGCGGCGTCTACGATCTGGCCGGGTCTTCATCGTCTGGTACCCATGGATGTCGTGTTTTCCCCGCCACGATTTCGCTCCGGGGTGCTGACTAACTGGATAAACAGTATATATCGTTATCGTCCCCGATTGGCGCCATTGCCGCCACGCCGCAGTCACCCTCGAAAGACTCAGTCCAGTTCCAGCAACACCGGTTGGTGGTCGGAGGCGCGGGTCAGCGAGTTGACTTCCACGCGTTTCACGTGGGCGTGCAGGCCTTCGCTGAGCCAGACAAAATCACAGCAAACCGGATCGGGTGCATAGCGCTTGTCGAACACATGAAAGGTCGGCGCTTGCGCCAACTGCGGATGCAGCACACGCCAGGCGTCGCTCAGCTCGCCCGAGCCTTGCAGCAGCGCGTATTCGGGCCCGTGGGCGTCAAAGTTGAAGTCGCCGCACAGGATGGCCTGCGCCGTGTGCGGCTGGTCCTGGAGCGGGCTGCCGGATGCGTCGTGCAAGGGCGGTGCCGCAGCCTGCGCGCAGGCCTGGGCGTGCAGGTCCAGCAGGCCCTGCGTCTGTGACAGTCGCTGACGTTTGGAGAAATATTCCAGATGCGCCGTCATGACGCGCAGCGGCCCGAATTCACTGGCCAGCGTGACGCTGCTGCACATGCGCGGCATGGAGGCTACGCCGGCGTCGGCCGGGTAGGGCAGGGGATGGTGCTGCACCTGCAGGGCCGGCAGTCGCGTGGCGATCAGGTTGCCGAAGCGCTGGCGCTGCCCGTTCGGACCGAGGGTGTCCACCGCAGCGCCAAAGAAGACGTCATAGCCGGGCAGCCGCTCGCGCACGCGCGCCACCTGGTCGAATCCGGCGTCGCCTTCGAGAAGTGGGTAATTCACGGCCACTTCCTGCAGGCACAGCACGTCGAAATCGGCCCAGGCCCGCGCCTCGTCGAGAACGCGAGCCACGTCGACCCGGCGGTCGAGGCCGCAAAACCATTGCACATTCCAGGTGATGAGTTTCATGTCGAGTCCTATTTGATGCCGGCGCGCATGAAGCTTTGCACAAACTGGCGTTGAAACAGCAAAAAGGCGATCAGCAACGGCGCCGAGCTCAGCAGTGTGGCGGCGGTGATGATGGACCAGTCCACGCCTTGGTCGGTGCTGGAAAAGATCTGCAGCCCCACCGTCAGCGGACGCGCGCTCACGCTGTTGGTGATGATCAACGGCCACAGGAAATTGTTCCAGTGAAAGCTCACCGACACCAGGGCAAAGGCGGTGTACACCGGCTTGGCCAAAGGCACGTAGACGCGCCACAGGATCTGCAGCGAACTCGCACCTTCCACGCGCGCCGCGTCCACCAGTTCCTTGGGTATGCCCAGGAAGGTCTGGCGCAGCAGGAAGATGGCAAAGGCCGAGGCAAAGTAGGGCAGTCCCACGGACAGCAGCGTGTCCACCAGACCGAGTCGCGCCATGGTCTTGTAGTTCTCCACCAGCAGGATGTCGGGCATGATCATCAGCTGCAGCAGCACCAGCGCGAACAGCAGGCTTTTGCCGGCAAACTCATAGCGCACAAAGGCGTAGGCCGCCAGCGTTCCCAGCACCAGCTGGCAGGCCAGGATCATGCTCACCAGCAGCACGGTGTTGAGGAAGTAGCGGGCAAAGGGCGCCGCCTCCCAGGCGCGCGCGAAGTTGTCCAGCGTGAGCGGCGCCAGCAGCTCGAAACGGGTGGAGTACTCGGCCGGATGAAACGCCGTCCACACGGCGTACAGCAGCGGCAGTATCCACAGCAGTGCGAGCAGCCACGCGGCCAGCGTGTCGAGCCAACCAGGCTCGTTGTAACTGTTAATTTTTCGCTCACTCAAGGCAGCGCCCCGGCCTGCAGGACCGTCACTGCGAGGAGCGAAGCGACGTGGCAGTCCATGCTGGAGGGCCAAGAGGCATGGATCGCCACGCTTCGCTCGCGATGACGACTCGGAGCCTTTCGGTTCGTTGCCGGTAGGCAGTTTGCGCCGCAGAATACAGGCGGCTCGCAATGACGGTGATGGCTACTGGTCATTGGTAATGCACCTTGCGGTCCAGCACAAAGAACTGCAGCAGCGCCACGCTCGCCAGCACGGCCAGCAGCACCACGGTGATGGCGGCGGCGTAGCCCGTGTCCCAGAACTTGAAGCCCACTTCGTACAGGTGGTAGAGCAGCAGGGTGGAGGCATTGTTCGGGCCGCCGCGCGTCAGCACCAGCACATGGTCGACCATGCGCACCGCGTTGATCACGGCGTTCACGCCAATGAACAGCGTGGTCGGCATGAGCAGCGGCCACTGCACGTGGCGGAAAAAATAGCCGCGCGACGCGCCTTCAATGGACGCGGCCTCGCGCAGGTTCGGGTTCATGCTCTGCAGCGCAGCCAGATAGAAAATCATGAAGAAGCCGGACTCCTTCCACACCGCCACCAGCGTGATCGCGCCCAGCGCCGTGCCCTGATCGCCCAGCCAGTTGTGGCTGGGCAGGCCGAAGAATCCGGTGATCTGCTCCAGCAGGCCGTAGCCCGGCGTGTAGAAGAACAGCCAGATGTTGGCCACGGCGATCATGGGCAGTATGGTCGGTGTGAAGTAGGCCATGCGCAAAAAACCCCGGCCCGCAATGCGCTCGTTGACCCACAGCGCCATGGCCAGCGCCAGTGCTATGGACAAGGGGATCGTGGCCAGCGCGAACCACAGGTTGTTGGTGGCGGCCTGCCAGAACACCGGGTCGGCCACCAGGGTCTCGTAGTTTTCCAGTCCCACCCAGACCGCGGCGCGCCCGCCCTTGGGCGTGGAATAGAAGCTGTCGATCAGCGTCGCCACCGCCGGGAAATGCGTGAACGCGGCCAGCAGCGTCAGCGCCGGCAGCAGCAGCAACCAAGCGTGCAGGGCACGCGGGTTCAGGCTATTTGTAGCCACGCAGCAGGCGGTCCGCTTCCTTCTGGGCGTCGGCCATGGCCTGGGCCGGGCTCTTGCTGCCGGTCAGCGCGGCCTGCAGGCCGTCGTTCAGCGCCTTGGTGACGCGCTGGTTGTCGTGCGTGGAGAACTCGGCCACCGAGAACGGCAGCTGATCGCGCGCCACCACGGCCGGGGCAAACTCGCGGCCGTACTTGCGCAGGGCGTCCGTGGCGTAGGCCGCCTCGGACACGGCAACGTAGCCGGTCTCTATGCTCCAGCGCGCCGCGCGCTCGGGTTGCGTCACCCACTTGATGAACTTGAAGGCCGCTTCCTGTTGCGCCGGTGTGGACTTCTTGAAGATGTAGAAGTTGCCGCCGCCCGTGGGCGAGCCGCGGCGTTTGCCGGCCGGCAACTGCGCCACGCCGAAATCAAACTTGGCGTTGTTCTTCACGTTCGTCAGGTTGCCGGTGGTGGTCCACATCATGGCGACCTTTTTCTCGAAGAAGTCCTTGGGCGTGGTGCCCCATTCGACGATGCCGGCCGGGTGCGTGCCCTGCTTGGCCAGGTCCACCCAGTACTGCAGGGCTTCCACCACCTTGGGGTCGTCGAACTTCACCGCCGTGCCGGCGTCGTTCGCCAGCACCGCGTCGTTCTCGATCGCCAGTGCCTGGAACAGCCAGTAGGGGAAGCCGCTGGACGGGATCTGCACGCCGTATTGCGCGGTCTTGCCGGAGGCGTCCTTCTTCGTCAGCTTCTTGGCGTAGTCGGCCATCTCGGCCCAGGTGGCGGGCGCCTTGTTCGGGTCCAGGCCGGCGGCCTTGAACAGCTCCTTGTTGTAGTACAGCACGATGGTCGAGCGCTGGAACGGCACGCCCCAGGTCTTGCCGCCGGTCTGGCTGTTGAGCATGAAGGCCTTGTAGAAGCCGTTGAACCAGGCCTTGTCGTCGGCGGTCTTGACGAAGCCGTCGATGGGGACGATGGCGTCCTCGTCGATCAGCGTGAACATGTCTGTGGACAGCAGCACCGAGGTCACGGGCGGCGTGCCGGCCTTGTGCGAGGTCAGCGCCTTGACGATGGTGTCCTGGTAGCTTCCGGCGTAGATCGGCGTGAGCTTGATGCCAGGGTTCTCCTTAGTGAATTCGGTCGCCAGATCGTCGATGTACTTGGCGATGGTGCCGCCCACGGCCACGGGGTAGAAGAAGGAAATCTCGGTCGGCGCTTGTGCCATGGCTGCCAGTGGCAGCAGGCCAAGTGCCAGTGCGGAATTTCTCAAAAATCGGGTGAAAGTTCTTCTCTGCATGGTGTCTCCTCTTGTGAATGATGGTCAATGAAGCCGCAGCCCCTGCGGGTCAAAATAATGTTCGGCCTGCTGCGGCCAGTGCAGGCCGACGCTGGCCCCAGCCGCGATGTCGGACTTTCCGTCGGCGCGCACGGTGATCAACTCGCTTCCCACGGCGCAGCGCAGCACCAGGTCCGCGCCCAGGTATTCCATGCTCTGCACCGTGGCGGCAATGGCGCCGCCCAGGCTCACCGCTTCCGGGCGCAGGCCCAGCAGCGCGCCCGGCTGGCACACGGCCACGCTGCTGCCGGCGATGCAGCCGTCCTGCAGGCGCAGCAGGTTCATGGCCGGCGTGCCGATGAAGCGCGCGGCAAAGGTGGTGGCGGGCGCGGCATACAGGTGGCGCGGATGCGCCGCCTGTTCCACCCGGCCCTGGTTCAGCAGCACGACCTGGTCGGCCATGCTCATGGCTTCGCTCTGGTCGTGCGTGACATAGACCACGGTGAGGCCCAGGCGTTGCTGCAGTTCGCGCAATTCGCGGCGCATGTCCTGGCGCAGCTGCGCGTCCAGATTCGACAGCGGCTCGTCCATCAGGCAGACCTTGGCCTGCGCCACCAGAGCGCGGCCCAGGGCCACGCGCTGCTGCTGTCCGCCAGAGAGTTGCGATGGTTTTCTGTGCAGCAGTTGGTCCAGGCCCAGCAGCTCGGCGGTTTGCGCCAGGCGGCGCGCGGCCTCGCCGGCTTCGACTTTGCGCACCGACAGCCCAAACGTGATGTTGTCGGCCACGCTCAAATGCGGAAACAGCGCGTAGTTCTGGAACACCATGGCCAGACCGCGCGCCGCAGGCGGCAGCTGCGTCACGTCCTGGCCGTCGACGAAGACCTGGCCGCTGCTGGCGGCTTCCAGGCCGGCGATGATGCGTAGCGTGGTCGACTTGCCGCAGCCGGAAGGGCCGAGCAGTACGCAGAAGCTGCCCGCCTCAATGCTCAGGTTGATGCCGTCCAGCGCCTTTGTACCCGCCCAGCTTTTGCAAAGGTTGACGAGTTGGATGGACGACATGGGCGCAGTCTATGCAAGCGGCGTGACAGCGGCGTGACGCTGCTGTGCACCCGGCGCTTGCCAAGGGCTACGCTTCAGGCGTAGCTGATCGCGCCCGCTGCCGTCACGCTGATGCTGCGGCCCACGCTCGCCGTGTAGCTTGCAGACTTGACCGTGCTCATGAAGACGTAGTCGCCCTTCACGGCGTCGGCAGTGACCGTCATCAGCAGATAACCGCGCCGGATGCTGTCGCTGTAGTTCAGGTCGTCGATCAGGCCCAGGCCGGCGCCTATGGCAGCGTTGCCAAGTTGGGGCACGAGGGCGCTGCCGTCGAGCGAACTCGCCATGGCACCCAGGCCGGCGCTCTCAAAGCCCGGTGCGGTGACGGAGGAACCGGCAAATTCGACACCGACTTTTTCTCCTGCCAGGGTCGTGAGTTTGGCGAACCAGGCATTGTGCGAGTCGCCCGACAAGGCCACGAGTTTCTTGCCCTGGGCCTTGATGGTCTGCAGCAGCGCTTCGCGGTTGCTGGGGTAGCCGTCCCAGGAATCGAGGTTGTAGGGCAGGCGCGGGTTCAGCGTGGTGCTGAGCAGACCGGCCTGGGTGGCGGTGAGGGCTGCAGCACCGGCGGCGGCGCGTGTGGCCTTGGCGGTGAGGAAGGCCGAGATCGCCGTGGAAACGCCGGCCGGATTCGTCGCGGCCGCGGCATAGGCTTGCAGCACGGAAGCCGGAAACCACATACGGGCCATGATGTCCTGGTTACCCAGAAACTGCCAGGTGGCCTTGGACGCCGACATGGTGCTGGTGAGCCAGTTTTGCTGCGTCAGGCTCATCATCCTGTGCGTCGCGTCGGTGCCGCTGGTCAGCGCCGTGACGTAGCGACCGAGGCCGCCGTCGGCGTCGCCGTAGTTGTCGTACTGACGGTCGCGGCCTTCGATGCGCGTGTCCACCATGTGCAGCGAGAACAGGCTGCCGAAATCAAAACTGCGGTAGATCATCAGCTGATTGCCCGAGGCGTTGGGGCGGATCGGCATCCACTCGTGGTAGGCCTGCGCGGCAAGCGCTTTGCGAGCCGCCCAGTCGCCTTGCGTCGCGGGGTTGTGGTTTTCTGCGCCGCCGACCCAGGCGTTGTTCGCGAATTCATGGTCGTCCCAGACCGTGATCCAGGGCATCTTCGCGTGCAGGGCCTGCAGATTGGCGTCGCCGCGGTACAGCGCGTAGCGCGTGCGGTAGTCGTCCAGGCTGATGATGTCGTTGGCCGGGCTGGTGACGCGTCCCAAGGTCACGGCGTCGGTGTTGCCGAACTTCTTCGGGTCCGAGCCGTACTCGTAGATGTAGTCGCCCACGTGAATGGCGTATTGCGCGTCGGATTTGGCGGCGGCGTCGTAGACGTTGAAATAGCCCTCCGAATACAGGGCGCAGGAGAACACGGCGAACTTGACCGAGGCCACATTCGCGGCCGGCAGCGTGCGGGTGGTTCCCACCGTCGAGGTCGAGCCAGTTTCGTCGAAGAAGCGGTAGAAGTAAGTCGTTCCCTCGGTCAGGCCGGTGACGTCGATCTTGGTGGCGAACGCCGTGGCAGCCGTCGCGCTGAGTTTGCCGCTGCGCACGATGGTGACGAAGTTGGTGTCACTGGCGACCTGCCAGGTCAGGCCCACGTCGGCGCTGTTGTTGGGAATCTTGGCGTGGGTCCAGAGCATGACGCGGTCGGCGAGCGGGTCGCCGCTGGCCACACCGTACTTGAATTCGCAGGGAAGTGCGCTGCTGCCGCCACAGGCGACCAGGCCGCTGACGGCCAGTGCGGCGGCGGAAGATCCCGTGGTGACCAGGAAGGCGCGGCGGCTGTTGAACTCTGACATGGGGTTAACTCCAGAAATAGAATTTCATTACAGGTGGCGTGTGTGACAAGCGTATGAAGCACCCTTGGCGACCAAGGTCAAGAAACGTCGTCGCAAGCCTGCCATTGCGGCGCAAGTCGCTGATGGTCCTGCGGGTCCACATTCGACCGGGTCGTGGCTCGGCGTTTTTCGTAAAATGTGCCGCCGGTATCTGTGGCTATTGCGTGAGGCGCTTAAGAAACGACAGTCATCCTGGACGTCTACATGAACCCCAAAGTCTCTCCGTGGCACTCGCTTAAAACCCGCGCCACCATTTTCACGCTCGCCATCTTCGTGCTGGGAATCGGGGCACTCTCCTTTTACGTCAGCCGCAGCCTGCAAGCTGACATGGAGCAACTGCTCAGCGAACAGCAGTTCTCGGTGGCGACTTCAGTTGCCAAGCAAGTCAGTGACAACCTGGCGCAACGCATGCTGGCCCTGGACACTGTTGCCAAAGCGGTGGATGCAGACCTGATGGGCCGTCCCGCTGCTGTGCAAAGCCTGCTGGTGAACCGCCCGCTGCTGCAACTGCTGTTCAATGGCGGCGTCTGGGTGTCTGGCCGGGACGGCACCGTCATCGCCGATGCGCCGCTTTCGGCGCAGCGTCTCGGCGTCAACTACATGGACATGGATTTCATTGCGGCAGCGCTTAACAAGGGTGAAGCTGCCATTGGCCGTCCGGTCATGGGCAGGCAGTTGAAAGCCCCGGTTTTCGCCATGGCCGTGCCGGTGCGCGACACCCAGGGCAAGGTGATTGGCGCAATCGTCGGGGTGACCAATTTGGGCAAACCCAATTTCCTGGACGAGATCATCCAGAACGTCTATGGCAAGACAGGGGGGTATGTGTTGATCGCAGCGCGCCACCGTCTGGTTGTGACCGCCACCGACAAAAGTCGCGTCATGGAGTCACTGCCTGCCGCGGGTGTCAATGCGTGGGTGGACAGGTTTGCCAACGGCTATGAGGGCTCGGCCCTTGCACCCAATCCAAGGGGCGTGGAAACGCTGGTCTCAGGTAAAGGTATTGCGGCTGCCGGGTGGTATTTACTGGCCACGCTGCCAGCCGAAGAAGCCTTTGCCCCTTTGCGCGACCGACGCCAGCGTCTGCTCTGGGCCGCCCTGCTTTTGACCCTGCTGACTGGCGCATTGACCTGGTTGGTTTTGAAACGCCAACTCACACCCCTGGCGCAGACTTCGGCTGCCATGGTGGCGCTGGCCGATTCGACGCAAATTCCACAGCCCCTGGCGGTCTCGCAACAAGATGAGATCGGCCATCTGGTGGCCGGGTTCAACCGCATTTTGCAAACCTGGACCGAGCGTGAGGCGGCGCTGCAAAGGAGCGAACAGAGCCTTGCGATCACGCTCAATTCGATTGGCGACGGGGTCATTACCACCGACACGGCAGGTTGCATCACCGGCATGAATCCCGCGGCCGAAACGCTCACCGGCTGGCCGCTGGCGCAAGCCCGGGGTCGACTGTTGGCGGAGGTGTTTCACATCGTCAGCGCACAGACGCGCCAGTCGGCACTGGACCCGGTGCAGCGGGTGCTGGCGCAGGGCGAGGTGGTGGGCATGGCCAATCACACCACGCTGCTGGCGCGTGACGGCCGCGAACTCCAGATTGCTGACAGCGCTGCGCCGATTCGCAATGCCAGTTCCGAGATGGTGGGCGTGGTGCTGGTGTTCAGCGATGTCTCCGAAAAATATCGAGCCGAAGCGGCACTGCTGGCCAGCGAAGAGCGTTGGAAATTCGCCATTGAGGGGGCCGGTGACGGACTCTGGGACTGGAATGTCCAGACCGGCAAAGCCTTTTACTCGTCGCGCTACAAGTCCATGCTGGGCTTTGCCGAGGATGAGATTGGCGACAGCGCTGACGAGTGGGCCCAGCGCATCCACCCGCAGGATGCGCCGGGTGTTTACGCGGCGCTGCAGCCCTATCTGGATGGCAAGCCGGGTAATGCCACGGTGGAGTTTCGCATGCAGTGCAAGGACGGCAGCTGGCAGTGGACCCTGGGGCGCGGCATGGTGGTGCAGCGCAATGCCAATGGCAAGGCGACGCGCATGATTGGCACCAACAGCGATATCACCGGGCGCAAGCTGTCTGAAGCCGCCCTGCGTGAGAGCGAAGCGCGTTTTCGTGCGGTGGTGGACGTGATGCCGGACGGTATCGTTTTGCATCGCAGCGGAAAGTTGCTGTACGTCAACCCGGCAGCGGTGGCGATGTTTGGCGCCAGCACCGAACAGGAATTGCTGGACAAATCGATTCTGCAGCTGATCCATCCGGACTTTCACACAATTGTGCTGGAACGGGCCAGGCGGGCCACGGAGCAGGGCGTTGCCGCGCCGACGATGGAACAGCGCTACGTCAAGCTCGATGGCACCGTCTTTGACGTGGAAGTGCAGGGTTTGCCGATCACGCTGGCAGGCCAACCCGCCGTGCTGGCCACGCTGCGCGACATCACCGAGCGCAGGCAGGCGCAGGCCAAGCTGCGGCTCGCCGCCAGCGTCTTCGACCATGCGCGCGAAGGCATCGCCATCACCGACGTCCACGGTACCATCGTCGATATCAACGAGGCCTTTACCCGCATCACCGGCTACAGCCGCGAAGGCGCCATCGGACGCAATCCCCGCATGCTGAGTTCCGGCCGCCATGACGAGGCTTTCTATAAATCCATGTGGCAGGCCTTGCACCTGCAGGGTCATTGGGGCGGTGAGATCTGGAACCGGCGCAAGGACGGTGAGATATACGCCGAGTTGCTCAACATCAGCGCGGTACACGATGCGCGCGGCGACACGCAGCAGTATGTGGCGCTGTTCTCCGACATCACCGCCATCAAGGAACATCAAAGGCAGCTCGAGTACATCGCCCATTTTGATGCGCTGACCAGTTTGCCCAACCGCTTGCTGCTGGCCGACCGCTTGCAGCAGGCCATGGCGCAGGCGCAGCGCCGCAGCCAGCAGGTCGCTGTGGCCTATCTGGACCTCGACGGTTTCAAGAACGTCAACGATCGGTACGGGCATGACGTTGGCGACCAGCTGCTGATTCATCTGGCCGCAGCCATGAAGGACACTTTGCGCGAAGGCGACACACTGGCCAGGCTTGGCGGTGACGAATTCGTGGCGGTGCTGATCGATCTGGACAGCGTCGAGAGCTGTGTGCCCATGCTGACCCGGCTGCTTGACGCCGTTGCTGTGCCGGTGCAACTGGGTGCGGTGCTGCTGCAGTGCTCGGTCAGTGTCGGTGTGACTTTCTACCCGCAGGCCCACGACGTGGAGGCCGATCAACTCCTGCGCCAGGCCGACCAGGCCATGTACCAGGCCAAGCTGGCTGGCAAGAACCGCTACCACGTGTTCGATGCCGCGATGGACAGCAGTGTGCGCGTACACCATGAAAGCCTGGAGCGCATCCGACTGGCGCTGGCGCGCGACGAGTTCGTGCTGCACTACCAGCCCAAGGTGAATATGCGCACGGGCCAGATCATGGGTGCCGAGGCACTGATCCGCTGGCAGCATCCCGAACGCGGTTTGCTGGCCCCGGCCGTGTTCCTGCCCGTGATCGAGGATCACCCACTGGCGGTGGACGTGGGCGAATGGGTGATCGCCACGGCCCTGCGTCAAATGCAGGTGTGGCACGCCACGGGCCTGGACCTGCCGGTGAGCGTGAACATCGGTGCACGCCAGTTGCAGCAGGACGACTTTGTCCTGCGCCTGCAAGCCATTCTGGCCCAGCACCCTGAAGTCAACCCTGCCAGCCTGGAGCTTGAAGTACTGGAAACCAGTGCACTGGCCGACATGGAGCAGGTGTCGCAGGTGATCGAGGCTTGCCACCAAATAGGCGTGAATTTCGCGCTGGACGACTTTGGCACCGGCTACTCGTCACTCACCTACCTCAAGCGCCTGCGCGTGGCGCTGCTCAAAATCGACCAGAGCTTTGTGCGTGACATGCTCGATGATCAGGACGATATGGCCATTCTGCAAGGCGTCATCGGGCTGGCGGCAGCGTTCAAGCGCGAGGTGATTGCCGAGGGCGTGGAGACGGTGGCGCACGGCACTGCGCTGCTGCAACTGGGCTGCGTCTTGGCGCAGGGCTACGGCATCGCCCGGCCCATGCCGGGCGCGCAGTTGCCGGCCTGGGCTGCCAGCTGGCAGCCCAATGCCGCGTGGCGCGCGGGCGGGTCCAGCTAAGGCCGCACTGCACAGACAAGACTCTGGCACTCCCTTACCAGGTCGCCCGTGTACCGACTCTAGGGCTTTCTATGCTGCAAGAACCAGTCGAACAGCCCCGCCTTCTCATAGGCATGGACCCAGGCGTCGACATGGCCGCCTTCGGGCAACAGGGTGTACTTGACGTCGCCACCCACAGCCTTGAGGGCTGCGACCATTTTGGCTGACTCGGACTCCGGCACGGCGTCGTCCTTCTTGCCATGGAAAACCCAGATGGGGACGCGCTTCAGGCGGTCGGCCTCATCGGGGTCCCCACCGCCGGCGATCGGTGCGATGGCGGCAAAGTACGCGGGGGCCAGCGTTGCCAACTCCCACGTGCCAAAGCCCCCCATGCTCAAACCCGTCAGATAGACACGCTGGCGGTCGACGTTGTACTTCGCCAGGACATCGTCCAGCATGCCCAGGAGCAAGTTGACGTTCCATCCCTGGTGCTGCGGCGCTTGCGGGGACAACACCAAAAATGGAAAGTCGATTCCCTTGTCGATCATCGCCGGTGGTCCCCATGCCTTGACCTTCTCCAGGTCTTCTCCGGCCTCGCCAGAACCATGCAGGAAGACCAACAAAGGAACCGGTTCGCCTTGGGCCGAATAGGACTTCGGAAAATAGGCCAGGTAGCGAATCTGCATCTGCACCGTCGTTGCCAAAGCTTGCTGCGCAGTTTGGGCGGATGTGGGCGGTTTCATGGTTTGAATTTCTCCCGGGCTGGTTGGCTTTTTTAGCGCTGGCTGTTGCGCCTGTGCCAGTGTGGCGCACAAGCCGAAACAGGTGGCCGAAAGCATGACGGACAGGCGCATGGAAACTCCAATAGTGCGGTTTGACGAGCCACCCGGCAGGTCTGCAGTCCGCTGCTCAATGCGCAACCGAGACAACGGCCGGCACGCCAGCGCCATGTTGCCTGCTTGGCCCATCACTTGGCGTAGGTCGAGCGGCGACCGGCTTGTCCGTAACTGTTGTCGCCCCAGCACCAGGCCTGTCCGTCGGCGGTGAGGGCGCAGTTGGCGCGGTGCGCCAGTTGGGTGAAATTCACGCTGGCCTGAACCCGCACCGGGACCGTGGCGTCGGTGTGCGTGCCGTCGCCCAGCGCGCCGCTCAGGTTCTGGCCCCAGCACCAGATCACGCCGGCCGCTGTCAGGCCGCAGCTGTGCAATTGGCCCGAAGCCAGTGCGGTGAAAACGTGGCTGCCCGCCACGGCCTGCGGCGTGCCGACATAGATCGCCGTATTGCCGGCCGATCCCACTGCGCTCCCTATGCCCCAGCACCAGGCGGCACCCGCGTCGTCCAGCGCGCAGGAGTGATCGCTGCCCGCGGCAATGCTGCGAAACACCTGTGCACCGAGCACGCGCAAGGGGCGGGTCGATTTGTCCAGTCCGCCGCTGCCACCAGCCGTTCCCAGCCCGAGTTGACCGTACCAGTTCGAGCCCCAGCACCAGGCCTGTCCGCTGGACGTGAGGCCGCAGCCGTGCTGCTCGCCCAGGTCCAGCGCAACCAGGCTGCGCCCCCAGTCGATCCGCACCGGACTGGCCGCCCCGGCGCTGCCACCGTTGCCCCAGAGATTCCCGTTGGGTCCCCAGCACCATGACTCGCCCGCGAGCGTCAGGCCGCAAGCCGTGCCGGCGGAGGTCGACTTGCGCAACAGCGCCCACTGCAGCGCGCCCGCGACGGCCACCGGTTGTACGCTGTTCGCGGAGCGTCCGTCGCCGAGCTGCCCGCCGATGCCAAAGCCCCAGCACCAGCTGGCGCCCTGTGCCGTGATGCCACAGGTGTTGCCGCCGCCGAGCGAACTCGTCAGGCTGGCAAACGCCGGTGCTGTGGCCACGCGCTGCGGCGTGCCGGTGCAGTCCACCAGCTTGATGCCCGGGATGTCGCAGCGGTCCAGCACGGCGCTGGTGCCCAACTCACCGTATTCGTTCTGCCCCCAGCACCAGGTGCTGCCGTCCGTCGCCGTGCCGCAGGTATGCGCCTGGCTGCCCTCCAGGACGGCGAAGCGCAGCGTCTCGCTGACCAGCACGGGGGTGGCGTAATCCAGCGGCTGTGCAGTCGACGCCGATCCCCCCGGGCCGGTGCCGCCACCGCCTCCACAAGCTGTGATCAGCAGTACCAGCGCGACTGGCAGAATCATTTCAATCCGCATTGAGATCCGAATTGTCCCGGGATTAAACAAAGGCATGCTCCTGGTTGATCTGGCGATGTCCGGCACCTGGACAGTAAACGTTCTCGCCGTTTTGCAGCCCTGACGTTACACCCGGTGCCAGTCTACCCAACCTCGCGACTCTCCCGAATCCGACCAGAGACCGCACACGGACCTTGAACCGGCAATGCTGGAGTCGTCATTGCGAGCCGCTTCGGCGGCGTGGCAATCCATCTGTCGAAAACGTCATTGCGAGGAGCGTGCCGACGTGGCAATCCATGCGGGCCTGGGTTGCGCTACAGCCGCCAAAGCGCAGCACCGCCGCCCATGAACTTGCCAAAAGCGCCCACACTGGGATAATCAAATTCATCACAATCAACAGGGGTGAGTCATGTATGCAGGTGACCAGGATGTTGAGCGCGCCATCAAGGAGTTGGAGGTCTTTTTGCCCGAGGCCTTGCACCCGCTGGCGCGCGTGGCCTACAACTACCGCTGGTGCTGGAGTGTCGACGGGGCGGCCGTGTTCGAGGCGATGGATGCTGAGCGCTGGCTGCGCTGCGCATACAACCCCAGGCGCTGGCTGTCGGATACGCCCCGATCCACCCTGGTCAAGGCCGCTGCAGATCCGGCAGTGATGGAACGGGTCAGCCGCATCGCTGCGGAGTTGGCCGCAGATGCCGCCCGGCCTTGCTGTGACGGCGCCATCAGCGCGGCCAAGCCGGTGGCGTTTTTCTGTTCCGAGTTCGCCGTGCATGGCTCCTTGCCGATCTATTCGGGCGGACTTGGCGTGCTGGCGGGCGACATCCTGAAGGAAGCCTCCGACCTCGCCATGCCCATGGTCGGCGTGGGACTGATGTACCGCACCGGCTATTTTCATCAACGCATCGACGTCACGGGTTACCAGCACGAGTATTGGCTTGATACCGACCCGGAGCGTTTGCCGTGCGTCAAAGTCACGGGTACCGATGGGCGCGCGGTCACGGTGGTGGTGCCGGTTGAAGATGAAGACGTGGTGGCGCAGGTGTGGCGCGTGGACGTGGGGCGGGTGCCGCTGTACCTGCTCGATACCGATCTCCCGGTCAACAGCCAACGCGGGCGCTGGATCAGTTCGCGGTTGTATGAGAGCAACCGCTCGATTCGTCTGGCCCAATACGCGGTGTTGGGACTCGGTGGTGTGCGGGCCTTGCGCGCGCTCGGGATTGAGCCCGCCGTGTACCACTTCAATGAGGGGCACCCCGCGCTCGGCGTCATCGAACTGCTGGCC
>CAIKVZ010000019.1 GCA_903830985.1 uncultured beta proteobacterium
TCAGGAAGGTCAAGCGCATTGAACGCCCACAATTCCTTGCGATGCTTGCCAAGCACTCGATGTTGGGGAAATCCATGAACCTGTTCAAAGTTATCTGAAAAATAGCTGAAGAGGTGCTGACCATCGGTCTCCCAGTTGTAGTCGGCGGCGCACGCAGAAAAGTCTCTTGCGCGGGCCTCATCTTGGCGCAGTTGGTCCGTCATGCGCTCAGCCAGACGTTCGGCGCGACGCTGACCTGTGATTGACAGCCGCAACACGAGAGCCCAAAGGGCACTCAGCACGGCGCCCCCAAAAAACAGCATCCAGGGCGTTTTGTTATCGATGCCGACCTCAAACGCGGCGGTACCGCTGGCCATCAGCGACAGGTTTTGCCCAGCGATCGGGATGACCTGGTGGTTAAAGAAAGGGCGCGCCGACCCGGCACCATTGACCAGATCCGATAGCGTGGTGTGACTGTCTGCATCAAAGTACAGGGCCGTGCCTGGCGCACCCACCAGACCATCGCACAGTTCGAAATCGATTCGACTGCCAGTCAAGCGAAACACGTCAGCCAGCAAATCCTGGATCACAATCGGCGCGTACAACAAGCCCAGCAAGGCGGCGCGGCGCTCCTGCACCGTGCCCAACTTCGCGCCTTGGGTGTACACCGGCACAAAAAGCAGCACGCCTTTGGGTTTTCCGGGGACCTGCACCAGTTCGATGGCGCGGGTCATGACAGACTCGCCCGTGTCAATGGCCTGTAGTGCCGCCGCGCGGCGCGCCGGCTCGGAGCCAATGTCCAAGCCCCTGGCACCGACGTTGGCATTGGCCGGTTCGATGAACTTGACGACCAAAAGCTCGTCCTGTTCCTTGTCAATCAGTTGGCGAATGGCGAACTGGGGCGCACCGTCGGCCCGCTCGGCGGCAACAAAGGCGCCCAGATCAGCCCGCGCGACCCGCTCGATAAAGCCAAAGCCCAGCACTCCGGGGAAGTTTTTTGCCAGGTCGCGCGACTCGACCGCGGCCTGAAACTCCTTGCTCTTCAGCTTGGGGCTGACGGCATACACGCTTCGCAGGCCTTGCAATCCGTTGTTCGGATGGGCAAAACGCAATCTGATTTCGTTCGAGACCCGCAGCGTGCCGCGCTGGAATTCGGCCTCGGCGTTCTGATTGATCTGGGTTTTCCACGACAGGGCTATGAGGCCAGCCAGGCCCAGGCCCAACAGGAACACCATCGCGGGCAGCCAGTATTCCCTTCGCCAAATCCAGCAGGATGTGAATGAGATCCGTGGAGAAAAATTCGATTTCATGGAATTTTCCTATTTGGTTCAAGTCGATTTTTCAGGACACAAATTTTTCCCCATTTCCAGTACAACCGCCTGACTCAAGGCCACGCGGGTGACGCCTCCTCGCAATGACGGATAAAACAGCATGGACTGCCGCGGCCTGCGGCCTCGCAGTGATGAGTGGTATTCTGCGTATGTTCATGGAAAGCGCAGCGTGGCGATCCATTTGCCGCGTCGACAAAGACAGCTTGCAATGCCGGGTTCGCGGGGGTCTTCCCCTCACGCCAGCGCCACTTCCGTAGTCCCCGGAACGCGTCCCATGGCGGCCACCTCTTCGGTGGAAAGCACCTGGTTCACGTTGAGCAGGATGACGAACTTGCCGTTCACCTTGCCTATACCCTCGATGAAGTCGGAGCGGATCTTGGCGCCAAAGCTCGGCGACGGTTCGATCTCCGAGGACGGAATCTCCAGCACCGCCTGCACCGCGTCCACCACCACGCCGATGTTCTGGCGCTCGCCTTCAGCGGCCCCATCGATCTCGATGATGACGATGCAGGTGTTCTTGGTCACGGCCGTGGCCGGTTTGCCAAAGCGCACCGACAGGTCCATCACAGGGACCACAGCGCCGCGCAGATTGATCACGCCGCGGATGCACGCCGGCATCATCGGCACCTCGGTCACGCCGGAATACCAGATGATTTCCTTGATGCACAGAATGCCGATGGAAAATATCTCGCCGCCCAGCAGGAAGGTCAGGTACTGCTTTTGTTCCGCCGCGGCCTGCAGGGCCGGCGCGCCGCCTCGGCCCGGAGTGGTCACGAGTTCGTTCATGGCGCGTCCTCAGAACTTGGTGAACTGGGACTCGTCCACACCGCCCGAACTGCTGCCCAGGCTGCTCGCCAGCTTGACGCCGCGGTTCGCCGCCGGCTTGGCCGTCGGCTTGCGCTTGACCGCGACCTGCATCTGACCGCCACCGTCGAGCTTGAAGAAGGACATGGTCTGCTGCAACTGTTCGGCCTGGCTGCTCATCTCTTCCGAGGTGGCGGCGAGTTCTTCCGAACTGGAGGCGTTTTGCTGCGTGGTCTGGTTCAACTGGCTCACGGCCGAATTGATCTGGCCCACGCCCGAATTCTGCTCGGTGCTGGCTGCCGTGATCTCCTGCACCAGGTCCGAGGTCTTGCGGATGTTGGGCACGATTTCGGCCAGCAGACGGCCGGCTTTTTCTGCCAGTTCCA
>CAIKVZ010000020.1 GCA_903830985.1 uncultured beta proteobacterium
CGATGCCGCCAACGAGCATATGTCGATGCTGCAGCGTACCCCCGAGCGTGTAATCGGCTATTTTCAGGACCGTCGGGTCCGCTATGCAGCTTGATACTTCACAGGGCCGGATCAATAAATGGTGGGCACGCGTCCGGCGCGGCGACCCCATTGGTCGCCTGTCCACGCCTGCTCATCGTAGGCGGCGGCACCATGTGACTCTGTACGCTGGCGCTCATTTCTCTGCCCATTGCGTGCTATTTTTTCGCCGTTGGAAAGGGCCGCGTCTGCGGATCTGCGCGCACCCGCCAGACGACATTGCCGACATCGTCGGCCACGAGCAGCGCGCCCTCCTTGTCCAGCGCCACGCCGACCGGGCGTCCCCAAGCCCGGTCCTGCGGGCTGAGGAAGCCGGTGAGCACGTCCAGCGGTGCGCTTTTCGGTTGGCCGCCCGAGAAGGGCACGAAGATCACCTTGTAGCCACTGTGCGGACGCCGGTTCCAGGAGCCATGCTGGCCCACGAACATGCCGTGCGAAAAGGCCGCCGGCAGGCCGTTGCCGCCCGACCAGGCCAGACCCAGGGATGCGGTGTGCGGCCCCAGGGCGTAATCCGGCGCCAGTGCGCGGGCCACCAGGTCGGGTCGTGGCGGCGTGACCCTGGTGTCCACATGCTGGCCGTAATAGCTGTAGGGCCAGCCGTAGAAGGCGCCGTCGCGCACCGACGTCATGTAGTCGGGGACCAGGTCGCTGCCGAGTTCATCGCGTTCGTTCACTGCAGTCCACAGCAGGCCGCTGGTGGGTTCCCAGGCCAGGCCGACCGGGTTGCGCAGTCCGCTGGCAAACACACGCGCGGCGCCGCTGCGCACATCGACTTGCCAGATGGCGGCGCGACCTTCCTCGACTTCCATGCCGCGTTCGCCCACGTTGCTGTTTGAGCCCACGCTCACGTAGAGCTGGCTGCCGTCGGGGCTGGCCAGCAGGTTCTTGGTCCAGTGGTGGTTGATGGGTCCCGCCGGCAGATCCAGCAGCTTCACGCCAGGCGCCGTGATGTGCGTGTCCCCAAGGGTGTAGGGAAAGCGCAGCACCGCATCCGAGTTGGCAATGAAGAGCTGTTGCCCGACCAGCGCCATGCCGAAGGGCGAGTTCAAACCCTCCAGCAACACCGTGCGCAGGTCGGCCACGCCGTCGCCCTTGGTGTCGCGCAGCAGGGTGATGCGGTTCGCGCTGGGCACGCCAGCGCCGGCGCGCTGCATCACCAGGCGCGCCAGCCAACCCTTGATGCCTGCGCCGTCCTGCGGCTGGGGTGGCGCGTTGCTCTCGGCCACCAGCACATCGCCATTGGGCAGCACATACAGCCAGCGCGGATGGTCCAGCCCGCTGGCAAAAGCCTGCACCTGCAGCCCCGGCGCCGCCACGGGCCGGCCACCGGCTGGCCATCCCGTCGCCGGCGCGATGTTCACCGTGGGCAGCAGGGCGCTCACGGGCGGCGGCAACACCGGGTCCACACCGGTGCCGGCGGAGACCGGCAGGGTCGCCATCTCGCCGCAGCCAGACAGGGCCAACAGCAGTGCGGCCAGGTAGACGTTTGTTTTCATTCGTGCCTCTCAGGATGCCAGCGCGCCGGCGGTAATGCATTCCGGTGTGAATTCGAACACGATAGCCGGATCGGCGCGCAACAGAGGTTTTTTCTTGCCGGCGTAGTCGACCCGCGACAGCAGGTCGCGCATCAGATTGAGCCGCGCCAACATTTTGTCGTTGCCGCGCACGATGGTCCAGGGGGCGAGCTCGTTGTCGGTGCGCACCAGCATGGCGTCGCGCGCCGCCGAGTAGGCCTTCCAGTGTTTCACCGCCACGGCGTCGATGGCGCTGCGCTTCCACTGCTTGAGCGGATCGCGAGCGCGCTCCGCCAGGCGCTCGATCTGCGTGTCGCGGTCTATGTCCAGGTAGTACTTGAGAAGCTGCACGCCGGACTGCACCAGCAGCGCTTCAAAGCGGGGTGTGGCCTGCAGGAAGGCTTCGCACTCGGCCTTGCTGCAAAAGCCCATGACGCGCTCCACGCCTGCGCGGTTGTACCAGCTGCGGTTGAAGAACACGGTCTCGCCGGCCACGGGCAGCTGCGCCACGTAGCGCTGGAAGTACCAGGCGCCGCTCTCCCGGTCGGAAGGCGCGGCCAGGGCCACGACCCGGGTGTCGCGCGGGCTCAGGTATTCGACCAGTCTCTTGATCGTGCCGTCCTTGCCTGCGGCGTCGCGTCCTTCAAGCAGGATCAGTAACTGGGCACCCCGCCGGATGACATGGCGCTGCAATTTCACCCCTTCGATTTGCAGCAGATGCAGTTGCGCCTCGTAGTCGGCACGCGTGATTGCGTCGCGCTGCTGGTGCTCGGCGCCGTCATCTGCCGCGTGCTTGTCTGGGTGATCCGATTTTTTCTTGCTCATGGAACGCTTCCGGGGTGGGTGGATGGCGCCAACATCTGCTGCACGTCGGCCCACAGGTCGAACTGATCGACCGTTATCTGGCCCAACGCCAGTGCTGCCTCCAGCGTCAGCGGCGTGGCGTCCTGCTGATGGATGCGGCCGATCTTCACGATTGCCTTGAAGGCCTGGGCCCGGGACGACAGGGCGCTGTGCAGTTCAGACAGGGATGGCTGCAGCCGGGCCCGCACCTCGAGCGCGACGGCCGCAATCGCCTGCGCCTTGGGTGCGGGCAGCAGCTTCAGGTCTGCGTTCACGCGGGCCGCGGCCCACTTGATCCAGGCCAGCGCATGGATGACTTCCAGCGGCATGCGCTGTGCGCCAAGGGCGAAGAAGTGCAGGCTGCGCGCGGTCTGCGGGCCCCACAGGGCGCTGGCGGGCACCTCGATGGCGTCAAAGCTGTCGGTCTCGGTTCGGGTGTTGCTCATGCCGGGCTCGTCAAGCGTGCGATGCGGGTGTCATGGGCGCTGCACGGCCATGGCTTCTTGCGAAGCCTGGGGCGACAGCGTGGAGTGGTCGTTGGCCTGGCCCGGCAAGGGCAGGGCTTCGGACTGTTGGGTCTTGCTCATGTCGGTTTTGACGGGCGAAGTCGTCGCGGTCGGTGCAGCGGCCGGGGTCCCGACGACGCTGACCTTTGCATCGAATTTGGCAGTGGCAGGGGGAGGCTGCAGGTCCTTGGCGTATTGTTCATCGGCGTCCGTGCAGCCGACGATCAACAGGGCGGCCAGCAAGGCGATGGCGACGCCATAGCGCTGGTGATAGGCAATGTGCATGGGGAATCTCCTGGTTGGGGTCGGGCCAGTTGCGCGCTCGGTGTGCAGCACGCAGCAAGGCACAACGTTAGGGGAGGGCGCAGGGATGCGTCTGTGCGCTGGCCAACACCCGGGCCCTGTGCGCCGGCGCATGTTCGTCTGCGCGGTGATCGGCAACGCCAATGGCGCAACGTCCCTGCGATCGACGGGGACATGCGCTATCCCGTCCAATCGATGTCACACCATTCAGGAGCAGTTCGCCTTGTCACCCCACCACGCCTTACCCCATGCGGATCTCACGGCCACGTTGAGCGCCCGTCAGGCCAGCATTTCCCCCAAGTATTTTTACGACCAACAGGGCTCGGCGTTGTTCGAACGCATCACCGCCTTGCCCGAGTACTACCCCACGCGCACCGAGGCGTCCATCCTGCAGCAGCATGGCGTGGCCATGAAGGCGTGCATTCCTGCCGGCGCTGTGGTGATCGAGTTGGGCGCTGGCAACTGCGAAAAGGCCCGCAGCCTGTGCGCACTGCTGCAACCGGGCTGTTTCGTGGCGGTCGATATCTCGGGGGATTTCCTGCTCGAGGCTGCGGCCGGTCTGCGCCATGCCTTCCCGACACTGGATGTGCGCGTGGTGGTGGCTGATCTGTTCGATGACATCACGCTGCCAGACGATCTGCCGCCCGGACACCGCCTGGCTTTTTACCCCGGCTCATCCATCGGCAACTTTGATCCCGAAACCGCCTTGAGCCTGCTGCAGCGCATCCGCACGCTCCTGGGCGGCGACGGTTCGCTGCTCATCGGTGTGGACCTGATCAAGGACCGGGCGGTGCTGGACGCGGCCTACAACGATGCGGCCGGCGTCACCGCGGCCTTCAATCTGAATGCGCTGCGCCACGTGAATCGATTGATCGGCAGCGACTTTCACGATCAGGACTGGCGCCACCATGCCTTCTTCAACGACGCGCAATCGCGCATCGAAATGCATCTGGAGGCGCGCAGTGAGGTGCAGGTGCACTGGAGTGGCGGACAGCGGCGCTTCCAGCAGGGCGAACGCATTCACACCGAAAACAGCTACAAGTACGCACCCCAGGAGTTCGCCGAATTGCTCGGACGTGCCGGTTTCCAGGCGCCGCTGGTCTGGACCGACCCCAAGCAGTGGTTTGCTGTTTTTCTGGCCCGGCTGTGAGCCTCTGACCGCAGTCCCTTACCATGAACGTCCACACTTTGGCGGCGCGCTTTCGCGCCATTCGGCAGACCACGGTTGAACTGGCGGCGCCGCTTGCCGCCGAGGACTGCTGCGTGCAGTCCATGCCCGACGCAAGCCCGGTGAAATGGCATCTGGCGCATACCAGCTGGTTCTTTGAAACCTTTGTGCTGGAACCCCGCGAAGGCCACTTCCAGCCCTTTGATGCCAGCTTTCGCGTGCTGTTCAACTCCTACTACAACGGCGTTGGCCAGCGCCATCCGCGCGCGCAGCGCGGCCTGCTCACCAGGCCCGCGCTGGACCGGGTGCAGGCCTATCGTAGCGACGTGGATCGGCGCGTGCTCGCGCTGCTGGACCGGGCGGAACTTGCCGCCGATTTGGCCCAGTTGATGGAGCTGGGCCTGCAGCATGAACAGCAGCACCAGGAGTTGCTGCTGACCGACGTGAAGCATTTGTTTTCCTGCAATCCGCTGCACCCGGCCTACCGCAAGGTCGAAGCTTCGATCGCTTCGATCGCTTCGGCGCCACAGTCTTGGCAGGATTTCTCTGGCGGGCTGGTGCGGATCGGCCATGAGGGTGCAGGCTTTTGTTTCGACAACGAGTTGCCGTGCCATCAGGTCTGGCTGGAGCCGTACGCGCTGGCGCAGCGCCTGGTGAGCAACGGCGACTACCTGGCCTTTGTGCAGGACGGGGGCTACGCCGATCCCGAGCACTGGCTGGCCGAGGGCTGGGACTGGCGCGCCGCGGGCGCTCGCCAGCACCCCCTGTATTGGCAGCAAGGCGACAGTTGGCAGGAGTTCACGCTGGGCGGCACGGTGGCGCTGGAACCGCAGCACCCGGTGCAGCACGTCAGCTACTACGAGGCCGACGCCTACGCGCGCTGGGCGCAGGCGCGTTTGCCGACCGAGGCCGAATGGGAACACGGCGCGGGCGCACTGACGCAGGCGGCAGACGCGGTCTGGCAGTGGACCCGTTCAAGCTATTCGCCCTACCCGGGTTTTCGCGCTGCACCCGGTGCCGTGGGTGAGTACAACGGCAAGTTCATGGTGAACCAGTACGTTTTGCGCGGCGGCTCCAGTGCCACACCTGCGGGCCATGTGCGGCGTTCTTACCGCAACTTTTTTCCGGCCAGCGCGTGCTGGCAGTTTTCCGGCATCCGGCTGGCCCGGGACTTGGAAAGCGCCCTGGCCTGACCTCAAGGTGGCGCGGTGTTGATGGCCGCAATGCGCTGCAAGGCCGGAACTGCATCGTCGGGCAGCGCGAAATCCAGCTGCGCCAGGCAGCGCTCGCGCTGACCTGCGTCTGCCAAGCCCTTGCAGCGCCAGCTGGCGTGGTTGCGCGCGACGCGGTCTTTTTGCCGCAGTTCGCTTTGCTGCGTGGCATGCTGCACCACCTGTTGGAAGACCAGCAGCAGAAGCAGCGCCGTCAGCAGGCCGGCGAGCAGGGGCCAGGTGGCGTTGTGCGCGGCACGGCGCAGCACTGCTTTGTTGCTCGTCATGGCCTATGTCAGAGCGGGCTGCGCCCGCTGATGATGCGCAGCAGCACCATGACGACAGCGATGACCAGCAAAATGTGAATAAATCCGCCCAGGGTGTAGGCGCTGACCATCCCCAACAGCCACAGGACGAGCAGGATGACGGCGAGGGTATAGAGCATGTGAGTTTCCTTTCAGACGGGCTGGCAGTTTCCCGTTCTGTCTTGACCGAAGCGCAATATGAACGGGCGTTGTGCAGTGCTGCCGACACCACGTTTGTGCCTGACGGACTGCCCAATCAGCCTTGATTCTTGCCGTCGTCAGAGGGTGGGTCTGTGCGCCGTCGCACGTTTAGGAAATGCGCTTGCGCAGTCCGGTGTCTGTGTTGCTCTCAGCGGGGTGCCTGATAGACGCGGACGTAGTCGACTTCCATGTACAGGGGAAAAATCGTGTCGTCCACCGGCCCGCCCAGGTCCCCGCCGATGGCGAGATTCAGGATCAGGAATTGCGGTGCGTCGAAGGGCCACTGGCGGCTCCCCATTCCCTGGTTCAGATAGGTGAAGTGGGTCTTGCCGTCCACCCCGAAACGCACCTGCTGCGCGGTCCAGTGCATCTGGTAGCGGTGAAAGGCGCTGCATGCGTCCAGCAGTTCGACAGCGGCGCCAGCACCGTCGCCGCCGCTCCCTGCGGCGCTGTGCACCGTGCTGAAAATGCGCGTCGGCGCCTTGCCCACCTGCTCCATGATGTCGAGCTCGCCGCCCATGGGCCACTCGCCCTGGCTGCCCAGCATCCAGATCGCGGGCCAGCTGCCCTTGCCGCAGGGCAGGCGCGCGCGGACTTCAAAATAGCCGTAGGTCCACTCGGCGAGGCCCTTGGTGATGAGCCGCGCTGACGTGTACCCCTGACCACCCCAGTCCGTTGCCTCGGGCAGCCTTTCCTTGCGCGCGCTGATGACCAGTTTGCCATCGCGGACCTGCGCGTTGCCAAGGCGCTCAGCGCTGTAGTACTGCAGTTCGTGGTTGTGCCATCCCTGGCGATTGAAGCCGGTGTCGTACGCCCACTTCGCCGGATCGGGCAGACCGTGGGCGGAAAATTCGTCGGACCAGACCAGCGCGTAACCGGCAGGGACAGCCAGTACGGCATCTGTGCCCGAGGCGCCAGGCGCTGCCTGCGGCGGCTTCCCGGCTGCGCAGCCGGGGAGAAAAAGCGTTGCGACCAGGCCGCTGAGCAGCGCGGCTTTGCCGAGCGCGTGCAACGGCCAGCAGGCGAAGTGGTCCGGTTGGACGGCAGTCATTTTCATGGCTGCGAGTGTAAGCGCGTCAGCGCACAGAAACGGCCAGGTGTTGGCGCTACGGTGCACGCTTACCCGCCCTGCACGGGGCATATCAAGGAGTACGACTTTGCATGGCTACCGACACCATCTGGCGGGCTTCTTTGCCTACATCAATGATGCGCAGGCCGCGCGCTCGCAACTCGAACAGCGCGGCTTGCCCAGCGGGCAATTGCAGATTTTCAGCGCCGAGACCACCGCTCCCGTCGCTCCGGTTGCGGCTGACAGCAATGCCGTGCTGCATGACGTGCTGGTGGACGCCGCCATCGGCACCGCTGTCGGCACGGGCATGGGGGCGCTGACGGAACTGGCGCTGGTGAGCGCCAATGTGAGTCTGGTTGTCGCCAGCCCGCTGGTGGCGCCACTGGCCATGCTCGGTTGGGGCGCCAGCATCGGTGGTGTCCTCGGCGCAACCAAGGGAGCGATGGGCAAAGCGGTTGCGCCGGCCCTGCAGCCCGACGGCTGGTTTTCCGAAATGGTGCACGACGCTGTTGCCAGCGGGCAAGTCGTGCTGCTGGCCGAAGCCCGCACGGCGCAGGAGATGGCCATCGCGGCCGAAGTCATCAAGGCCTCGGTGGGCGACTACCAGGATGTCGGTGCCGAATAGACCCGCCGCTGCCCCGGGCCGCAGCCGCTGCGCAGCCCGGCGCCAAGGCTGAGGCACGCGCTCAGGTCGGCAGATCGCCTACCGAGGCTTGGGTGCCGTAGTACTCATGGACGCCCTGCACCCAGGCGGGGTCTGCCATGTCGGGCCAGCTGTCCTTGTCAAAGCCGGGCGCTTCTTCCAGCCGCGCCAAGGTGACATTCAGCGTGAAGCGCTTGTTCACCGTGTCCAGCGCCAGCGCGCTCCAGGGCACGGCAAAGAGTTTTTCGCCCACGCCCAGGAATCCACCGAAGGACAGTACGGCGTAACTGATGCGGCCCGTGCGCATGTCGAGCATGATCTCCTTGATGTCGCCCAGGCTCTCCTGCTGCAGGTTGCAGACGTCATTGCCGAGCAGGGTATCGGCGCCCATGAGGGCGGGGCCGGGTCCGTTGGAGCCCTGGACCTGGTACATGCCGTAACTGTCGCGTTCTTCGTAGTTCATTGGAATGGCCTTTCAGTGATTGAATTGGGGGGATCTGCAAGCCTGCAAGCTCGTTCTTGCAGGTTCAGTTCAACGATAGAAGTTCGCGCGTGCCAGGTCTGTTCGGCAACGCACGCCGGGGCCGGCACGCTCCCTTCAGCGTGTGCGCAAGCGCACAGACGAAAAAAATGGGCGTCGCTACTCTGGTGTCTGACCTTCCATGCGGCGGGCCGTTCTGTCCATCCAACCGGAGTTCATCTTGAGCAAAATCGCGATCGCTGTCATCGTCGGCAGTCTGCGCCAGGGTTCCTTCAACCGCCATCTGGCCACCGCTCTGGCGCGTTTGGCACCGGCCAACTTCGTGTTCAAGCAGTTGCAAATCGGCGACCTGCCGCTGTACAACCAGGACGACGACGCGGATCAGGCGCCCAACGTGCTGCGCCTCAAGGCCGACATCGCGCGCGCGCAGGGCCTGCTGTTCGTCACGCCCGAGTACAACCGCTCGATACCGGGCGTGCTGAAAAACGCCATCGACCATGCGTCGCGGCCCTCGGGTGACAACTCCTGGGCTGGCAAGCCAGCGGGTGTGCTGGGGGTCTCCGTGGGCGCCATCGGAACGGCCGCGGCGCAGCAACACCTGCGCAACATTCTCGTGTCGCTGGATGTGCCCACGCTGGCGCAACCCGAGGCTTTCATTCACGCCACGGATGGTCTGTTCGATGCGGGCGGCAACATCGGCCAGGGCAGCCGGGCGTTTCTGCAGAACTGGATGGACCATTACGTGAACTGGGTGCTGCGGCACATGCCAGCATGAGCCTGCGCCAGTTGCGTCGTCATTCGGAGCAGCACCGCACCGATCGCATCGGCTGGTTGCGCGCCGCCGTGCTCGGCGCCAACGACGGCATCGTCTCCACCGCGAGCCTGGTGGCCGGCGTGGCCGCGGCGCACGCCAGCCAGAACAGCGTTTTGCTCACCGGCATCGCCGGGCTCGTGGCCGGTGCCATGTCCATGGCTGCTGGTGAATACGTTTCCGTGCACTCGCAGGCCGACACCGAGGCCGCCGACCTGAAGCGCGAGCGCGCCGAACTCCAGAGCGACCCGGCGGCCGAGCAGCGCGAGCTGGCCGGCATCTACGCAATGCGCGGACTCGCGCCGGAGCTGGCGCAACAGGTGGCCAGGCAACTGATGCAGCACGACGCCCTGAGTGCGCACGCGCTCGATGAACTCGGCATCAACGTGCACCTTACGGCGCGCCCCATTCAGGCCGCGTGGACTTCGGCGCTGAGCTTTTCCGTGGGTGCGGCCCTGCCCATGGGAGTGGTCGCGCTGGCGCCGGCAGGCAGCATGATTCTCTGGATAGCGGGCACATCCCTGGGCTTTCTGGCGCTGCTGGGCGTGATCGCCGCGCGTGTCGGCGGCGCGAACGTCTGGGCCAGCGCCTGGCGCGTCACCTTCTGGGGTGCGCTGGCCATCGGCGTCACGGCCGGCGTGGGTTCACTGTTCGGTGCCGTGGCCTGAACTTCTGCCGATGTCGTGCTGTGTGCCATCGCACAGACCAGCGGCAGCAAGGCGCGCACATTCAAGGCTTCGCAATGAAAGGACGGTGACAAGCATGGAATACACAGACCGGGTTGACCCCTTTGCCTCTTTCGGGCAGCCAGCCCGAACGCGGTACGAACGTCACCTGCTGAGGCGTGCTCATGTGGCCCGAGCATAGCCCGTCGGGCGGGGCCAGCCTGAACCTGATGGAGTTGTCCAGTGAGTGCGGCATGAGTGCGCCCGAACTCACTGAACTGGTGGAATACGGCGCCCTCGCGCCGCTGCCGCAGAGGGAAGAAAGCGGTCCCCGGGAGCGCCATTTCAATCCGGCTTGTGTGGCCGCACTGTGCACGGCGGGCAAGCTGCGCCGGGACTTCGACCTGGACCTGTTTGCGATTGCCTTCCTGCTCGGTTACCTGTTTCGCATCGAGGCACTGGAGGATCAGCTCAGGGGCATTCAGACGCAGGCATGAGGGGATTAGCCCAGTGCGGCTTCCCCGGCCGAAATCCCCAGACCGGCGGCGACGCGCGCGCCATAGCCGGCATCGGCCTGGCCAAACTGCGCCAGCTGGCGCAGCTGTATGGCCCGGGGCACGGTTTGCAGCACCGCCAGCAGGTTGGCGATGAGCTGGTCCTTTTGCGCCGGGCTCATGAGCCGGTAGAGCGCGCCGGCCTGGCTGTAGTCCTCGTTGCCCAGGCGGTGGTCGTAGCGGTCGGCGTCGCCCTGCAGCGCGAGCGCCGGTTCGCGCACGCGCGGGTCCTGCACCGGGCCGTCAAAGCTGTTGGGCTCGTAGTTCACGTTGCCCTCGCCATTGCCGTCAAAGCGGCTTGCGCCGTCGCGGTGGTAGGTCTTCACCGGGCAATGGGGCCGGTTCACCGGCAGCGCGGCGTACTGGATGCCGATGCGATGCCGGTGCGCATCCGGGTAGGACAGCAGTCTTGCCTGCAGCACCTTGTCGGGTGAGGCGCCCATACCCGGCGGCATGTTGCCGGGCTCGAACGCCGCCTGTTCCACTTCGGCAAAATAATTGCGCGGGTTCTGCGTCAGCGTCATCACGCCCACGTCCATGACGGGGTAGTCAACGTGCGGCCAGACCTTGGTCAGGTCGAAGGGATGGATGGCGTAGCTCAGGGCTTCGCGCTCGGGCATGATCTGGATCTGCACCCGCCATTGCGGGAAGTCGCCCCGGGCTATGGCGTCGTGCAGGTCGCGCCGGTGGTAGTCCAGGTCGGTGCCGGCAATGGTTGCGGCCTGGGCATTGGTCAGCGTCTGTATGCCCTGCAGCGTCTTGAAATGCCATTTCACCCAGAAGCGTTCACCAGCCTCGTTCCACAGGCTGTAGGTGTGGCTGGAATAGCCGTTCATGTGGCGCAGCGTGGCCGGGATGCCGCGGTCGGAAAACAGCGTCGTCACCTGGTGCAGCGACTCGGGCGAATGGCTCCAGAAGTCCCACTGCATGGTGTTGTCGCGCAGGCCGGTGGCGGGGTCGCGCTTTTGCGAGTGGATGAAGTCGGAGAACTTGAGCGCGTCACGCACGAAAAACACCGGCGTGTTGTTGCCCACCAGGTCCCAGTTGCCCTCTTCGGTGTAGAACTTCAGGGCAAAGCCGCGCGGGTCGCGCGCCGTGTCGGCCGAGCCCATCTCGCCGGCCACGGTGGAGAAGCGCGCGAACATCGGGCAGCAGTTGCCCACCTTGGCGAACAGCTTGGCACGGGTGTAGCGCGCCAGGTCATGCGTGATGAGCAGATTGCCGAAGGCGCCTGCGCCCTTGGCGTGCACCACGCGCTCCGGCACGCGCTCGCGGTTGAAGTGCGCCATCTTCTCCATCAGCTGGTAGTCCTGCAGCAGCGCGGGCCCGCGCGCTCCGGCGGTCTGGGTGTTCTGGTTGTCGGCAACCGGGTTGCCGGCGGCGGTGGTCTGGTAAGGGCAGTGGTCCATTCATTCTCCGTTCGGTTTGAGGCGCGTCGCGCCCGGGTTCAATTCAATGGCAGGGCGCACGGCCTTCAGGGCGCGCCTTCCGGCAGCAGTGGCAGCATGATTTCATTGCGTCGCATGAACCACAGCGTCCAGGGCGGATCGAAGCGCGCCAGGGTCGGCGCGCCGTTCGCGTGCAACTGATGGCGCCGGGCGAAGGCGTTGAGCGAGGCCGTTTGCAGTGCAATGTCGTCTTCTCGCGCCAGCCCGGAAAAGCGCGCTATGGCGAAGCGCGCCGGGGCCAGGGTGGTCAGGTGCACCTGGGCGTCGTTGGGTAGGGGCAGGGTGTCCAGCGTGTAGCTTCGCGGCAGCAGAAAGCGGATGATCCAGGCGCCTGCGCTGGCGGTCTGGGTCACCGGCGCGGTCATGGCAATGCTTTCTCCCGGCGTGGCCGCCTGCAGCACGGGCGCGGTCATGGCAATGCGCTGGCGGCGCTGGTTGCCGCCGAAGATGTCGCCGGCGAGCAGGCGAAAACCGGCGCTGACGGCCGCACTGCGCTCACCGCCCACGGTGACCTCTGCGGCCAGCAGCGCAGGGTATTCGCGCACCTCGAAAGCGTCTTCTGCGCGGGTCACGCGGTATTCCGGTTCTTCAACGGCCATGGCTTCTCCAAAAGTTAAAAAGATCAGGGACAGACCGAGCGCCACGCCCGGCAACAGGCTATGCCACGGTCTCATGGAATGCTGGCGCCGCGAATGCATTGCAAGTGCCAGGTCTCAGCCGGCGGCCCTGAGGCGATCGAAATGCGCAGCCTTGAGGACTGCAGTCGCATCGATGCCCAATGTGTCGGCCGGCGTGTGCTCGTGTAGCCGGGGATGAGGCCGGGAAAACCAGTTCGCCAAGGCCCAGTGCGGGTAGGCCGGGTTCAATTCCTCAAGCACCGGCGCCAGCCCGGACCGCGGCGACATGTCATCACGGTTGAACTGAAACAGCGGCAGCCAGATCCTGGATTGCCATTCGACGCTGATCACCCGGCGCTGCAGGATCCATTGGGCCAGTGCCGTGATGTCGGATTCGCCGCGCGCCAGGAACATTGCCACCACTTCACAGGCTTGGAGCAGCCCGCCGCTGCGACGAAAGGAATCGAGCATGGCGATGAACTGGTGGTCTGCACGAAACGGGGTCGCAGCCTGTGGATTGGCCCTGCGTGCGGCGCTGTGGGGTGTCGAATCGGTGGTCACAAGGGTTTGCATGGAGTCTCCAAACGGCAGCAGATGGCGCTGCCAGAAAGTTCACGACAGGCCTGAACTTAGACGAGGAGCGGCAAACCGTCAGTGCGCTTGCGCACACAGCGCTGTGTCAGCGTGGTGGCGCCGCAACTGGAAGCGGGCATGAACGGCTCGGCTGTTGTGCTTGGTTCAGGCCCTTCAGGGCAATAAGCAATTGTGATCAGGTGCCCACGTCAATGCCCTTTGGGGCATTGTTTCAACAAGCTCGACGGCCACACCTGATGATGATGGCTTACCGCCTTCGGCATTGCAGGCAGTACCGCGAAACTGGCGGATGAAAGTATTTTTCTTCAGTCCGGTTGGTTTGGCATGCATTGCCGAGTAGTATTCACAGCGGAGTTGCGCAATATGGTGACTGTTACCTGAATCCATTCACATGGCTATTCATAAATATAAATGAACAGTCATATCCTGCAGAACCCTCAATTGAGTTTTCAATTCCATTCGATGTTGCTGGACGTGATGACGCTGGCGTGCAGCAGCCGCGCACCGCCGGACTCGGAAATGGCTACCCCCCCCCTGAGGCCCAGTTCATGATCGGCGCCCCATGCGTCAGGGATGACTGACATCGAATGCAAGAGCCTGAAGCAGTCATCACCGTAATACGGGGCAGCACTGTCAATGAAAGTTTTTTAATTGCGCTCAGGATCAGCCATGCCGTACACAATCAATTCCGAGCCCAGAGGTTCCTACCGAAAATTTTCGGGTCATGTGACGCTTGACGAATTCAACCAATCGATGGCCGATGTGCACAACCGTCCGGACTTCGATAGGCTGCGCTATTCGATCAGCGACTTTCTGGAGGTGCAGAGCTTTTCGGTGGACGCGAAGGCCGTCACCATGGCCGTTGCCTACGGGATTGGCGCTGCCAAGACGAACGCCAGCATGAAATTGGCCATGGTTGCCGTCGACCCGAAAGTGCTCGAACTGCTCGAACTCTATGCCAAGCGTGTGCCGTATTCTTTGCAAATATTTTCCAGCCTCAGCGCGGCCAGAGCCTGGGCCATCGGCGGGGCCTAAGCCCCAAACTGCCCGATGAGCAAAGGCGCGGTAGTGCTGGCACGAAGCCAAGCATCCTCGACCCTGCTTTGTGCTGCGCCGCACCGTTGGCCCGGCGATTTGCCGCTACCATGGGCCCATTTGTTCGCCCATGAAACCTGCCACCCCTGAAGGCCGTACCGACACGCAGCGCCACGCCTTGCTCGGTCTGGTGCTGGCCGCGTCGCTCGCGCTGGGCTGGATCCTGCTGCCGTTTTACGGCGCCATCCTGTGGGCGGCCATCATCGCCTTGCTGTTTGCGCCGCTGTACCGCTGGTTGCTGCCCAGGATGGGGCGGCGGCGCACGCCGGCCGCGCTCGCGACACTGCTGCTGGTCTTGCTCAGCGTGGTGTTGCCGCTGGCCCTGGTCAGCGCCTCGCTGGTGCGCGAGGCGGCTATGCTGGTGCAGCGCCTGCAGTCGGGCGAGTTGAATCCTGCCTTGTATTTTCATGGCGTGTTTGATGCGCTGCCCCATTGGCTGTCCTCGCTGCTGGACCATTTTGGCCTGGTGAACTTCAACGTGCTGCAGCAGCGCCTCACGACGGCGCTGGCCCAGGGCAGCCAGTTCATCGCGACCCAGGCCTTCAGCGTGGGGCAAAACACCTTCGAATTTGTGGCCAGCGTGTTCATCAGCCTGTACCTGTGTTTCTTCCTGATCCGCGATGGCGAGAGTGTGGTGCGCGCGTTGCGCCGCGCCGCGCCCTTGGCGCCGGCGCACCAACAGGAACTGCTGACCAAGTTCAGCACTGTGATTCGGGCCACGGTCAAGGGCAACCTGCTGGTGGCGGCGGTGCAGGGCGCGCTCGGTGGTGTCGCGTTCTGGTATCTCGGTGTCAGCGGCGCGCTGCTCTGGGCCGTATTGATGGCCTTCTTGTCGCTCTTGCCGGCCATCGGCGCCGGCCTCGTTTGGCTGCCGGTGGCCGCCTGGTTCCTGGTCACGGGCGCCCTGTGGCAGGGCCTGGGGCTGATCGCCTACGGCGTGCTGGTGATCGGCCTGGTGGACAACCTGCTGCGCCCGATTCTGGTGGGCAAGGACACGGGCATGCCCGACTATGTGGTGATGCTCACCACGCTGGGCGGCATGGCGGTGTTTGGTCTCAACGGCTTTGTGCTGGGCCCGGTGATCGCGGCGATGTTCATCGCCGTCTGGCACCTGTACGCCGCGCAAAGGACGGATTAACGCAACAGTTTTTGGTACACCTGCCGGTCGGCGGCATAACAGCTGCAGGCGGCGGACTCGAGCCCGGCGCGGTCCAGGACTTCCAGTTGGCCGTGTTTGTAGCTGATGAGTCCGGCGCGTTGCAGCGCGCCTGCGGCGGTGGTGACACCCACGCGGCGCACACCCAGCATGTGGGCCAAAAACTCGTGCGTGACGCGGAAATTGTCGCTCTGCGCGCGGTCCTGACTCATCAGCAGCCAGCGTGCCAGTCGCGGACCGATCTGGTGGTAGCGCAGGCAGGGGGAGGCCGTGGCCAGCTGCGCCATCAGCACGTAGATGTAGCGCCCCAACACCGCCTGCAGTGCCGTGCTGTGCGCCAGCTCGGCTTTCAGCGCTGCCGTGGGGACGCGCCAGGCCACGCCCGCGCCCTGCACCAGAGCGTGCAACGGCGTGGTGGCCACACCCAATGCCAACTGCGCGCCGAGCATGCCCTCGCGCCCCACCATTCCCACTTCCAGTCCCGGCCCGCCGTCGGCGTGCGCCAGCAGTGAGATGAAACCCTCTGTCGGGAACCAGGCGTAACGCGTCGGGTCGCCCGATTCGCACAGCACCTGCTCCAGCACCAGCGGCACGCTCTCGCACTGCGCCAGCAGTTGGCGCCGCGCTGTGCGTGGCAGCAATTCGATCAGATGGTTTTCGACAGTGGCCATGTCAGCACTCCAGTGGGTGACGCGTGCGCCCGGGGTGGTGCTGAACGCGAAGTTCTTTCGTCCTGCAGTGTGCGCCGAGCTCATTCGTGCCGACTGTGCGGCAGCGAACATGGCGCCACAGGTCGTCACGGGCCTGAGCCGGGCAGCTGCCGTCAGCCAGCGCTGTCGGTCGCTGTTGCGGGTGCTGATGGCCATGAAAACTTCACAGTTTTGGCTGCGAGTGCGCCAACGCACAGACCTGAGGGCGCGGCGAATTTACAAACGGGTTCTTTCCAACCAACCTGAAATAATTTATGAAAACCATCCACATGTTGCGCCTGCTGACCGTTGCCGGCCTCGTTCCCCTGGCAGGCCAGATGGCCATGGCGCAAGAGGGCGGCTACCCCTACCTGGGGTTGTCCGTCGGCCAGTCGCGTGCCCATTTCGACGAACAACGCATGGGCGAGAGCGTGCTCGGCACCGGCTTCACTTCCACCACGGTCGACCGCAACGAGCGCGACACCGGCTACAAGCTGTTCGGCGGCTACCAGATGAACCGCAACTGGGCCTTTGAAGCCGGCTATTTTGACCTGGGCTCGTCGTCCTTCACCGCCAACACCTTGCCTGCCGGCACGCTCAGCGGCAAGGTCCGCTCACAGGGCTTGAACCTGGACCTGGTGGGTACGCTGCCGATCACCGAGCGCTTCTCGGCGCTGGGACGCATCGGTGCGCAATACGCCCGCACCCGCGACAGCTTCGGCAGCACAGGCTTGGCCACGGTGATCAATGCGAACCCGAGCCATCGCGAGACCAACGCCAAGATCGGTGTCGGCCTGCAGTACGAATTCAGCCCCTCCTTCCTGGTGCGCACCGAAGCCGAACGCTATCGGATGAATGACGGCGTCGGTCACAAGGCCAACGTCGACATGTACTCGGTCAGCCTGGTGATGCCGTTCGGTCGCCCTGCGCAGGTTGCAACCCGCGTCGCTGCGGCGCCCGTGTACGTGGCGCCCGCTCCCGCACCCGTCGTGGCGCCAGCCCCCGTCATCGTCATGGTGCCGACGGTGCCCGTGGCCGCAGCACCGGTGCCGCGCCGCGTGAGCTTCACGGCCGAGTCGCTGTTCGGCTTTGACAAGGCGACCCTGCGCCCCGAGGGCAAGGCGGCTCTGGATACCTTTGCCCGCGACGTGCAGGGCACGCAGTACAACGTGATCATGGTGGAAGGCCACACCGATCGCCTGGGCAGCAACGCCTACAACCAGAAGCTGTCGCTGCAGCGTGCCGACTCGGTGAAGGCCTATCTGGTGTCGGACGCCAAGCTGGACGGCTCGCGCATCAACACCGTGGGCAAGGGCGAGACCATGCCCGTGACCAAGGCCGAGGACTGCAAGGGCAACAAGGCCACACCGAAGCTGATCGCCTGCCTGCAGGCCGATCGCCGTGTCGACATCGAGGTCACCGGCACGCGTTGATCCTTTGTCCTACAGCCCTGCGTGCGCCAACACACAGAGCGCAAAACGGCGCAGGGCAATACTGAAAACGTGATGCAGACCGCCTCGGCGGCCACGCAAAACGCCAGCGCCAACACCGACTGCGAGTCGGTGTTGGCAAGTCTGATCCGGACGAGACGAACAAGGAAACACCATGAAAATAAATTTGAGTTATTGCAGGGTTCTGCCCTGGCTCGCAGCCCTGCTGCTGAGTGCCCTGGCCGCCGGCTGCGGTGGCGGACGTGAGCCCATTCTGGGCATCGGTGGCGCTACCGCCACCCTGGTGCCATCGGTCACCGCCGTAACGCCCCTGCCCAATGCCACTGCCGTGCCGGCAAATACCAAATTGATCACAGCCGCGTTCAGCAAGGACATGGATCCCGCGACACTGACAGATGCTTCATTTGCGCTGGAATGCCCGGCGGGGACGCCCGTGGTCGGCGCCGTGAGCTACCTGGCCTCGAGTCGCACGGCCACCCTGACCCTGCCCGCAGCGGTCGCCCTGGCGCCCAATACGCTGTGCAAGGCCACGGTCAGCAGCGCCGCGCGCGACAGCGCCGGCATCGCCATGGCGGCCAATTTCGTCTGGACCTTCAGCACCGGAGGCATCCCCGACACCACGCCGCCCCAGGTCACCGCCACCGTCAACGCCAACGGCGCCATCGGCGTCGCGGTGAACACCCAGGTCAGCGCCACCTTCAGCGAAGCCATGGACCCGACCACCCTCACGGCGGCCAGTTTCAGCTTCAAGCAGGGAGCGAACGTGATTGCCGGAGCGACCAGCTATTCCGGCGTGACGGCGATCTTCACGCCGGCCAACGTGCTGGCCTACAACACCACCTACACCGCGACGATCACCACCGCTGCCAAGGACCTCGTAGGCAATGCCCTGGTCAGCGACTACAACTGGAGCTGGACCACCGGCGCCGCTCCCGATACGACACCGCCCATGGTCACCGCCACCATCAACGCCAACGGTGCCACCGGTGTGGCTTTGAACACCAAGGTCGGCGCAACTTTCACTGAAGCCATGGACCCGCTGACGATCAACACGGCGAGTTTCCAGCTGAAGCAGGGCGCAGTCGCGGTGACCGGTACCACCAGCTACTCGGGCGTCAACGCCGTGTTCACCCCCACCAGCCCGCTGACGGCCAACACCACCTACACCGCCACCATCACCACCGCTGCCAAGGACCTCGCCGGCAACGCGCTGGCACTGGCTTACATCTGGAGTTGGACCACCGGCGCTGCAGTTGACACGACGGCGCCCACCGTGGTGCTGGTCAGCCCGGCCGATCTGGCAAGCAACGTGGCGCTCAACAGCACCGTGAATGCCACCTTCAGCAAGGCCATGGACCCGCTGACGATCAACACGGCGAGTTTCCAGCTGAAGCAGGGCGCAGTCGCGGTGACCGGTACCACCGCTTACTCCGGCGTGAGCGCAGTGTTCACCCCCGCCAGCGTGCTGACGGCGAACACCACCTACACCGCCACCATCAGCACTGCTGCCAAGGATCTGGCGGGTAACGCCCTGGCCGTGAACAAGGTGTGGAGCTTCACCACGGCCGCAGCCGTCGTGGTGTCGCCCCCGAGCGTGAACCTGGGAGCGGCCGCACCCTTCGGCACCTTTGGCGGCACTGCCGGAATGACCAACACCGGCACCCTGACGCAGATCAATGGCGACATCGGAACGATTGCCACAGCCACCGCGACCGTGACCGGATTCCATGACACGGCCGGTGACATCTATACCGAAACACCCGCCAACAAGGGCGCGGTCAGCGGCAAGATCTACACCTGCACCAACTCGGTCACGGGTCCCACTTTAGCCGGCCCGAACGCCGCATCCTGCGCTATCGCCAAACAGGCCAGGCTGGACGCGCAAAGCGCCTACCTCGCGCTGGCGGCCATGCCCGCAGGCGCCAATCCCGGGGCCAACCTGGCCAATCTGACCCTGGCTCCAGGTGTCTATACCTCGCCCTCGGGTTCGTTCCTGGTGGAGGGCGGTAACCTCACGCTGGACGCGCAGGGCAATGCCAACGCGGTCTTCGTGTTCCAGATGGCGACCACGCTGACCGTTGGCGGCCCCGGTGCCGCTGCGCCGCAAAGCATCATCCTGGCCGGTGGCGCGCAAGCGAAGAACGTGTTCTGGCAGGTGGGCAGTTTCGCCACCATCAATGCTGGCGGCTCTGGCACCATGGTCGGGACCATCATTTCGCAGGCCGGCGCTTCCTTCTCCACCGCGGGCAACGTGGCCGTCGTCACGCTCAACGGCCGGGCCCTGTCGCTTGGCGCCTCGGTGACGCTGGTCGACACGGTGATCAACGTTCCGGGCAACTGATCCGGGGCAGCGACAAGCCCCAAGCCTGCGGGCCTGGGCCAATGGAGCAAATCAACCAATGGCAATCACGCCGCACTGCAGTGTTCTCACTCGGGTCGGCGCAAATCCTGGAGTAAATTATGAAATCAGCAAGCACACAATTCAGCGGCGTCACGGGCAAACTCAGCCTGATCGCGCTGGCGGTCATGGCCAGCAGCTGCGCCATGGCCCAAGAGCCGGGTTGGTACGTCGGCGGCAACGTCGGCCAGGCCCGGGCCAAGATCGATGACGCGCGCATCGCCGCCGGCCTGGTGGGCGCAGGCGCCACCAGCACGACCATCGTCGATGACAATCGCGATACCGGCTACAAGGTCTTCGGCGGCTACCAGATGAACCCCAATTTCGCCCTGGAAGGCGGCTATTTCGAGCTGGGCCAATACGGCTTCAAAGCCAGCACCATGCCGGCTGGAACGCTCGACGGCAGCATCCGTCTGCGCGGTCTGAACCTGGACCTGGTGGGCACGCTGCCCATCACGGAAAAGTTCTCGGCCTTTGGCCGCATCGGCGCCAACTACGCGCAGACCCGGGACAGCTTCTCCAGCAGCGGCGCGGTGCTGGTGCTCGACCCCAACCCGAGCAAGCGCCAGGTGAACCCCAAAGTGGGTCTGGGCCTGCAATACGCCTTCACGCCGGCACTGTCGCTGCGCGGTGAACTGGAACGCTACCGGGTGAACGACGCCGTGGGCAACAAGGGCGACATCGACATGGCGTCGATTGGTCTGGTGTACCGCTTTGGCACCCAGGTGCAAAGCCCGGCACCGCGCGCTGCCGCGCCTGCACCCGTGGTTGTTGCCGCCGCGCCACCGGTCTACGTGGCGCCGCCGGCGCCCGTGCCGGTGTTCGTGCCGCCGCCGCCTGCGCCCAAGCGCGTGAGCTTCACGGCCGAGTCGCTGTTCGGCTTTGACAAGGTGGTGTTGCGCCCCGAGGGCCGAGCCGCACTGGACCGCTTTGCCACCGATCTGCAGGGCACGCAGTACAGCATGATCACGGTCGAAGGCCA
The DNA here is from genome assembly GCA_903830985.1 of uncultured beta proteobacterium. GTDB lineage: Bacteria > Pseudomonadota > Gammaproteobacteria > Burkholderiales > Burkholderiaceae_C > CAIKVZ01. The sequence goes on from CAIKVZ010000020.1 coordinate 20,783, forward strand.
CACCGATCGCCTGGGCACCAACGCCTACAACCAGAAGCTGTCGCAGCAGCGTGCGGATTCGGTGAAAGCCTATCTGGTGACTTCCGACAAGTTGGATGGCGCCAAGATCAACACCGTTGCCAAGGGTGAATCCATGCCCGTGACCAAGTCCGAGGACTGCAAGGGCAACAAGGCCACACCGAAGCTGATCGCCTGCCTGCAGCCCGATCGCCGCGTCGAGATCGAAGTCAGCGGCACGCGCTGAACTGAAGTCGGCGTCAGTCTCGGCCGGCGCCACGAGGGTCAAGAAGGCCCCGCAACTGCGGGGCTTTTTTGCGTGGCGCCGCATTACTTGCGCAGGGTCAGCAGCCTGCGGATCTTGCCGCGCGGATGGTTCGCGGTTTGCACCGAGACATACCATTTCCTTCCAGCAGATCTGCCACCCAAGGCCCAGTTCGTAGGCCATTTCCGACAGGCACCGGGGGGGCCGTCCGATGGTTTTTGCAGGCAGCCTTGCCTACAGTCGATGCATCGCTTCTGCGCGGTGCGGGCCCTCTGGTCCGGGCCGGCCGCGAAGCCTTTCACCTTAGGAAGTCGTCATGAAAAACATCCCCCCGAAAGCGCCTGAAATGCTGCGCACGGCGACTGCACTGGCGCTCGTCGCCTTGCTCGCAGCCTGCGCCAGCCCAGTGCCACCGAATGCGCAATTGGCGGTGGGCCAGGCGGCGGTGGAGCGCGCCTCCGGCGCTGCAGCGGCCGAGGCGCCGCTGGAGCTGGCGGCAGCGCGCGACAAGATCGCCCGCGCCAAGCTGGCCTATGCCAACAAGGACTACGTGCTGGCGCGGCAACTGGCCGAGCAGGCCGAGGCCGATGCCAATCTGGCCGAAGCGCAGGCGCGCTCCGTGCGCGGGCAGCGGGCACTCGACGAAGTTCGCGCCGGCATTCGCCAGCTGCGCGAAGAGATGAATCGCCAGTGAAGCCCAGCTTGTACCCGCCTCAACATCCGGAGAAAAACAACATGAAACCCCATCTCACCACCAGCGCCTTGCTGCTCGCCACATCCACACTGCTCGGCACGCTGTTGCTGGGCGCATGTGCCAGCACACCGGTTCCCTCCGCGGAACTGCTGCAGGCCCGCGCCACGGTGCGCAGCGCCGAACTCGACCCCGCCGTGCTGGAGCGCGCACCGCTGGAACTGAAGAAGGCCACGGAGTCGCTGAACCGCGCCAACAGTTTGCTGGCCAGCGACGCCGCCACCAGCGACATCAACAGCGCCGCCTATGTGGCCCACCAGCAGGGCCGCACTGCCCTGGCGGTGGCGCAGGCCAAGGGCAGCGACGCGGCCATTGCCGGCGCGGAACTGGAGCGTGAGCGCGCCCGTGCCGATGTGCGTCAGGGCCAGGCGCAGCGCGCTCAGGCCGACGCCCGCATGGCGCAGGCGCAAACCAGTTCGGCCCAGGCTCAGACCCAGCAGGCGCGGCGCCAGACGGCAGTGGCCGAGCAGCAGACCGCCGTGGCGCTGGCCAGTGCCGACGCGGCCCAGCAGCAGGCCGCGCAGTTGCAGCAACAACTCAAGGACTTGCAGGCGCAGCAGACCGAGCGCGGTCTGTTGGTCACCCTGGGCGATGTGCTGTTCGAATTCAACCGCGCCGAAATCAAACCCGGTGCCCAGGTCTCATTGCGCAAGCTGGCTGACTTCCTGCAGCAATACCCGGCGCGGCGCGTGCTGATCGAGGGTTTCACAGACAACACCGGCTCAGCCGACTACAACCTGGCGCTGTCCATGCGTCGGGCCCAGTCGGTGCAGGTCGCGCTGGCCGGCATGGGCGTGTCCTCTGCGCGCGTCAGTGCCATCGGCTACGGCCTGGATTTCCCGGTCGCCGATAACGCCTCGGACACGAACCGCGCATTGAACCGTCGCGTCGAGGTCTACATCGGCAAGGACGACCAGCCGGTGCGCTCGCGGCGTTGAACATCGTTTGACTTCTTGCAAGCAATGCCGGCCGCGATGAATGGGTTCATCCGACCGGTCTTGCTTCACTTTTTGTATTTCTCCGGGTCCGGCTGACCCGGCGCAGGACCACCCCCATGAACACGCATCTCGTTTCAAAGCGCTGCTGGAGCACCGCCTCTTTCGGCAATCCGGCCCAGGCATCAAGCACCGAACTGAGTGCCCTCGGCGCGCATTTTCGACTCTGCCAGCAGCCCCATACCAAGCTGGTCAAACTGCAATGCCTGGCGCAAACCATGCACGGCTTCGTCGCGGCGCGCTTTGTCACCACCCTGGTGGTGGTGCTGCTGCTGGTCGGCCTGGCATCGCTGCTGGCTTAGGCGATGGGTGCGCGCAAACTGCAGCAACTGATCCCCGACGCGTCACCGGCCCTGTGCCAGATGCTGGACCCGGCCCGAGGCGCTTTGCAGCCGCCGGTGCGCGCCGAGATATTTGGCCTGCAGCGCTTTGCCCAGCATGGCGCCAGTCTCGGGACGACGCACCGTGCAGAGTGCTCCAACAGCCGCTCCATGACGTTCTTTCCGCGTCTGCGCAGCAACATCCAGACGCTGCGCGAGGCGCACCACTACATCGCGGTGCAAGCCAGCACGGGCTACGACATCAGTCCGGCGGCCGAGTGGCTGCTCGACAATTTTCACCTGATCGACGCCCAACTCAAGGAAATTCACGAAGGCCTGCCGCGCAACTACTTTCGTTCCCTGCCGATGTTGCTGGACGAGCCGCTGGCCGGACTGCCTCGGGTCTATGGTGTGGCCTGGGCCTTCGTGGCGCACACCGACGGTGCCTTCGACGAAGAACTGCTGGTGCAGTTTCTCAGCGCCTACCAGGACACGCGCGAACTCAATCTGGGCGAAATGTGGGCCCTGCCCACCACCTTGCGCGTACTGCTGATCGAGAACCTGCGCCGACTGGCCGAGCGCGTGGCCACGCTCAAGGCGGCGCGCGAAATTGCCAACCTGTGCTGCAACCATCTGCAGCGCTATCCCGTGACGGTGCTCGACCAGTTGCTGCAACTGCTCAACGAGCGCGGCGTGGGGCGCATGTTCCTGTCGCAGATGGCACAGCGCCTGCAAGACCGCCGCGCCGCTGGCGACGTGCACTACCCGGCGCAATACCATGAATGGTTGCACGGCGCGCTGCCCGACCTGGCAGCGGCGCAAACCCAGCAAAGCGCCGATCAGGCGGCCGACAATCTGAGCGTGAGCAACGCCGTGCTGTCACTGCGCGCCATCGGCGCTGCCGACTGGCCCGACATCATCGCGCGCGCCAGCACGCTGATGCGCCTCATGCTCCAGTCCGAAGTATTTGCCAGCGAGGACGTCGGCACCCGCGACCAGACCCTGCACGGCATCGAACGCCTGGCGCGGCGCTGCACCAAACCTGAGGTCGAGGTTGGCCAGGCGCTGCTGGGGCTGATGCAGGCAGGCGCGGGCGACAGCAGCGTGGCCGGCCATTGGCTCAGCGGCGCCGGTCGCGCTCAGCTCTGGGCTGCACTGGGCCTGCGTCAGGGCTGGGCCTTGCGATGGCCCACACTGGCCCGCAATGCAGCCCTGCCGCTGTACCTGGGCGCGCTGCTGCTGAGCACGGTGGCTCTGGTGGGCTGGATGCTGCAAGGCGGTCACGTCGCGCTGGCCGCGCTGGGCTGGCCCGGTGCCTTGGGCGCGGCGCTGCTGCTGTGGCCGGCCTCCGAGGCGGTGGTGGCCGTGGTGAACCGGCTCATCAGCGAGTCCGCCCGGCCGCAACACCTGCCGCGGCTCGCCTTGCTGGGCGGCATACCGCCCGAGCACCGGGTCATGGTGGTGATTCCCGCCATGCTCAGCAGCGCCGGCACGGTGCGGGACCTGGTGCGTCGACTGCAGTTGCACTACATCGCCAATCCGGAACGGCACACGCAGTTCGCCCTGCTCAGCGACTGGGCCGACGCTGACGCCGAGCACGCGCCGGCCGACGCGTCCCTGCTGGACGCCGCGGTTCAGGGTCTGCGCGAGCTCAACCAGCGCTACCCGCAACCCGACACTGACGTGGGCGTCGCGCCGCGTTTCATCCTGCTGCACCGGGCGCGCGTTTTTTGCGAAACCGAGCAGCGCTGGATTGGTTGGGAGCGCAAGCGTGGCAAGCTCGAGCAACTCATCGCCGCCGTGGCACAGTCCCAGGCGGGTCCTTTTCTGGACCTGGGTGAACTGTCGCGCATTGCCGCAGGCACCGCTTATCTGGTGACGCTGGACAGCGACACCCAGTTGCCACCCGGTCGCTTGCGCGAACTCGTTGGCGTGGCGGCGCACCCGCAGAATCAGCCCGAGCTCGACAGCACCGGGCGCCAGGTGGTGCGCGGCTATGGCATCCTGCAGCCGCGGGTCGCCACACCGCTGCCGGCACCGCGCGACTTCACCCTCTACCACTGGCTGTTTGCCGGCCAATGCGGCATCGATCCCTACAGCGCAGCCACCTCCGAGGTCTACCAGGACCTGTTTGGCGAGGGCAGCTTCACCGGCAAGGGCCTGCTCAACGTGCGTGCCATGCACGCAGTATTGACCGGGCGCTTGCCGCAGGGCCAGGTGCTGAGCCACGACCTGCTGGAGGGCTCCATGGCGCGCTGCGCCGCGGTGACCGACATCACGGTGATCGAGGAGGCCCCTTTTCATGCCGACGTCGCCGCCTCGCGCGTGCACCGCTGGACCCGCGGCGACTGGCAATTGCTGCCCTTTTTGTGGCAACCCGCGCGTTACCCGCTGCGCGCCATCAATCGCTGGAAGATGTTCGACAACCTGCGCCGCTCGCTGGTGGCGCCGATGTCGCTGGCCTTGCTGCTGGCGGCGCTGGGGGGCGCGCTGCTGTCCCCCTGGAGCGCTTTGGTCCTGGTGCTGGCGGCTTTTTCCGCGGGTCCACTGATGGGTGCGGTGGCCGGGCTTGCGCCCAGCCGTGATGACGTGGCCAAGCTGCATTTCTATCGCCAGGCCGGCGCCGATCTGCTGCGTGCGCTGTGCGGCGGGCTCTGGCATCTGGCGTCACTGCTGGCGCAATCCATGCTGTCGCTGGATGCGATCATTCGCGCCGTTTACCGCACGTTCGTGAGCCGGCGCCATTTGCTGCAGTGGACCACGGCCGCCGCGGCGCAGGCCAGCGCCAGGAGCGGCTTGGCCGCACTGGTGCGCCAGCACTGGAAGGAGCCGCTGCTGGCCCTGCTGCTGCTGGGTGGACTCATGCGCTTCACGTCCAACCCCGGGCTGGCGTTGACGCTGTGCTTGGTCTGGGGCGCGTCGCCGCTGTGGACCTGGTGGGTCAGTCGCTCGCGCGCCGTGTGCCGCGACGCCGTGCTGGCCGCTGATGACCGTGCCTATCTGGACGGCATTGCGCGCGACACCTGGCGCTTTTTCGAACGCTGCGTGACGCCGGCCGAGAACCATCTGCCACCCGACAACCTGCAGATCACGCCCTACGAGATGCTGGCGCACCGCACCTCGCCCACGAACATCGGTCTTTACCTGCTGAGCGTCGCCTGCGCCCGTGAATTCGGCTGGATCGGCACGCAGCAACTGCTGACGCGCCTGCAGGCCACGCTGGGCACGCTGGCGAAGTTGCAGCGCCATCGCGGACAGTTTCTGAACTGGTACGACACGCAAAGCTGCGCACCGCTGCTGCCGATGTACGTCTCCACAGTGGACAGTGGCAACCTGTGCGCGCATTTGCTGGCCGTGGCCCAGGCCTGCCGCGAACTGGCGCGCGCGCCCTTTGACACGCAGGCCCTGCAACGCGCGCTGGCGGCGTCGCATGCGCGGCTGGCACCGCTGCTTGCCGCCTGGCCCGACATCGCGCCCACGCTGCTGGGCGACTCGGCCCTGGCGCGCCTGCTGGCCGAGCCGCAGGCGCTGGCGCAGTGCAGCGCGCGGCATGAGCTGATGGAGGACCTGCTGCTGGCCGCAGTCGCCGAGCTCGCGGCCCTGCGACCGCCAGCCACCGAGCCCATGGCGCCGCTGCCCGTGAGCCGTGGCGATGAGTTGGCCTGGGCGCTGGGCGACCATCTGGCGACGCTGCGCTGCGCGCTGGACGACGCGCAAGCGGCGTGCGCTGGCGCCGCCGCGTCAGCCAGTACCCAGTTGCTGGCGCTGGCGCACGCCTGCGAACAGCTGGTGATGCAGGCCGATTTCGGCTTTTTGTACCACCGCAAGCGCCGCCTGCTGCACATTGGTTTTCGCGTCGCCGAGCAGCAACTCGATGCCGGCTTTTACGATCTGCTGGCGTCCGAGTCGCGTTTGACGAGCTTGCTGGCGCTGGCCAAGGGTGACGTGCCGGTGCGCCACTGGAAAGCGCTGGGGCGTCCCTTCTTTGCTGCGGGCTCGCTGGCCGGATTGCGTTCCTGGTCGGGTTCGATGTTCGAATACCTGATGCCCGGCCTGGTGCTGGACGAGCCCTATGGCAGCGTGCTGCACGAGGCCGGCCAAGCCGCGCTGCGCAAGCAGATGGCGTACGCGCAAACGCACGACGTGCCCTGGGGCATCTCCGAATCGGCGTATGCGGGCAGCGACCACACCCTGGCCTACCAGTACGCGCCACAGGGTGTGCCGAGCCTGGCGCTGCGCCGCACACCGAGCGACGAGTTGGTGGTTGCGCCCTACGCCACGGCGCTGGCCGCGCAGTTGGCGCCGCACCTGGCCAGCGGCAACTTTGCCGCGCTGCAGGCGCTGCAGGCACGGGCCCGTTACGGCTTCATCGAGGCGCTGGATTTCACCGCTGCGCGCCAGTCCAGGGGTGAACGCTGCACCCCCGTTGCCACGTTCATGGCGCACCATCAGGGAATGAGCATCGTGGCCCTGGCCAATGTGCTGTTGGGCGCGCCGGCACAGCGCTGGGGCATGGCCAATGAGCATATCGAAGCCGTGGTCTCGCTGCTGCACGAACGCACGCCACGCGAAGTGAGCCAGCAGTATCGGGCGCGCACGGCACCGGCGCAGCGCTCGCCGCAGCGTCGACGCGCATCGGGCTTGTTGCGCGAAGTGCGTCCAGGTGCGGCCGCGATAGCGCCCACACACGTGCTGTCCAATGGACGCTACAGCGTGTCGCTGCGGGCCAATGGTGCCGGGGCCAGCCGTTGGGGTCAGGTCGGTGTCAGTCGCTGGCGCGACGACGCCTTGCGCGACGCCTACGGCAGCTTTCTCTTCGTGCGTGGGCAAAACCAGGCGGTCGACGCCACGCAACCGCGCCCGGTGTCGCTCACCCAGCACCCTGCGCCCGACGCAGCAGCGCAATACGAGTGCAGCTTCCACGCCGACCGGGTGTGCTTCGAGGCACAGTGGCCGGCGCTGCGCAGCCGGGCCATGGTCTGGGTCAGTCCGGAGGACGACATCGAGTTCCGTCAGGTCGAGTTGCGCAACCTGGGTGACAGCACTCTGGAGATCGAACTGCTGTCCGCCTTTGAGGTGACGCTGGCCGAGGCCCGGGCCGACGAGGCACACCCGGCGTTTTCCAAGCTGTTTGTGCGCGCCCAATGGCAGGCCGAGCACCAGGCGCTGGTGTTTGAGCGCAAGCCGCGGCTGGCCACCGAGCGCGGCATGCTGGCGGCGCATTTTCTGACCGATATTGACGCGCACCTGCTGGGGGTGAGTTGTCAGACCGACCGGCAGCGCTGGTTCGGGCGCAACCAGCGCGCCAGCCACCCGCTGGCCAGCCTGGACGCCCTGCCGCAGGCGGGTGAAGCCCTGGCGCTGGACACCGGGCTGGACCCGGTGTGCGTGCTGGCGGTGCGCCTGCGCATTGCGCCGCATGCCAAGGCCCTGCTGACCTTTGCCACGGCGGCCAGCGACAACGCCGGCACGCTGCACGCGGTGATCGACAAATACCGCCAATCCAGCCATGTGCAGCGCGCCTCGCTGATGTCGGCCACGCTCGCCGGAATCCGCCTGCGCAGCCTGCGCATCAGTCCGGAAAATTTCGCCGCCATCCAGACCCTGAGCACGGCACTGGTGCTGAGCCTGTCGCGCCCGCAGCCGCCAACGCGACCCGGTGGCGCGCTGCCGGTCCCGTTTTGCGACCGCCGCCTGCTCTGGCGCTTCGGCATTTCGGGTGAGCGCCCCATGCTGTGCGTCTCGGCCGATGTGGTGCAGGCGCTGGGCCTGCTGCGCTCCCTGAGCCAGGGCCTGAGCATTTGGGCCTGGGGCGGCGTGGCCTGCGACCTGGTGGTGGTGAACGCCGAACCCGCCTCCTACGACATGCCGCTGCAGCGCGAAATCTCCTTGCTGCGCGAACGCCATCTGGCCGAAAGTGCGGCCAACAGTGCGGTCGTGACCGGCCTGTACCTGCTGCGCGCCGACGAACTCTCGGCTTCGGAACTGGCCACGCTGCAGGCCATGGCGAGGGTCTGGTTGCACGCCGACGGGCGCCCGTTGCTGCAGCATGTGCAGGATTGGGAGGCCCTGCATGAAGCGGCCCGCGATGCGCGCGAAGCGGTGTCGACTTCTCCCGTGGCGAGCAGCTTTGGCGTGGCGACGGTGCCGGCGCCCGCCGTGGGTGAGTTTGTCCCCGGCACCGGCGAGTTCGTGTTCGACGTCGACCGTCAAAGGCGACCCATCCGGCCCTGGATCAACGTGCTGTCGAACCCGGATTTCGGAGCCCAGATTTCGGAAGCCGGCGGCGGTTACAGCTGGGCCGTGAACAGCCGTCTGAACCAGCTCACCGCCTGGTCCAACGATCCGGTGCTGGATCCGCCGGCCGAATGGTTCTTGCTGCAGGACCTGGCATCGCGGCGCGTCTGGAGCGTCACGCCGGGTGCCTGGGGCGAGGAACGCGCCGCCTACCGGGTGACGCATGGCCAGGGCCACACCACGGTGCAGCATCGCCATGACGATCTCGAGGTCACGGTGCTGTGGTGTGTCGACGCCCATAGCAGCGTCAAGCAGGTTCGCCTGACGCTGCTCAACCATGGCACGCGTGTGCTGCGCTTGCGCATGGTCGGCATGGTGGAGTGGCTCATGGGGGCCAACCGCAGCGACCGGGCCACGGTGCAAACTGCGCTGGCCAACGGTCTTGCAAGCCGCTGCATGGCCTTGCTGGCGACGCAGCCGGAGCGCTCGGCCGGTTTTGGCGAGGGCACGGCTTTTCTGGCGTTGTTGGGCGCGGCCGTGGACGACACGGATTGGACCTGCGACCGGCGCGAGTGCTTTGACGCGCGCGGCGCCCTGGTGCTGCCCGATCATTTGGGGCAGGGCAGCGGCGTCGGGCTCGACTCCTGCGCCGCGCTGTCAACCGTGCTGTCGCTACCCGCTGGTGGCACCGTGCAACGGGTGTTCCTCCTGGGTTACGCTGGCAACCCGGACGCGGCCCAGGCGCTGATCGCGGCGGCAGCCCAGCTCGATGCGCAGCAGCGCCTGGACAGCGTGCACAGCCTGTGGGACGGGCTGCTCGGCGCCACCACGGTGCAAACGCCGGATCCGCTGTTTGACGCGCTGGTGAACCGCTGGCTGCTGTACCAGACGGTGTCGTGCCGCCTGTGGGCCAAGGCCGGCTTCTATCAGGCAGGTGGCGCCACCGGCTTTCGCGACCAGTTGCAGGACGCGATGGCGCTGGCCTGGGCCGCGCCCGAGTTGCTGCGCGAGCAGATACTGCTGTGCGCGTCTCGCCAGTTTGCGCAGGGCGATGTGCAACCCTGGTGGCATGCGCCCGGCGGCGGCGGCGTGCGCACCCATTTTTCCGACGACCTGCTGTGGCTGGGTCACGCCTGCGTGCACTACCTGCGCGCCACCGGTGACGATGCGCTGCTCGACAGCCAGGTGCCTTTCCTGGAAGGCGTGGCCATTCCCGAAGGTGCCGAGGACGCCTACTACACGCCCAGCGTGAGCACTGAGCAGGCCAGCGTGTATGAGCACGCGGCGCGCGCCATCGATCACAGTCTGCGGGTGGGTGTGCACGGCCTGCCGCTGATGGGCAGCGGTGACTGGAACGACGGCATGAACCGGGTCGGGCACGAGGGGCGAGGCGAGTCGGTCTGGCTGGGCTGGTTCCTGTGCCTTCTGGTCGCCGACTTTGTGCCGCTGGCGCGCCGCCGCGGCGAGGAAGCGCGTGCCGCGCGTTGGGAGAACGCCGCGCTGGGCTGGAAGGCTGCGTTGGCCGGACCGGCCTGGGATGGGCAATGGTTTCGGCGCGCCTTCTTTGACGACGGGCAGGCGCTTGGATCCCAGGCCAACACCGAGGCGCGCATCGACCTGATCGCACAGGCCTGGGCCGTCTTGTCAGGGGTTGCGCCAGCGGCCTCGCAGCGCATGGCGCTGGCCGCGGTGCAAGTACGGCTCGTGGACGCCGACGCCGGACTCATCCGGCTGCTCGATCCACCGCTGGCAGAGGCCCAACCCAGCGCCGGCTATATCCAGGCTTATCCGCCTGGGGTGCGGGAGAACGGCGGCCAGTACAGCCACGCCGGTGTCTGGGCGTTGATGGCCCAGGCCCAGGCTTGCGTGGCGGGGGTGTTGCCCGACGCAGGCAGCGCCGATACGGTGTACCGCTTTTTCACCTGGCTGAGTCCGGCGCACCGCGCGCACGATCCGGTGCGTGGCCCGGTGTACGGCATCGAGCCCTACGCCGTGGCCGGCGACGTCTACTCTCAGGCACCCTATGTGGGGCGCGGCGGCTGGAGCTGGTACACGGGTGCTGCCGCATGGCTGCAGCGCAGTGCCATCGAGTCGATCTTCGGCCTGCACCAGGGTGCACGGGAGCTGTTCTTCACACCCTGCCTGCCCACCCACTGGCCACGCGCCGAACTCACGCTGCGCCGCGATGAGCGCAGCCTGCGTTTCATTTTGCTGCGTGCTGCAGTCGGGGCCGCACCGGCCGCCGCTTGGCCGGCTGGTGCGTTGCCGCTGCGCCCCGGCGAGCCGCTGGCGTGGCAGCAGCAGACACAACACAGCTGCTTCGTCATCGAGTTGCCTGCGGCGCCTGCCGGCGCCGCGCCCTGCGCTTGAGGATAGTCAAGCGATATGCGCGGCGCTGTCCTACACAGCAAGGTGATGCACGACTATGGCCGCAGCGGACCCGCCCTCCTACAGTCAATGCATCGGCCTGGAGCAAGTTCTGTTTTGGGCGACCCTTAACCCACAGGAGATTCCCATGAACATTCGTACCGCCCTGATCGCCGCCATGACCGCCGGCATGCTGCTCACCGCCACCGGCTGCGCCGTGACGCGTGGCCAGGAAACTGTCGGCGCCTACGTCGATGACGCCACCATCACCACCCAGGTGAAGGCCCGCATGTTGGACAACAAACAGGTCGCCGGTACGTCCATCAGTGTGGAAACGCTCAACGGAACCGTGATGCTGTCGGGCTTTGCCAAGAGCGCCAACGAACGCAACATGGCCGAGAGCATTGCGCGCGGCGTCAACGGCACGAAAGCCGTGCGCAACGAAATCGCCATTCGGCCCTGAAGCCGGGCGCCGCACGGCGCCTGACTGTCCTGCCATGGGCGCGAGCCCGTGACCAAACGACGCCCCGCCTGCAAGCAGCCGGGGCTTTGTTTTGTGCGCTTGCTTGTGCGCTTGCGCTGGCACAGCAGGGACGCATCAAGCGTGTGCAATGAGCGCCAGCGAACGGACTGAAAACCGGCTGCGCCTTAGTCTCAAAACAGTCGCAACAGGCGTACGCTTCAAAGCCCGAAGGGACAACGACCCAAGGCACTCGAAGCGGCGATGTTGCCTTGCGCTGGCCTGATCTGCCCACGCTCATTGTCAGTGCCGGGAACCGATCATCTCCGGGCCGTTGGCCCACCCAAGAGGTGGGGCAGCAGTGAGTGAATCAACATCAGGAGTCATCATGAGCTACTCGAAATTTATGGCCATCAGCGCCGCCGCCTTGGCATTGACCTTGGGCGGTTGTGTGTCCTTCCCCGCAGGCCCTGCCGGCCCGCAAGGCGCCACGGGTGAGACCGGCGCCACCGGCTACACCGGCGCCAAGGGCAACACCGGAAATACCGGCTACACCGGTGCCACGGGTAACACTGGCGCCACCGGCTACACCGGCGCGACGGGCAATACCGGCGCCACTGGCGGATCAGGTGCCACGGGCGCCACCGGTGACACCGGTGCCACCGGCTACACCGGCGCCACCGGCAACACGGGCGCCACGGGCAACACCGGCGCCCGGGGCAACACCGGTGCCAAGGGCGCCGTCGTCCCCGGAACCGTGGTGATTGTCCCCGCGCAATAAGCACTGCAGACAGGGCCGTTCGGCCCTGTCCTGTTTGGCTGCGCCACGCCCCTCACTTTGCGGGCTGGGTCGTCACCGTCGTGCGCAGTACGCCGCCCTCGGCCACGCTGCCTTGCACCTCCCCTTCGCCACGCATGCGCGCTTCGCAGTCGTTGCGCTCAGCTCCGGTCAGATCGGCGCAGCGTTGCCGTGCATTTACCGGGTAGGGGGGGGCGGCGTTGTTCAGTCCTCCCTTCACGGCTTCGGCCAGGGCGTTGCGCGCCTCCAGCCGGCAGGTGGCCGGGCTCTGGTTCGACTGGCCGCTGTCGCACACATGCATTTCCTGGCGATAACGCGCCTGCGCCGCCGCGTGGTTGGGCGCAGCCAGCGCCTGACCGGCCAGCAGTGCGGCGCACAGGACAGTGGACGAAATTCGAAAGTGGCAATGGTTCATGAGAACTCCTTGATGAATCCCAAAGCCTAGGCGAGGCGACCCGTCAAGTATGTGCGTTCGCGCACGGTCGGCGTGTCCCAGGGCCCGCAAAATCATGGCAACTGGCTGGAGCATTCAGCCGCTACGGAGCATTCACCCATGGCCACACAAGAAGGCAAGGCAATCCCATCCTGGCTCTCCTGGCCACTCGCCGCGCTGTTGCTGTTGCTGGTCTGCAGTTGGTTGGCCGTGAGCGTCTTCGGCTGGAACTGGTTGCGTGCGCCGATCGAGCGTTACGCACTGCAAAAGACCGGTCGCGTGCTGGCCATCAGCGGCGACCTGAGTCTGGGCATGGCCTGGCCGCTGCTGCGCCTGCACGCAGCCGGTGTCACCTTCGACAACCCGAGCTGGGCCAAGGAAAGCAAGATGCTCGCCGCGCAGGGGGTGGACGTCACGCTCGAACTGCCACAGTTGCTGCAGCGCCGACTGGTCTTCCCCGAAGTGCGCCTGGACCGCGCGGTGGTGTTTCTCGAACAGGGCAGTGAGGGGCGCAAGAGCTGGCTGCTCGACAGTTTGCAGCAGGACGAAACCGCCGTGATCCCGATCGGGCGCGTGGCGCTGGAATACGCCACCCTGGGCTACGACGATGTGGCGCAGCGCACCCGCATTCGCGCTGCGTTGTCGACCGACAGCAGCGGGGCCGACAACAGTGCCGGCCTGAACTTCAGCGCGCAGGGCAGCTTCAAGGGTCAGGCGCTGCAGGCCACGGGCAAGGGTGGGCCGCTGCTGGCGCTGCGCGACCTCGGTCGGCCCTATGCCTTGAACCTCGACGCCACGGTAGGCAGCACCGCGGTCAAAGCCGACGGCAGCATCACCGGACTTCTGGCGCTCACGGCGGTGGACATGCAGATGCAGCTGCGAGGCGACAGCCTGGAGCAACTGTATCCACTGTTGGGCATGGCCTTCCCGGCGACGCGCGCCTATGCCACGCAGGGACGCTTGCTGCACAGCGACGCGCTGTGGCGCTACCAGGACTTTTCCGGGCACATAGGTCAAAGTGACATTGCCGGCACGCTGCAGGTCAGTACCGCGGCAAAAGTCCCGGCGCTGAGCGCCGATCTGACATCCAATTTGCTCGACCTGAACGACCTCGGTCCGGTCATCGGTGCACGGCCCGGTAGCGTGGCCAAGGCCGCGCGCGCGCCGGCGCAGGCGCGCGTCCTGCCTGATGTGGCGTTTCGCACCGAGCGCTGGAACTCCGTGGATGCCGAAGTGCAGTTGCGCGCCAAAACGCTGCGCCATGCCGCCGCATTGCCCTTGGAAAACCTGGTGACGCACCTGAGCTTGCGCGACGCCGTGCTGACGCTGGAACCGCTGGACTTTGGCCTGGCCGGTGGCCAGCTCTCGGCCCACATCACGCTGGACGGGCGCAGTCAACCCTTGCTGGGCAAGGCGCGGGTGCAGGTGAAGAAGGTCCTTCTGGCGCGTCTCTTTCCCACCATCGAACTGGCCAAAGACAGCATCGGGCAGGTGAATGGCGAATTCGATCTGGCGGGGCAGGGCGACTCTGTCGCCGCCATGCTGGGCAGTGCCAACGGCAAGCTCGGCCTGGTCGTGACCGGTGGCGAAATCAGCAAGCTGATGATGGAGAAATCAGGCCTGCACCTGTGGGAAATTTTGGCCCTGAATGTGCGGGGCGACCGGCTGGTCAAACTGCGCTGCGCGGTGGCCGACTTTGACGTCAGCCACGGCAGCATGCTCGCACAGGCGCTGGTGTTCGACACCGAGATCAACACCCTGCTGGGCAGTGGCCGCATCGACCTGGCGCAGGAAAAGCTCGACCTCACGCTGATCCCCAAGACCAAGGCGATCAGCCCGGTGGCGCTGCGCAGCCCGATCTATGTGCGTGGCACGCTGGCGCGTCCTGATGTGCAGGTGGACAAGGGACGCGTCGCCGTGCGGGCCCTGGGCGCCGTGGCGCTGGGACTGGTGAACCCCTTGCTGGCCTTGTTGCCGCTGGTGGAGACCGGCCCGGGCAGCGACAGCGATTGTCGCCAGTTGGTGCGCGAGGCCAAGGCCATGCCGGCTGCGCCCAAGCCCGCTGCTGCGCGTTGACGCCGCCGCGTTGACTATTTTTGCGCGATGCGCGCCAGCGAACAGAGTCCGTCGCCCTGAACGCGTATCTTCAAAATTCACCCCAACGGTGGCCCGTGCAGGATTTCAACTTGCGCGGATCACTTCAACATTCAAAAGGAAGTCCCATGAAGAACGCAATCATCTTTTCCGCCCTGGTGGCGGCGCTGGCCCTGAGTGCTTGCGAGCGCGCCACTGTGGTGTCCGTGCCCGCGCCCGCACCCACGACGGTCGCGGTTCCCGGACCCGCAGGCCCGACCGGCGCCACGGGCGACACCGGTGCCACAGGTAATACCGGCAGCACGGGCTATACCGGCAATACCGGCGCCACCGGCAGTACCGGCGCTACCGGCAGCACGGGCGATACGGGAAGTACCGGCGCCACGGGCAATACCGGCGACACCGGTGCCACCGGCGCCAAGGGCAAGACCGGTGGCGACACCTTGATCGTTGTTCCGCCCTCGCGCTAAAGCCCACCGGCCTTCCATGCCATGATGAGTCGCCAGGTGCTGCACGCGTAAGATTCGCAGGACATCTCCGACCAACGGGTAGGCCGAGCTTTGCACTGCTTGACTCCCTACCCATCAAAGGAATACCCGTGACCGAATCGAAGCCCGCAAGCAGCTTGCTTGCGCCATTCATTGAAAACCTCTACCGCATGGCCTGGATCGTGGAAGCACGCGATCCGTACACCGGAGGGCATTTGTGGCGGGTGTCGCAATACTCCCGCTTGCTGGCGCGGGACCTGGAACTGCAAGCCGACGAAGTCGCGCAGATTGAATTGGGCGGCTTTTTGCATGACCTCGGCAAGGTCGGTATTCCGGATGCTGTGCTGAACAAGCCGGGGCCGCTCAATGAGCATGAATACGCGCTGATCAAGACGCATCCCCGTATTGGGGCACGACTGCTGCGTGGTCACCCCCTGGCCGCCCTGGCGCACGATGCGGTGACGATGCACCACGAAATGCCCGACGGGCGTGGCTATCCAGAGGGGCTCAGCGGCGACAGCATTCCCCTGATCGCGCGCATCGTCGGTATTTGCGACGCCTTTGACGCCATGACCAGCACCCGTCCCTACCGCACGGGCATGCCGGTGCAGAAGGCTCTGGCCATCATCCAGGATGCCGCTGGCAAGCAATTCGACGCTGCCCTGAGCGAACGCTTTGTGCGCCTGGGCAACGAGGGCCGGCTGCAGCACATCGTGGGCCACACGGACCACGGCATACCCATCATGAACTGCGCCATGTGCGGCCCGACCGTCGTCGTGAGGCGGGATCAGAAGCCGGGCGAATTCGTCTATTGCCACCATTGCGGCAGCCAGGCCAGGTTCAAATTCCGCACCGAAGAAGCCATCGAGTTGGAGCCTACCGGCGAGAAGGGTTCGGCCGAACAGTTGGAGACGGAAGTCGACGAGGCCTTGCTGTCGGCGCTGGTCACCGGCGCGTACCAGAACCTGGCACCTCGCTACAAGGGCTTGCTGGATGGCGCGCGCTGATACCGGCCTGCCGGCGGCGACTGCCTTGCTGTTGCAGCAGGTGCGTGCCTGTACCCTGTGCGCGCCTCAGTTGCCGCTGGGTGCGCGCCCGGTGCTGCAGGTGCACCCGGCCGCGCGCATTCTGGTGGTCGGGCAGGCCCCTGGAACCAAGGTGCACAACAGTGGCGTGCCTTTTGATGATGCCAGCGGTGACCGCTTGCGGGAGTGGATGGGCATCAGCCGAGAAGTGTTTTATGAACCCACGCAGATGGCGATTGTGCCCATGGGCTTTTGCTACCCCGGAACCGGAAAGTCAGGCGACCTGCCGCCCCGGCCCGAGTGCGCCCCCCGCTGGCGCCAGGAAGTGCTGGCACACATGCCCGCCATCGCACTCACGCTGGTCATCGGCCAGTATGCGCAAGCCTGGCATTTGCCGAAATCAGTCCACAGCAGCGTGACCGGGACGGTGCAGCGCTGGCAGGAATTTGCACCCAACGTGATTCCTCTGCCCCACCCCAGCCCGCGCAACAACATCTGGCTCAAACGCAATCCCTGGTTCGCCGAGTCGCTGCTGCCGGAACTTAAAGTACTGGTGGCGCGCGCCCTGGTTTAAGCGACCTTGCGCACGATCATGCTGCAGACCTGGTCGTGCAAGTCACGCAGGTCCTGCGGGGCCTTGGAAAAGTTCATTTTTTGGTCCATGCGCAACTTGGCGGCCGACAGCGATACCGCCGTCGGTTTTTCAAAGTCGGCACCCATCAGGCTGCGCATGGAGGCACGGGCCTGGCGCTCGGTCTCTTCATCGCTGAGCTTCTCACCCATCAACATGGCACCGCGCTTGAGCGTCTCGCCATGGATGGTGACAAAGCATCCCAGCATGGCCTCGCGGGCTTCCAGCGGAGTGACGCTGACAGCAGATTTGGCTTTGTTCAATTGGTCTTTGACGTGCATACATTTCTCCAATAAATGATCAGGGCAGGCGGCAGGTTCAGGCCGCCCGTGGTGCAACAGACAGGCTTAAACGGTTTCCAGCGCGCGGGCCCTGACCAGCGGGAAATCGATGACCGTGCCGCAGGCGTTGTTGACGAAGTTGGTGTAGACCGTTGCGGCCACGTTGGCGATGATTTCCATCACGGCGGCATCGTCGAAGCCGGCCTCTTTCACCGCGTGCACATGGTCTGCGCTGACGTGGCCTTGCTTCTCCAAAACTGCTTTGGAAAATGTCAGGGCGGCCTGCACCTTTGCGTCGGCCGATTGACCGAGCAGGTTGACGCTCAGCTCCTCGACTTGCAGCCCGGCGCCCTTGCCCATGAGGGTGTGGGCTGAGGCGCAGTAGTCGCAATTGTTGACGCCCGATGTAACCAGTGCAATCTGGTGGCGCAGGCCGGCCGAGAGCTTGCCGGTGGCCAGCGCCTCGCCTTGCGCGAAATAGAACTTCAGCGCCGCAGGGGAATGCGCGATGGTCTTGAACAGGTTGGGCACCATGCCCATTTTCTTTTGCACGCCTTCGAGCAGGACGGCGGATGCGGCGGGGGTATTGGCCATGGTGGCAGCTTCGATACGGGGCATGTGAATCTCCAGAAGGGGTTGCGTGCGGGTTGCACAGGAACGAATGTCGAGCTTTCGGTGATACTTGCGTGCACCGAAAGTCCCGCTTTCACCACCATTCGTATCGAAAGCACGCCATGGACCGCCTGTCGCCACTGTTTGCCCGCTTCTCGCTCAGCGCCGATGTGTTCTTCAGTGGGGCGCTGTGTGGTGTGGCGGATTTCCCCAACGACAAGGGCATCGGCATCCTGCACGTGCTGCGCCGGGGCCAACTGCGGGTCATCCACGCCAACGGCGACACCGTGGACGTTGCAGCGCCGGCCTTGCTGTTCTACCGTCAGGCCAGCGTGCACCGCTTTGAGGTGGACGATCCATCAGGCTGTGAACTGGTCTGTGCCTTCATTGATTTCGGCGCAGGCATGGGCTTGCAGATTCTGCGCGGCCTGCCGCAGTTTCTGCGGGTACCCATGCAAGACATCGCTGGCGTGCAGCCGACGCTGGAGTTGCTGTTTGCCGAGGCCTTCGGCGAGCGCTCGGGTCGCAGCGCGGCCATTGACCGCTTGGTCGAATATTTCACCATTTTGCTGTTGCGCCACACCGTCGAGGCCAGTCTGGTACAGGAAGGCGTGCTGGCAGGGCTCGCAGATGAGCGACTGGCCAAGGCCATGATGGCCATGCAGCTCAGGCCTGATGAGGCCTGGACCTTGGAAACACTGGCTGTGGCGGCCGCCATGTCGCGCTCACGCTTTGCCAAGCATTTTCTGGAGACCGTGGGCGTGACCGCCATGGACTACCTCACCGACTGGCGCATCAGCGTCGCGCAGGGCTTGCTCAAGCGCGGCAAGCCGTTGAAAGCCGTTGCGCCTGCCGTGGGTTATTCCAATGAGGCCGCGTTTGCCCGCGCGTTTGCCCGTCGCGCCGGGGTTTCACCCAGCGTCTGGATGACCAGCATGCAAGCGTGATCGTTTGGCCTCGGGAGTCGCGAGTTGGATAACATACGGTGGTTCACGCCCTCGAAAATTCCGGCCATTGGCTGGGGCATGAGCTCTGGCACGCACAGTAAAGGTTCTGATGAGTCAACGATCGTCCCGGCACCTGTCGATTGGTCTGCCGCCTGGCTGCTGGCCGTATGACGCGGGTGCAGCCAATGAGACCGAAACCGCATGATGCCCATCGGGCCCACCTTGCTGGGTCGAAACAGCGGCAGTGAACGCCGAGAGATCGCGTACTCACTCGCGGGACTGGTGCTGGTGGCCGTGGTTCCGCTGCTGATCTTCGGCGCCGGTGCGGCCTGGTTGATCGTCGAGCAGGCCAAGACCGAAGTCGCGCAGAAACTGGGCGCCACGGCGTCGGCTTTGCGGGTCACCGTGGACCACGAATTGGCCCATCAGTTTGCCGCGATGCAGGTTCTGGCCGCTGACAGCAGTCTGGACAGTACCGACCTGACGACTTTTCATGACCGGGCGCTGCGCACAGTGAATGCCCAGGTCAACTGGTTGAACGTGGCCCTGATTGAGCCGCGAACCCACACCATTGTCGCCAGTTCGCTGAAGACGTTCGGGCCTGACAGCGCCATTCTGGCGCCGGATTCGCTGGACCGTGTGGCAGCGACGCGCACGCCCGAGACCGTCGGCGTCTATGCCACCGGCAAGCTGACGAAAAAACCTTTTGTGCTGTTCAGAAGCCCGGTGGTTCGCAATGGCGAGGTGCGCTACATCCTGTCGGTCGCCATTGATCCACAGTTGCTGGGTGCCATCTTTACCGAGCAGAAATTGGCCGCGTCGTGGACCGGCGCGGTGTTGGACAAGCAGATGTTGATCGCCGGGAGGTCGCGCGAGCCGGACCGGTTCGTGGGTCGAACCACCACGCCATCGCTGGCGCAGCGCATACAGGCGAGCGAGAGCGGCATGTTCAAGTCGCAGAATTTTGAAGGTGCAACGGTTTACACCGTTTTCAACCGCTCTCCTGTGACGGGCTGGTCGGTGGCCGTCGGTGTTCCCGAGGAGGAAGTCGACCTGCCCATTCGCCAAACGCTGTCGCAACTGGCGGCGGCCGGCGCGGTGTTGATGGCCCTGTCCTTGCTGGTGGCCTGGTCGGTTGGGCGAGGCATTCTGCGGCGGCGCATCGCCCATGAAAAGGGACTCGAGGAGAGCCGCAGCCGATTGCAGGCCTCCCTGGCGGACTACAACGACCTGGTGCATCGCATTCCGGTCGGCGTCTACAAGTTCCGCATGCTCAAGGCAGGCGGATACCGGTTCGACTACGTCAGCCCGCGCTTTTGCGAACTGCTGGGGGTCAGTGCCGAGGAGATGTACCGGGATGTGAAGTTCCAGCACGTGCACCCTGACGATCTGCCCGAGTTTCGCCGCCTGATCGAATTGGCCCGCAAGTCCTTGCAGCAATTCGTGTGGGAAGGTCGAATGATCGCCCCCAGCGGAGAGCGCTGGATGCACATCGAGTCGTCACCCACCGTGCTGGCCCATGGTGACATCGTGGAAAACGGCTTTGTCTTTGACGTGACCGAACGCAAGCAGGCCGATAACGCCGCCGAGCGTGCGCGCCTGCGGCTGCAAACCATTTTGAGCACGGCCAGCGACGGCATTCACATGCTGGACCGCGAGGGAATCCTGATCGACGCCAACGACGCTTTCCTGAACATGCTTGGCTATGAGCGCAGTGACATTGGCAAAGTAGGGGTTGGCGACTGGGACGTGAATCTGCCATGGCAACAGATCAAGGCGCGCAACGATGCTTTGATCGACCGGCGCGAGAGTCAGGTCTTTGAAACCCGCCATCGCCGCCGCGACGGTGTCATTCTGGATGTGGAGATCAACGCGTCCGGCCTGGAACTCGACGGCCAGCGGGTGGTGTATGCGGCTTCGCGCGACATCAGTCAACGCAAGAAGATGGAAGCCTCGCTGGCCGAAAGCGAGGCACGCCATCGGACCCTGATCGAATGGTCGCCCGAACCCATCGGCGTGCACCGGGGCGGACGCTTGCTTTATGTGAATCCGGCCGCGGTCAAAATGTTCGGAGCGAAGTCGGCGCAGGACCTGTTGGGTCGGCCGGTGATCGACCTGGTGCATCCGGATTCGCACCCCTTGGCGCTGGCACGAGCCGCGGCGCTGAGCGAAGCCTCCAGCGCCAACCCGATGAGCGAACAAAAGTACCTCAAGGTGGACGGTTCGACCATCGATGTGGAAGTCCAGAGCCGGTGGATTGAATTTGACGGCGCACCCGCCATTCTGGTCGCGATGCGCGACGCCACAGAGCGCAAGGCCGCCGCCAGCGAAATCGAACACCTGGCGTTCTACGATTCGCTCACTGATTTACCCAATCGGCGTCTCATGCTCGATCGCCTGGAGCGAGCCGTCACCAGCAGCGCTCGCCACGGCCGACACGGCGCCCTGATGCTCATCGATCTGGACAATTTCAAGGTCCTCAACGACACCCTGGGTCATGCCGTTGGCGACCAACTGCTGATGGAAGTCGCAAGCCGTCTGCGTTTGACCACACGCGAGGGCGACACCGTCGCGCGCATGGGTGGCGATGAATTCGTCGTGGTACTCGAAGACCTGGACGACAGCGAGATGTCTGCGATCCAGGCAGAACATGTGGCCAACAAGATTCTGGCCAGCCTGCGCCTGCCCTACACCCTCAAAGTCGGCGGCGACGGCAACGACCAGCGCCAGCGTCAATATCACTGCACTTCCAGCATTGGCATTGCCCTGTTTCTCGGCCAATCGGTCACGCCCGATGATTTGATGAAGCGGGCCGACACGGCGATGTACCAGGCAAAAGCCGCGGGACGCAATAGCTTGCGATTTTTCGACCCGCAGATGCAGGCTGCGGTGGCGTCACGGGCGGAACTCGAAGCCGACCTGCACAACGCGGTCTTGCACCAGCAGTTCAAACTCTACTATCAGCCACAGGTCAACCGCGAAGGCCGGGTGACCGGCGTGGAGGCGCTGGTACGGTGGCTGCACCCCGAGCGCGGCCTTGTGCCGCCGGGCGATTTCATACCCCTGGCCGAAGATACCGGTCTGATTCTTCCGCTTGGGCAGTGGGTTCTCGAAGCCGCCTGCAGGCAGTTGACGGCGTGGTCGTTGACTCCAGAGATGTCGCAACTGTCCATTTCAGTGAATGTCAGCGCGCATCAGTTTCGTCACAAGGATTTTGTCGCGCAGGTTCTGCAGACGCTGGCGCGTACCGGCGCGAACCCACGACGACTCAAACTTGAATTGACCGAGAGTCTGCTGGTGCACGATGTGGAGGTTGTCATCGCCAAGATGAACGAACTCAAATCGAATGGCGTGGGTTTCTCGCTGGACGACTTTGGCACGGGCTATTCGTCGCTGTCCTACTTGAAGCGATTGCCGCTGGATCAACTCAAGATCGACCAGGGCTTTGTCCGGGACATTCTGGTCGATCCGAATGACGCGGCCATCGCCAAGATGGTGATTGTGCTGGCCGAGAGTCTGGGGCTGGCGGTGATCGCAGAGGGCGTGGAAACCGAGGCGCAGAGGGCGTTCCTTGAGCGCCTGGGATGCTTTGCGCACCAGGGGTACCTGTTCGGGCGCCCGATTCCCATTGATGAATTCGAGGCGACGATGGCGCATCAAGCGACCCGACAGAAATAGCGCAGGCAGCCGGTGCGCCGGGCGGCAGCGCAGCCCCTGACATCTGATCAAGTTCGGCTAATTCCCATAGGAATGCACGACCTCCGGCATGACGGCAGAATGACGCAGCCGTTTCAACTCGGCTTTTCAACAACACTCAGGAGAAGGCAAATGGGAAAGAATTCGATGGCCCTTAGGCTGGCTGGCTGCAGCGTGATGGCGTTGACCCTGCTGGCGCTGCCAGCCATGGCCGCGAACGTGAAAGTGACGCCGCTGGGCGGTCAGGATGGCGAGTTTTGCGCGCAGGACAGGGCGTTGATCTTCGAGGATCCGAACGGCACGCGCATCCTCTACGACGCCGGCCGCACCGTCGCCGGCGCGGAGGATCCGCGCCTGGGCAAGATCGACATCATTCTGGTGAGCCACATGCACGGGGATCACGTGGGCAACGCGCACAACAAGGCGCCCAATTCGGGCACTTGTGGTCAGGCTGACGTCTCGGTGTCGGCCCTGCCGAATTCGAGCACGGTGAATATCGCGCTGGCCAAGAAGTCGAAGATCGTCACGGGCAGCGAAATGCCCCCCTTCTTCGCTGCCAAGCTCAAGGCCAACGGCGGCAACCCGGCCGATTCCATCCTCACGCGTTTCGGCGGCAGCGTGACCCTGGGCGGCGTGACGATTGCGACCGTGCCCGCATTCCACAGCAACGGCCTGGACGCCGACTACATCGGTGGCGAACTGGGCCGGGCCATGGCGGCGGCGGGCATCGGCGGCTATGTCGGCGAAGCCACCGGCTATGTGCTGACCTTCAGCAACGGTCTTGTGACTTATCTGTCTGGCGACACGGGCATCACGGCCGAACAGGACAAGGTGGTCAACGGCTTCTACCATGCCAAACTGGCCGTGATGAACATGGGCAACGGCTTTACCACCGGCCCGAACGAAGCGGCCTATGTCATCAATGACCTGGTCAAACCGAATGCGGTGATCGCCTCGCACGCCAATGAAATCGGCACTGTCGGCGGCGTGGTGCGGCAGAACAGCAAGACCGAGGCTTTCGTCAAAGCCGTGAAGGTGCCGGTCCACATTCCGCTCAGTGGCAAGACGATGGAGTTCGACAGCAACGGCAAATGCGCTGCCGGCTGTTGATCTGTTGACCGGTGTTTGCAGCGAGTGGCGCCGTGCAGCGCACCTCGGCTGCTGCAGCGCCGCTTCAGGCCACCGGGCCGCAGCCCTTGCCGCCCTGGACCGGGGCTGCGACCTGACACAGCTGAAGGACGCCCATGCGACGGCCAGCCATGATCCGGGGAATGGTTCTGCGGTGGCAGTCATGGTGAACATCAGCGACCTCATCAGCACCACGAAGTGCCTGATGGGTCCTGGTCGAATTTGCGCCACCGCGGGTAACAGTGAGGTGTTGATCGGGCGAGCGCACGGCAAGCCTTGATGCATCGTGCCGGGGACAAGAAATGGCGCGGGACGCCCAGCAGCGCTGGTAAACAGCGGCTCAGGCGCACGGCGGTAGTGCGTGATGGTGCGCCGGGCACAGTTTCGAAGCGGCGCGCCCGGGTACGGGCGCCGCAGCCAACACAGGCAGTGGTTCAGACCCCTTGACCGGGGGCTGATCGCGGCGTACCGCCCTTACTGCTGCGCCAGGCGGTGCGCCGCGGCCTGCGAGCGGATGGCGTCACGCGCCGACGCATCCAGCCGCGCCAGGTTCTTGAGCTGCATCGCCATGCGCGGGTTTTTTTGCAGCAGCGGCTCGTGGCGCAGCAAGAAATCCCAATACAGCGTGGTGTACGGGCAGGCGCTGTCACCGGTGGACAGCGCGGGGTCGTAGCGGCAGCCCTTGCAGTGGTTGCTCATGCGCTGGATGTATTTTCCGCTGGCCACATAGGGCTTGCTGGCCATGAGTCCGCCATCGGCAAACTGGCCCATGCCCAGCGTGTTGGGCAGCTCCACCCATTCGACGGCATCCACGTAGACGCCCAGGTACCAGGCGTGCACGGCTTGCGGCTTCACGCCCAACAGCAGGGCGTACAGGCCGGTCACCATCAGGCGCTGGATATGGTGCGCGTAGCCGTGATCCAGGGTTTGCCCGATGGCGTCTTTCAGGCAGGCCATGTCGGTGTCGCCGCTCCAGTACCAGGCGGGCAGGGCGGCTTGCGCGTCCAGCGCGTTGCGCTCCAGGTACGCGGGCATGTGCGTCCAGTAGATGCCTCGCACGTATTCGCGCCAACCCAGAATTTGCCGGATGAAGCCTTCGACCGCTGCCAGCGGTGCTTGGCCGGCGCGCCAGGCGTCCTCGGCCGCCTGCACCACCTCGCGCGGATTCAGCAGTTTGAGATTCAGCGCGCTGCTCAGGTGCGAGTGGTAGAGCCAGGCTTCACCCGACCACATCGCATCTTCATACAGTCCGAACAGCGGCAGGCGTTGTTCGATGAAGGCCTTTAGCGCCGACAGCGCTTGCGCGCGCGACACCGGCCAGCCAAAGCTGCGCAGGCTGCCGGGGTGGCTGGCGAAGCGCGTGTTCACCAGCGCGATGACTTCCTGCGTGGTGTCGTCGGGCGCGAAACGCGTCGGCGGCGGCAGTTGCTGCGGGCCGGACTTGCCAAAGGATTCGCGGTTCTCGGCGTCAAAGTTCCATTGACCACCCACCGGCTCCTTGCCGTCCATCAGGATGCCATGCTGGTGGCGCAGTTCGCGGTACCAGTACTCCAGCCGCAACTGTTTGCGGCCCTTTGCGTGCGCAGCAAACTCACGCACGGTGCTGAAAAAATGCGCGTCGTCACGCAGCTCCAGCGCCAGCCCGTGCTGCGCCGCCACAGCGCGCAAGCTTTGCAGCACGCGCCAGTCGCCGGGCGCGGTCAGCACCAGGCTGTCGGGTTGCAACGCGCGGATGGCAGCGTCCAGTTCCAGCGCCAGGGTGCCAAGGTTGCCGACGTCGTCGAGCCGGGTGTAGCGCAGCGGCAGACCCTGGGCGCGCAGCGCGCCGGCGAAGTGCCGCATGGCGCTCAGGAACAGCGCAATGCGCTGCTTGGCCGACCACACGTGGGTGGACTCCTCGGCCACCTCGGCCATCCACACCACGTCCTGCGCGGGGTCGAGGTCGTGCAGCGCGGTGGACCGGGCATCCAACTGGTCGCCCAGCACGATCACCAGATGGCGCACGCGGGCCGGCAGTGATGGCGTGTCGGGCAGGGCGCCGGTTTCAGAAAGGGTTCTTTTTGTCATTTTTTTTGGCGCGGCAGGCATCCGAGCAGTACAGCACCGCCTCCCAGTTCTTGGCCCATGCCTTGCGCCAGCTCATGCTGCGCCCGCACACGACGCACGGTTTGCTGGGCAGCGACTGTTTGTTGCCTTTGAAGTCATTTTTCATGAAAGGGTAGTGACGGTCATGCGAACAATTCACCTTGCGCCGAGGGCTCGGACGGTGCTTGGGAAGTGCTCCTGTTTGCCGCCTTGCGCAGCCCCCCGGAGGGCGGCAGGCCGCTCTTGCGCGAGCCATGACGAGCCAGCACCTCCCCTGCTTCTGCGCGCGCCTCCTGGCTTTGGCGCAGACCGTACATCCGGTCTTTGGCGATTTTCAAGGCGGTCTTGTCGTCCACGATCGGCGCAGGGTAGTTCACGCCGACGATGCAGCCGGCCGCGCGTTGCACGCTCACATCCATCTTCCAAGGCTCGGCCAGGCAGGGCAGCGGCACGCGGGCCAGCTCAGGGATCCAGCGGCGAATGAACCGGCCTTCAGGGTCCTGGTCTTGCGCCTGTTTGGTGGGCGAGTACATGCGCAGCGTGTTGATGCCGGTCGTGCCGCTTTGCATCTGCATCTGGCTCCAGTGAATGCCGGGCTCGAAGTCGAGAAACTGCCTTGCCAGAAACATGCCGGTCGGCCGCCAGTGCAGCCACAGGTGGTAACTGGCAAAGCTGACCAGCATGGCCCGCATGCGGAAGTTGAGCCAGCCAGTGGCCACCAGCGAGCGCATGCAGGCGTCCACCATCGGGTAGCCGGTGCGGCCTTCGCACCAGGCGGCAAAGTGGGCTTCGTTGAAGTTGTTTTCCCGCAAGCCGTCGAACACCCGGGCGAAGTTGTGGAATTCAATCTCGGGCTCATCCTCCAGCTTTTGCATGAAATGGCAATGCCAGCGCAGCCGTCCGGCAAAGCCGCGCAGTGCATAGGCCAGCGCGCGGTCGGGCGTGCTGGCGATCGCCACTTCGGTGGCCTGGTGTACGGTCCGCATCGACACCGTACCGAACGCCAGGTGCGGGCTCAGGCGGCTGCAGCCTTCTTCGGCGCTCAAGGGGCTGGAGAGCGCCCTGCGGTAGTCGTAGCCGCGCACCTGCAAAAAGCTCTTCAGGGTGCGCCGCGCGGCCTTCTCGCCGGCCGCCTGCAGGGTTTTACCGTGCTGCGCCAGGCCCAGGCTGGCCAGTGTGGGCAGCGTGGCTGCATCCGGCGCCACAGCGGCGCTGAATCCGCCGCGCAACAGGCACGGCGGACCATCCATGCGGGCCTGCCAGCGCGCGGCCCAGCCCGACCGGCTGCGCAGCCGGCGCACCACGCCGGTCTGGGTGAACTCCTGCCAGATGACCTGCGTGGACTTGCACCAGCTCGCCACCTGCCGGTCGCGCACATACGACCAGCCGGGCCCGGTCTCTTCGTGGCTCAGCAGATGGGTGAACCCCAGCTCGTCGTGCAGTTGCGCCAGCACCGCCACGGCAGGGCCCGCGCGCACCCACAGCGGCAACCCGAGCAGCGCCAGTGCCTCACGCAGTTCCGCCAGGCAGCCCAGCGCAAAGTCCACGTGGCTGGCGTCGCACTCGGGGCTTTGCAGCCATTCGGGCTCGATGACAAAAACGGCCAGACCATCCCCGTGCGCTTGCGCCGCCACCAGGGCCGCATGGTCATGGATGCGCAGGTCGCGCTTGAACCAGACCAGGGATCTTTGCTTGGACATCACTGTTTCGATCTACGGTCGACTGTGGCTGGCGCGGTGGCGCAGCACCTCGGCACTGCGCAGCGCCGCGTGCTTGGTCCGGCGTCCCGCCATGCGCGTGCGCCACAGCCGAAAGGAAGACGGCTTCAGTCGCCGGCGCATCAAGTCAATCACGGCAGCTTCATTCAAGCCGAACTGGAGCTCGATCGCTTCAAACGAGGTGCGGTCCTCCCAGGCCATCTCCACGATGCGGGACAGCCGCGCCTCGCCCTGCAGCAGGAAGGGGTCGTTGTGCAGCACGGTCATGGCCCGGGTGGGCGCCTGGCATGAGGACCTGTCATCTCCCGAGTCAACCAAGCCCCAAGCCCCATGCGCCGGGCACGGGACGACGGCGCAGACCCGTAGGCTGAACTCATTCAGCATCCGGCTTTTTGGCCGCCGGAACCGATGCGGCGGCAGTCAAAGCCGCGGCGCCGGCCAGCACTGGCCGGGACATCTTCGTGCCATCCCATTGCTGCCCGCACCGGCACAGGCCTTGTACATCCATGATGCAGGTGCCCGTTCCGCAACAGCGTTCATCGTCTGGCATGCTTGGTTTTACTCGGTGAGGGGGGAAGGAGGTGCGCTTTGCCGCAGGCCAGCGAACTGCGGCCCGTCGGCGTTACTGTTCTGACCATTCTCACCGAATCGGCATTCCGTCCGCGTCTGCAGGGCTTTCACCGCAGCAGCACGCCGATGCTTTGCGCCGATGTGCTTCGCGGCGGGTCGCGCCGGTCTCAGTCTGCAGGCGCCGCATGTGCCGCTTCAGCGCAAAAACGCGCCAGTTGCTGCAGCACCGACTGCACAGCAGCGTTCGCCGCGACGACTCCGCCGGGCGCATCCTCGCTGGCCGCGGGCACGCTGGCGTCGAATTCCCGCGCGGCCAGCACGTGGCGTGTGCGGTCCTGTACCAGGGTGGCATGCAGCGTGAAGCGCACGCGGCTGGGAACGGACTGAAAATCCTGTTGCAGGCGGATGATTTCCGTGTCCAGGCGCCAGTCGCCGGTCGCTGCGCCGGGTATCTGCACCACAGCGCGAAAAGCGCCCCCAGCGGCGATGGTCCGGGCCAGCAGCGGCACCAGCATGCGCGCCGGTGGATCCACCCACTCGCTGTGCGCGTAGTGGTCCAGCCGGTACGGCTCGCGGCTGTAGACCATGCGCTGGCTGTCAAAGCCGGCGGCGGCGCTGGTCGGATTCACCATCAGCGTCAGACCCGTTGTGACAACAGCCAGGGGCAGGGCAGGCGCGGTGGCGTCTGCGGCGATGAGTGCATAGTAGACCGGCGGTGCGGTGCTCGATGGCGCCAGTGCGCTGCAGCCGCACAGGAGGAGCGCGCAGCCGGCGAACAACAGGGCCCGTCGCTGCAGGGTCGAGGCAATTTTTTTCATGGCGTTCCTGATGAATCGGTGGTTTCGCCCGGCCCCGGCGGGACCGGCTTGCGGCCGAACAGCAGGCCCCGCGGGTCGCGTTCGGTCTGCTCGCTCAGGCGGCGCAGCGAGGCCGACAGCACGCTCATTTCGCCCAGCAGACGTTGC
Organism: uncultured beta proteobacterium; assembly: GCA_903830985.1. GTDB lineage: Bacteria > Pseudomonadota > Gammaproteobacteria > Burkholderiales > Burkholderiaceae_C > CAIKVZ01. The sequence goes on from CAIKVZ010000020.1 coordinate 49,647, forward strand.
AACTCGGGCAGGATCTCGGTGCCGATACGGTGCACGTCGGCACTCACCGCGTCAACCGCTTTGCCGGCACTGACGCTGGTGCGCGACACCTCGGCACCCATGGTTTGCACGGAGTCGGCGCCGCGCCCCACGCGCTCCATCAGCGGCGGCAAATTGGCGCTGGCCTGCGCCGTGTTTTTGGCCAGGCGCGCGGCGTCGGCCAGGCCGGCATCGATCGCGTCCTTGCGCGCCGCGATGGTATGCGTCACGGTGGCGATGTCGGCCAGTGCGCGGCTGAAGGCCACACGGTTTTCGTCGCTCAGCACGGCATTGATGGTGGTCGTCATGCTGTCGAGCTTGGCCAGCGCACTGGTGAGCACGTTTTCCAGACGCGCGCTGAGCGAGGGCTTGGTGCGGATCACCGGGAAACGGTTGCCCTCGGTGATGCCCAAGAGGGGCGAGCTGGCGGTGCCGCCGCTGAGCTCGACATAGGCGATGCCGGTCAGGCCCTGGGTCTTGAGCATGGCAATCGTGTCCACCTTGATCGGCGTTCCTTGTTCGATGGCGAACAGCAGGTTCACCCGCTGCGGGTTCGCGTGGTCCAGGCGGATGTCGTGCACCTTGCCGACGTCCACGCCGTTGTACTTGACCGGCGCATTCAGGTTCAGTCCGGCCACCGATTCGTCCTCCACTGCCAAGTAGAGGTCGTAATGCTTTTGCCAGTTGCCGCCCGCCGCCAGCCACAACAGGCCGGCCACCAGCACAGCGCCCAGCACCAGCACAAAGCCGCCGACCAGGGTGTAGTTCACTTTGGTTTCGATGTCGTGCTCCCGGGGGATTCAAGGGTTGGATGGGGCTGGGCCGCGCGTCCCCGCGGCCCTTCAAAGAACTGGTGCACGGCCGGGATGTGCGATTGGGCGAGCTCGGTCATGGACCCACAAGCCTGGATGTGACCGTCGGCGAGCACGGCGACGCGGTCCGAGACCTGCCACAGCAGGTCCAGGTCGTGCGTGATCATGATGATGGTCAGGTCCAGCTGGTCGCGCAGTTTCGTCACCAGTTCGTCCACACCGGCCGCGCTGTGCGGATCCAGGCCGGCCGTGGGCTCGTCCAGGAACAGCAGCTCTGGCTCCAACGCCAGGGCGCGCGCCAGCGAGGCGCGCTTCAACATGCCGCCGCTGAGTTCGCTCGGGTATTGCGCACCGACCTCGGGCTCAAGGCCCGTCAGGGCGATTTTTTCAGCGACTTTTTCCACTATCTGCGACTGCGCCAGCGGCGTGTGTTCGCGCATCGGCAGGCCCACGTTCTCTGCCACGGTGAGCGCACCGAACAGGCCGCCGTGCTGGAACATCACGCCCCAGCGCAGGCGCAATGCCAGAGCCTCGGCGTTGCTGATTCCGTCCAGGTCCACACCCAGCACGCTGATCGAGCCGCTGTCGGGGCGCCGCAGCAGGATCATTTCGCGCAGCAGCGTGGATTTGCCCGAGCCGCTGCCGCCGATCACGGCGAAGATTTCGCCGCAGCGCACCTGCAGGTCGACGCCGTCGTGCACCACATGCTCGCCGAAGCGCGTGGTGACTTGCTTCATCTCGATCGCGAACGCGTCCACGGCGGGCTGCGCGTCCATGTCAGAGGTCCAGCAGGCTGAAGGCCACGGAGAACAGGGCGTCGGCGACGATCACCAAAAAGATGGACTGCACCACGGCGCGCGTGGTCTGGCGTCCCACGCTGTCGGCACCACCCCGGGTGCGAAAGCCCTGAAAGCAGCCCACCAGGGAAATGATGACGGCGAACACCGGCGCCTTGGCGATGCCGATGACATAGGACGTCACGCTCACGGCCTTGCCAAAGCGCTCCAGAAATTCAACGTAGCTCACGCCGAGCTGCGCCTGCGCCATCAGCATGCCGCCGGCCACGCCCAGCACATCGGCAAAGACCGTGAGCAGGGGCAGGGCGATCGTGAGCGCGATCAGCTTGGGCAACACCAGCATTTCCAGCGGCGCAATGCCCAGGGTGGTCATGGCGTCGATTTCCTCGGTCACGGCCATGGTGCCGATTTGTGCGGCGTAGGCCGAGCCGGAGCGTCCGGCGATGATGATGGCCGTGATCAGCGGCGCGAATTCGCGCAGCATGGACAGGCCCACCAGGTCGGCGACAAAGATGTTGGCGCCGTATTGGCGCAGCTGTTCCGCGCCCTGGTAGCACACGACGATGCCCAGCAAAAAGGCCAGCAGCCCCACGATCGGCAGGGCGTCAACGCCGGCGCTGCGGATATTGAACAGGATCGGGCGCCAGCGCCAGCGTGCCGGGTGCGCCACGCTGCCCGCGACGGCAGCGGCGTTCTCCCCGACGAAGGTCAGCAGGTCCAGCGCCTGTTGTGCTGCCGCTGCAGCGTTCTTCCCTACGCCCTGCAGCGCCAACGTCAGCCCCGCCGGGCTGGCGTTTTTCGGCACTGCGCTGGGAGCGTTCGAGGGCGTCATCTTGAGGCCAAGACTAGGGCGAATAGCCGTCGCCATCTGTACGCCAGCGCACGCTGCCAATAGGTGCGCTGGCCAACAGACGGGAGGCGCGCGCGCTCCTAAAGTCAGGGCAGCAGAAAGCAGTCGCCGCGGCCCTCGTCGCGGCCTGACTCTGATTCACTCCAGGGAACGACCATGAACCGCGATCGCATTGAAGGCAGTTGTTTGCAGATGGCTGGCCATGTCAGGACGCTATGGGCTCAGCTCTTGCATGACCATCTGGGCGAGATGGCCGGGCGGCGCGATCGCCTGGCAGGCAAGCTGCAGGTGCGCCGCGGCATTTGCGCCGACGAGGCGAAGAAGCAGCCACTCAACTGGTACAAGGGTGCGCAGGGCTGAAGTGCTGTAGCGCAATCCCCGCTACGGCGCGGTACAGCACACGGATTCCGAACAAGCTCAGGCATTGCGCTCAGGCACTCCAGGCAGGTCGTGCCGCCAGGGCACTCCGCTTCGTTCATGTCCCCCGCCGCCGTCCTGACGGCCTGCGGCTCTTCCTTAACTTCACTGCGCAGAGCGCCCCACCGTCCCGCCCGCCAACCTTGTGGGTGCGCACAGGTCCGGAACCCGCAGCGATGGCACCCTGGTTGCGCACCAACCGGCGTGGCGTCACGCGGGTGTTGGGTGGTCGTCGCAGCGAGGTAAAGGAGGAGGGGCAGGCGAAGCCAGGCCCGGGGGACACGAGCGGAGGCGACCTCCCGACGACCGCGTTCCAACCGACCCCTGAACGCTGCAACGTCAAAGACTGAAAGCCACACGCCGGAGCTACTGGGGATTGCCTGCGCGCAGGCTGTGCAGGTAGGTCGTGCCGCCGGGGCACTCCGCTTCGTTCATGTCCCCCGCCGCCGTCCTGACGGCCTGCGGCTCCTCCTTTACTTCACTGCGCAGAGCGCCCCACCGTCCCGCCCGCCAGCGGTGTTGGTGCACACAGCTCAGGCACCCGCATTGGTGGCAACTCGCGAGCGGTGTTGGTGCACCTGGCCGAGTTCCACAGGCGTGGCGTCACGCGGGTGTTGGGTGGTCGTTGCAGCGAGGTAAAGGAGGAGGGCCAGGCAAAGCCGGGCCCGGGGGACACGAGCGCAGGCAA
>CAIKVZ010000021.1 GCA_903830985.1 uncultured beta proteobacterium
AGCGGCTGGCCGACACCACGCGCAGCTTGGCATCGAGTACGACCAGGGGCTCACGCACGGTGTCGACCAGGCCTTGCGCCAACTCGCGCGCCTGCCGTTCGGCGTTGGCCAGGATGCGCTCGGTGATGTCGGTGAAGGTCAGCACCACACCGTCGATCACGTTATCCACGGTGCGGTAGGGCTGCACGCGCGTCAGGAAACAGGTGCCGTCCGTGGCGCGCACTTCGCGCGCCACCGGCACCAGGTTGTCCAGCACCTGCTGCGCGTCGGCCAACAGGTCCTCTCCTTCCAGATGGGATTTGATGTCGGCCAGCGGGCGCCCCACGTCGGACGGCGCCAGCCGATAGGCCCGCACCGCCTCGCGCGTGAAGCGCCGGATGTGCAGGCGGCCGTCGAGAAAAATGGTGCCGACGTTGATGTTGTCGAGCAGGTTCTTCATGTCGTTTTGCATGCTCGAAAGTTGCTCGATCTTGGACTGCAATTCGGTGTTCACCGTGATCAGTTCCTCGTTCACCGACTGCAGTTCTTCCTTGGAGGTCTCGAGCTCTTCATTGGTCGACTGCAGTTCCTCGTTGGTCGACTGCAACTCTTCGTTGGTGGATTTCAGCTCTTCGTTCGACGCCTGCTGCTCTTCGATAGTGGCCTGCAGGTTCTCCCGTGTGTAGCCCAGTTCCCGTTCCAGTTCTTCGCTGCGCTGCTGCTCGGCTGATGCTGCGGCGCGCTTGCCTCTTACCGGCTTGGGCACAGCGGCTTTGCCGGGCGCGTGCACCACTTCCTGAAAGCTCACCAGCAGCAGGTCCTCGCCGGCTTCGGTTTCGGTCAGCGCGCGCACGGCAAAACTGACACTGTGAAAATCACCGTTGGTGCGCACCGAGACCTCGCGTCCTGGTGTCGGATTGCCAAGCGCTGCGGCATGGATGGCGGCGCGCAGCACCGGCTGCAATCCCTCGCGTGCCATGTCGACGATGTTGAGTGTGGCCTGCCCCGGTGCCGGGCGCAGGTAGCGGCCGGTGTCGCCGTGCACAAAACGGATGTTGCCCTGCATGTCGGTCACGATCGAGGCCGGCGCGTAGGACTGCAACAGCACGCGCCGTGTCAGTTCGGCGATATTGTTTTCCCTGGGTTTTTTTGTGCCGTCCTCGCTGACTTTGCTTGGCCCGGCGCTGCTGTCCACGGCCCAGGCCAGACCGCTCGCCAGGACGGCGCGCGTGGAAGATCCCGTGTGCGTGGCGCGGTAAAGCTTCCACTTGCGGTTTTGCGCGGAAAACAGCTCGGGGTGGTTGCCGATGCTTTCAGAGGGCGAGAGAAACAGCACGCCGCCGGGTTTGAGCGCGTAATGAAAGGCCGGAATCAACCGGTTCTGCAGTTCCGGTTCCAGGTAGATCATCAGGTTGCGGCAACTCAGCAAGTCCAGTCGTGTGAAGGGCGGGTCCTTGATGACGTTCTGGACGGCGAACACCACCATCTCGCGAATCTCCTTCTTGACCCGGTAGCCCGCGTCTTCCTTCGTGAAGAATCGCCGCAACCGTTCGGGCGTCACATCCTGCACGATGTTGGGTGGATAGACGCCGCTGCGTGCGGTGGCGATGGCGTCATCGTCCAGGTCCGTGGCATACAGCTGAACCTTGAACTCCTGCTGCGTGTCGTCCATGTATTCGCGCAGCAACATGGCGATGGAATAGGCCTCCTCGCCGCTGGCGCAACCTGCCACCCAGGTGCGAAAGACGTAGCCTTCGGGCTTGTCTTTGAGCAGCAACGGCAGCGCGTCCTGCTTGAGCGCGATGAAGGCCTCCGGGTCCCGAAAGAAGCGCGTGACGTTGATCAGTAATTCCTTGAACAGCACTTGCAGTTCCGCTGGATGCTCTTTCAGGTAGCGTGCATAGACCTGGGTGTCGGTGACGTCATGCTGCGTCATGCGCCGCTCAATGCGTCGGCCTATGGTGCTTTTCTTGTACTGTGAAAAGTCGTGTCCCGTGGCACTGCGCAGCAGCAACAAGATGCGGCTGATGCCGCTGGCAGCGGCGGCGCTCAGCACCGCTTCGGGCTTTACCGCCAGTCCGCGTGCGCTGCTCTGCAAGACTGCGGGCATTTTCTCGACCGCAACGATGTGGGTGGCATAGCCGGCCTGGATGACACTGCTGGGCATGCCGTCGAACTTGGCGGTGGTGGGGTCCTGCACCAGCGTGATTCCGCCTGCCCCAAGAATGGCGCGCGCCCCCAGCGTGCCGTCGGTGCCGGTGCCCGACAGGATGATGCCCAGGGCGAGCTCGCCCTGGTCTTCGGCGAGCGAACGCAGGAAGGCGTCGATCGGCATGCGCTGGCCGCGCGGTTGCTCCGGCACGCTGAGTTGCAAAAGGCCGCGAAAGATCACCATGTCGCGATTCGGCGGGATGACGTAGACATGGTTGGGTTCGACTGCCATCTGTTCCTGTGCCTCGACCACGGGCATGGTGGTGCTGCGTTGCAGAATTTCGGTCAGCAGGCTGGCATGACTCGGGTCCAGGTGTGGCACCAGCACAAAGCCCATGCCGATATCGGTCGGGACGTTGCGAAAGAACTGCTCAAACGCGTCGAGTCCACCTGCTGAAGCCCCCAGGGCAACGATGGAAAAGGGGGCGTGCTGCGCATTCATTGCAGCGGGCGCGGGCAGCGCCGCCGTTGCTGCAGGCTCGGCTGCTGGGGTGATCTTTGCGCTTTTCTTGCTGGTCATGAAGGCTTTCTTGGTCGCGCGGGGCGACCCGTATTGAATGGTTGATGCTACTCCTGTGCCTGGTGACTGGTTGACAAGAGTCAAGCCGGGCCGCGCGTGGCGATACCCACGGCTATAATCCGCGGTCACTTTTTCCCCGCCTTTCCCCCACATTTTGAGGATGCCATGAGCAACAACGCGCACGCAGCAGACGCAGGTTCCGACGCCCAATTCGGACGCAGCTTGCGGGTCGGATTGTTCGCCATTGTGGTGCCGGTCGCGGTCATCGCCGGCCTGGTCGGCTACGTGGTCTCGCACACAAGCCCCGCAGCGGCCCTCAACGCCACCAGCATGCCTGCCGCCGTGGCGCAGCGCATCGAGAAGGTGGGTACGGTCACGGTGCAGGACAACACGCCACACGTGGCACGCACGGGCGAGGAAGTGTTCAAGGGATCCTGCACCGCCTGCCATACCGCAGGTGCGCTGGGCTCGCCCAAATTTGGTGACGCCGCGGCCTGGGCGCCGCGCATCGCCACGGGTTATGCCGCGCTGCTGCAATCCGCGCTCAAGGGCAAGAACAGCATGCCTGCCCAAGGCGGCGGTGTCTACGATGAGATTGAAGTAGGGCGCGCCGTGGTCTACATGGCGAATGCCGGTGGCGCCAAGTTTGCCGAGCCCAAGGCTGCAGCACCCGTAGCTTCATCCAAGTAGTTTCAGGGCAGCAGACTGTCCGGTCTTTTCTCCGGGCGCCGCACGTAAGCAAAACGCTGTGGCAGGTCGTTGGCCATGATCTCCTGTGGCACCCACAGCCCGTCCTCCACGGCCTGGGCTGCGACGATCACGTCCTGGGTGTGCACCAGGCCAAAACCCAGGTCCGTTTCCAGGTAGACGCGTCCCAGTTCGTCGAGCACGCAACGCTGGGTTCGGGCAGACGCACCGGTGTGTGCCTGGACGGAATAGTCAGCAGCGATGCGCCAGATGTAGGGCGTGGCCTGCAGTTCCACGTAGACGCGTTGCGGGCCGTTCTGGAAAAACCATTGTCCCAGTTCGTCGGCGGCGTAGTTGCGGGCGATGTACGCTATGAGTTTTTCATGCTCAAGCCGCGAGCCCTTGCTTTGGGCTGTGCCGCCGCAAAAAGATCCTGCGGCCTGTGCCCTATCGTCGCGCAGGTACCAGCTGCCGCGCGCGTCCAGTGCCAGCCAGCCATAGCAGTCCGGAACATTGGGCCATTTGGCCAAGGCGGCTTTGACGATGTCATCCATGGTGTTCTCGATGTGAAGCGGGGAGGTCAGAGGTGCAGTGACAACCAGCCGCCGACCTGCTCCGGCAGCGTGTGCAAATGGCCGGGAAAGCCCCCAGCCGGGAAGCCGACATGGCCGCCATGCGCGGGCTGCCAGAGCGTGACGCAGGCGCTGACTTCGCGGTCATTCGGCAGACTTTGCGCCGGAACAAAAGGGTCGTTGCGGGCGTTGGCGAGCAGCGTCGGAATCCGTATGCGCTGCAATTGCGGTTTGGCCGAAGCCCGGGTCCAGTAGTCGTTGGCGCTTTTGAAGCCGTGCAGCGGCGCCGTGAAGACGTTGTCGAATTCATACAGATCGCGCGCTGCTTCCAGCGCTGCGCGGTCGAACAGTCCCGGGTATTGCGCCAATTTTGCCAGGGCGCGCGGCTTCATGCTGCGCAGGAACATGCGGGTGTAGACAAGGCGGTTGAAGCCGCGCCCGATGGCACGTCCGCTGGCATGCAGGTCCACTGGCGCGCTCACGGCGGCCACGGCCCGCACCACGCTGGCGGCCCGATGCCCCATCTCTTCGGCCCAGCGCAGCAGCGCATTGCCGCCCAGCGA
>CAIKVZ010000022.1 GCA_903830985.1 uncultured beta proteobacterium
CGTGCATCGGGATGTCGGGGCGGCTGAAGGCGTCGGGTGCAGGTGACAGGTCGTCGGTATTGATTTCACCGGCCACCTTGAACACCGTCAGCTGGATCGACGCAGGCACTTCGGGGCGGCTGGTGAACCACTCGGCATCGGCCCAGCTTTGCAGCACGGCGCGGGCATTGGCATTGCCCTTGTCGGCCTTTTCCTTCACGTCGTGAAACTGGTCGAACATCAGCAGCGTCTTCTTCAGACCTTCTGCCGCTTCGGCCGAGACGGCTGCGTCGTCGAGCAGATCGATCAGGGGACTGATGTTGTAACCGCCCAGCATGGTGCCCAGCAATTGCGTGGCGCGCTGGCGTGTGATCAGCGGGCACTTTTCCGTGCCGTGCGCCACGGCCGCCAGGTAAGAGGCCTTCACCTTGGCGGCATCGTCCACGCCCGCGGGAACGCGGTGCGTGATCAGGTCCACCAGCGTGGCTTCTTCCCCCGCGGGTGGGCTCTTGAGGAGTTCGATCAGCTCACCGGTCTGCTTGGCAGACAGGGGCAGCGGGGGAATGCCGAGGGCGGCGCGTTCGGCAACGTGGGCACGGTAGGCTTGCAACATTTTCTACTCCGGTTAACAAAATCAAAAAAAATCAGGGTCGCGCCACTGCGGGGGCTGGCTCGAGGATGCTGGCCGCGGGATGGAGCTTCAAACCCTCAGCCACAGCCAGCTGAACCGGGCTCATGCATTCATCCGCCAGGCGCTTGCCCAGCTTGTGGTTCATCAACATCGACTTGTTGGCCAGTTGCAGCCAGACCGCGCCGGTCTTGTGGTCTTCCAGACGGATCGCGCCGGTGGAAGTCACCACCGGGAACATGCGGAACTTCAGCGCCTTGGCCTGCACGGCCGGCATCTTCGCGTTGCTCATTTGCACGTTGAAATAGCCCGGCGCCTTGGTGTCGGCCACCAGCGTCACGAAATTACCCAGCTCGCAGGGCAAACGCCCCAGGTGCACACGCTCCGCAATGGCAAGTTCCGCTGGGGTCAGGGCATCTTCGGCTGCATCGACGGCCACGGCCAGATCCTTGGCCTTGGCCTTGATCTCGGCACGACTCGCGCTGGGCTTGGCCTTGGGCTTGGCTTCGCTGGTCTTGGTTTCAGTCTGTGCCAGCACCAGTGCCGGTGCGAGAACGATCAGCAATGCGGTAACGAGGTTCTTCATGGATTCTCCTGCAGGTCAATGGGATGAGGCGCAAAGTACTGCTGCACCTCCGCCGGCAAGCATAGACCGGTTTGCTGTGCGCGTTCCAGTAGCTGCCAGTAATAACGGTAACTGGCACGGTCGTGCAACTGCCCGCCCACGGAGATCGGTGCCCAATCCACCAAGGCTGCGGCATAGATGATGTTCGCAGCACGCTCCACTTCGCTGCGGTCCGGCGCGAAGGCGGCCAATATGGGCCGGATCTGCTCCGGGTGGATGCTCCACATACGGGTGTAACCCAGCTCGGTGGCCGCGCGGTGCGCCGCCTCCTGCAACCGGGCCGTGTCGGAAAATTCAGTCACCACACAGTGCGACGGCACCTTGCCATGGGCATGGCAGGCGCTGGCAATCGCCAGCTTGGCGCGCAGCACCAGCGGATGCGAAAACTGGCCCTGCACGCTCATCCCCGAAGACGGAATGGCGCCGCCATGGGCTGATACAAAATCCATCAAGCCAAAGCTCAGCGACTGCACGCGCGGATGGGCGGCAATGTCGAAAGCTTGGTGCACCGCCGCCGGCGATTCGATCAGCACGTGCAGGGGCAAAGGCGACTTGCGGATGGCGCTGGCGCGGTCCACGGCGCGCGCGGCGAGGTCCACGTCGGCGACCGACTCGACCTTTGGAATCATCAAATGGGACAGGGCCGCGCCGGCGTGCGAAACAATGGTCTCGACATCGGCGCCAAAGGCCGGATGCTGCACCGGGTGCACCCGCACCGCCACACGCGGCGTGATCAATTTGGAAGTCGAACGCGCAGCCCTGGCCGTCAACTGAGCGTGCAAGGCCAGCGACGCCACCATGTGCGCATGTTCGTGTTCGCCACCGATGGGGGCGCCGTCCTCACAGTCCAGCGTCACGTCAAACACGCAGGCGCCGAACTCCTGAATCATCTCGGCCTGCAACTGCAGGCTCTTGCGCATGCGCGCTTCCACGCCGCTGTAATGGTCGCAGACCGGCAGTACGCCGGAAACGGCCTGCGACCCGAGCAAAATTTCGCGAGGATTATTCATTGTCGAGGCGGCGTCATTGACTGGCATTGGCGTGGCGGTCTCATCGTTTAGCCAAGGACGCCAAGGCCGTAGCGAGCAACTTGCGGGCTAGGCGCGGGTGGCGGCAAACCGGAATGCACTTGACGTGCATGAGGATTGGCCGACAGGACCCGCAACGACGCCCCCAAGTTGCGCAGCAGGCTTACAGCAGGTGCTTGACGCCGTCTTGTTCGCCTTGCAACTCCGCCAGCGTCTTGTCGATGCAAGACTGCGAGAAGGCGTCAATCGTCAGGCCTTCAACCAGCTTGTATTCGCCACCTTCGCAGGTGACCGGGTAGCCGAACATGACTTCCTTGGGGATGCCGTATTCGCCATTGCTTGGCACACCCATCGTGACCCAGCCGCCGTTGGTGCCCAGGGCCCAGTCGTGCATGTGGTCAATGGCTGCATTCGCAGCGGAGGCTGCAGACGACACGCCGCGTGCTGCAATGATGGCGGCACCACGCTTGCCCACGGTGGGCAGAAAGGTGTTGGCGTTCCAGTCCTGGTCGTTGATCATGTCCTTGACCGATGCACCGTCAATGGTGGCGAAACGGTAGTCGGCGTACATGGTGGGCGAATGGTTGCCCCACACGGCCAGCTTCTGGATCGAAGCCACAGGCTTGCCGGTCTTGGCGGCCAGTTGCGACAGAGCGCGGTTGTGGTCCAGGCGCAGCATGGCGGTGAAGTTCTTTGCGGGAAGATCGGGCGCCGACTTCATGGCGATGTAGGCGTTGGTGTTGGCGGGGTTGCCCACCACCAGCACGCGCACATTGCGGCTGGCCACGGCGTTGAGCGCCTTGCCCTGTGCCGTGAAGATGGTTGCATTGGCGGCCAGCAGGTCGGCGCGCTCCATGCCAGGGCCACGTGGACGCGCACCCACAAGCAGGGCGTAATCGGTGTCCTTGAAGGCGGTCATCGGGTCGCTGTGCGCTTCCATGCCGGCCAGCAGCGGGAACGCGCAGTCTTCCAGTTCCATCATCACGCCCTTGAGCGCGTTTTGAGCCTTTTCGTCGGGGATTTCCAGCAATTGCAGGATCACCGGCTGATCCTTGCCGAGCATCTCACCAGACGCGATGCGAAACAACAATGCGTAACCGATTTGACCAGCTGCACCGGTAACGGCAACACGGACGGGCTTTTTGCTCATGGTAGGAACTCCGATTAAAGTGGATTGAAACAACTGTGGAGTCTAAACCGAAACCAGGTCACTCGTCAATTTGTCTTATGTCTTATATAAGATATGATGTCGACTACTACAATATCCAGCATGGCCAGCCTTTCGCCGTGCCGACAACTGGAAAAGCGAGCGAGACATCCGAAACCATGGCCCATATCCCGACCAGCATGAACGACAGTATCGGCCCCGCCGGGGACGTCCCGGGCATGGGCACACCGGCCTTCAGTCCGCTGTACCAGCAGATCAAGATCCTGATCCTGCAAAGCCTGCAAGCGGGTGAATGGAAGCCGGGTGAGGTCATTCCGAGCGAAAACGAACTGGCAGCGCGCTTTCGCGTGAGTCAGGGGACGGTGCGCAAGGCGATTGACGAACTCGCCGCCGAAAACCTGTTGGTGCGCCGTCAGGGCAAGGGCACTTTCGTTGCCACCCATTCGGCGCAGCACGTGCAATACCGATTCCTCAAACTCGTTCCCGACAGCGGCGAAGCCAGCAGCGAGGGACCAACGCAGCGCAGCATCATCGACTGCAAACGGGTGCGCGCCAGTGCCGACATCGCGCGCGCGCTGGGCCTGCGCGCCGGCGATTCGGTGCTGCAGGTGCGCCGCGTGCTCTCCTTTGGCGGTGTTCCGACGATTCTGGAAGACCTCTGGTTGCCGGCCACGCCGTTCAAGGGTCTGACCGCGGAGCGCCTTGCCGACTACCACGGCCCCATGTATGCGCTGTTCGAAACCGAGTTCGGCGTGCGCATGGTGCGTGCTGAAGAAAAAATTCGCGCCGTGCTGCCCGATGGGGAGCAATGCGCATGGCTTAAAGTCACGTCGCAAACACCCCTACTGAGCGTAGAGCGCGTGGCCCACACCTACAATGATGTACCCATGGAACTGCGCCGTGGTTTGTACCGTACTGACAGTCACCACTACCTGAACGCGCTGAGCTGAGATGAAACCGTGCTGTCAGTTTGGTGCGGTTGAATAACAATTGGCGTCACCCCTAGAAAGTCCCTACATGAGCGCAAGCACACCTTTGTCCAAATCGAAACGACCCGAATTCCGCAACATCAACGCCTTCAAGGATCTTCCCGGCTACCATTGGCCGCTGGCTTCCATCGTCTCCGGCATGCACCGCATCAGCGGCCTCATCCTGTTCCTGTTGATGCCCTTCATCATCTGGATGTTTGACACCTCGATTTCGTCCGAATACTCGTTTGCCAAATTCACCAGCGCGTTCAGCAACGGCATGCTGTACCTGCCCGGGCCGATCTGGAAGCTGCTGGCGCTGGGTGTCATCTGGGCCTATCTGCACCACTTCATCGCCGGCCTTCGCCACCTGTACATGGACGCCACTCACTCGGTTACCAAGGAATTCGGCCATTCATCGTCCGTCGTGACGCTGGTGCTGAGTCTGGGCCTGACCGCCGTGCTCGGCGCCAAGCTCTTCGGTCTCTACTGAAACACTCAGTCCGTCAGATTTAACTGACTGGACTGATCCGTTAAACCTTCCAGGAAATACAAACATGTCTGTGAACCACGGATCCAAGCGCGTCGTGACCGGCGCCCATTACGGAATGCGCGATTGGCTGGCGCAACGCGTCACCGCCGCGCTGATGGCGCTCTTCACCCTGCTGGTGCTGGGTCAGGTCCTCCTCAACAAGGGCCCGATGGGCTACGAAAAATGGGCTGGCATTTTCTCCAGCCAGTGGATGAAGGCGCTGACCTTCAGCATCATCCTGGCCATGTTGCTCCACGTCTGGATCGGCATGCGTGACATCTGGATGGACTACATCAAACCCGTATCCGTGCGCCTGGCGCTGGAAGTTTTCGCAATCGTCTGGCTCGTCACCTGCGCGGGCTGGGCCATTCAAGTTCTCTGGAGGCTGTAAACCGTGGCTTATACCGTTAGCAAACGCAAATTCGACGTCGTCATCGTGGGGGCCGGAGGCTCCGGCATGCGCGCTTCCCTGCAACTGGCGCGCGCCGGACTCAACGTCGCCGTGCTGTCCAAGGTGTTCCCGACGCGCTCGCACACCGTGGCAGCGCAAGGCGGTATCGGCGCCTCGCTGGGCAACATGAACGAAGACAACTGGCACTACCACTTTTACGACACCATCAAGGGGTCGGACTGGCTGGGCGATCAGGACGCCATCGAATTCATGTGCCGCGAAGCCGGCAATGCCGTGTACGACCTGGAACACATGGGCATGCCCTTCGACCGCAATCACGACGGCACAATTTACCAGCGTCCGTTTGGCGGCCTCACCGCCAACTACGGAGAAAAGGCCGTGGAACGCGCCTGCGCTGCGGCTGACCGCACGGGCCACGCCATGCTGCACACGCTGTACCAGCAAAACGTCAAGGCCAAGACCAACTTCTTCGTCGAGTGGATGGCGCTGGACCTGGTGCGTGACGACGAAGGTGACGTCGTCGGCGTGACCGCTCTCGAGATGGAAACCGGCGACGTCTACGTGCTCGAGGCCAAGACCGTGCTGCTCGCCACCGGCGGCGCGGGCCGGATTTTCGCAGCCTCCACCAACGCCTTCATCAACACCGGTGACGGCCTGGGCATGGCGGCACGTGCCGGCATTCCGCTGCAGGACATGGAGTTCTGGCAATTCCACCCCACCGGCGTGCATGGCGCCGGCGTGCTGCTGACCGAAGGCTGCCGCGGCGAAGGCGCGATTTTGCTGAACAACACCGGCGAGCGCTTCATGGAGCGCTATGCGCCCACTCTGAAGGATCTGGCGCCACGCGATTTCGTATCGCGCTGCATGGACCAGGAAATCAAGGAAGGTCGCGGCTGCGGCCCGAACAAGGACCACATCCTGCTCAAGCTGGATCACCTGGGTGCCGACAAC
>CAIKVZ010000023.1 GCA_903830985.1 uncultured beta proteobacterium
TCCACCCCATCGAGATAGGCCCCCATGTGCCGGTCGCCATACAGGTCGGCACGCCCGTCGATAAAGACCGGAATCCCGCGATCGATCAGGTAGCCGCCAAAGCTGTACTGATTCAGGACGTGGCCTTTGGCGCCGGCGTCCAACGCGGCCTGCAGGGCAGCACGCGGTGATATCGAAGCCTCCGGCCGGTGCTGCCCGGTTCCATGCACCGCAAGGCCCGTCAGCAGCACCAGAAGAACGGCAGCTGCAACCATCACCCGCCGGGCGGGCGCGGCCAGGACATCAAAGAAGTCATCGAGCGCCGACACATCCCGCCGGTCCTCCGAGCGTCCCCGATACTGCGCTGCGAATGAAGTGGCGATCAACAAGGGTGTCAACATGCCAAAGATGGAGAGATAACGACCATGCGCGAGGGCCTGATGCAGCAGTCCCATGAGCAACAGCAACCGGACCAGAGGCAGGCGCAGATAGCCGCACATGGACAGCCACAGCAATACCAGCAGCCACAGTTCGAGAGGATTGAAGGCGGCAAACGAGGTCGGCATCCATTCGCCGATGACGTCCAGATGTTTCAGGTTCACCACATGAAAAGTGAACCACAGCCCCCGCCAACCCGCAGGCGTGATCATGGCCGCCAGCACTGAAAGGCAGAAGAAGGCACACCAGGGCTTGAGTGTCTTCCAGCGCTCCGCCGGGGGGCTGCCGGTCGCCACTTCCAACGCGACGGCCATGACCAGCACCAGCCCGAGCGTGAAACTGCCATGCAGGTTGGCCCATAACACCATCAGGCCCGCCAGATGCCAGGGCGGCGGTCGCTTTCTCTCGCTGGCCTTGATTAGGCTGCCGGCCCAAAGCGCAAGAATCGGCCAAGCCAGCACGTGGGGCCGCGCCAGCAGGTGCGGCGCCAGCGCCGACGATGCCAGCGCACAAAACAGCAGGGCATAGATGGCGGGCATGGTGCCGAGCATGAAACGCAGCAGACAGGCCAGCGTCAGCGCGAATGCGCCGACGGCCAGAAGAACCAACCCGGTCCAGCCGCACAGATCGTAGGCTACTGCCATCAGGCATTGCGCCAGCCATTCGTGCGCGATCCACGGTGCACCGGCCATCGGGTAGGAAAAGAGGTCAACGACGGGCACGCTTCGATGCTGCAGTATCCAATGCCCGGTGGTCAGATGCAGATAGGTATCGGGGTCGCCCAGAGTTTGAGTAGTCGAGCCCAACAGGAATCCGATGCAGACCGTCACTGCCACCAGCAGGGGCCAGGACAGGCCGAACGACTGCAGGCGGTCAAGCGCCGGGCGCTGGGGTGTCGGCATGGTGCTGCGGGTGTCTGGCAGGTCCGGGCGCTGCTCAGCTCAGGCCAACAGGCTCAGGCGACCAGCCGCGAAGACTTCGGCACGTGTGCCATCAAGAACTCCATCTGGTCGGCCAGGATGCGCCGGTTGCGCAGGATGAAGTCTTCCCACAGGCTGGGAACGTAGGGCGTGTAGAGCAACGGCATCTTGGCCTGCTCGGGTGTGCGATGGCTCTTGCGGTGGTTGCAGGCGCGGCA
>CAIKVZ010000024.1 GCA_903830985.1 uncultured beta proteobacterium
CGCCCAGCAATTTGGCGGCGGTGATGAAGTCCAGGCCGTGTTCGGCCATGAAGTGCGCCAGCACGTCCCCTCCCTTGGCGTTGCAGGACATGCAGACCCAGGCGCCAGTGGCGATGTTGACCCGCATGGAGTCGCTGCCGCCATGAAATTTGCATTCTGTGGTGCGCCATTTGCCTTTACCGACCAGGGTCAAGCCCTCGGCCTCGAAGTAGGAAATTGCGTCCGGCAGGTTTTCGCGGTTGAAGGCGCTCATGATTTGCGGCCCTCAACCTGACGCAAGAAATCTTGCAGGTCTGACACATCAACGAAATGACGGGAAAACCCGCCGGCGCTGGCCAACAGACTGCCATCTATCAATTCAGTGAGTACCGCACCACCGGCCAGCGCCAGCCGGGCGCGACACGTTGCTATTGCTTTGGCGAGTAAGACTTTTTCTTCAAGCGGCGATACAATTTGGTTGGGGTCGGTTTGGAAAGCAGGCTCTGACTGTTGGAAATGGGAACTCTTGGTGGCGCCGCAGGTCATACCGGCACCACCAAGAGGCATCCTTGGCGGCCTAGACATGACTCACCCCACGCAGCTCTGCGGCGCGGGCAGCACGGGCGGCTAGTAGATTTCTTACCACCAAACGAACCTCGTCGTCTGTCAGGCCGCAGTTCCGAGCCTCCAAAACCTGTTCGATTTCGTGGCGTGGCCAGCGACGAACTCGACGGTTCAACATGACCGGCGTGGGCAGCAGGCCGGTCGTCAGCAGGCATTCAAGTGCTGTAGAAGCAAGCCTGAGGCAGCGCTTCAAATCCTCCGGTGACAACTGCGAGTTCAGCAGTTCGTCCGATACTTTCGCTGGCATTTCGACTCCAAGTAACTGCGCCTTTCAGCGCCTTGGGTCGATTATTTTTCTGGGTACTCGGAAGCCTTTTATTTAATTTTGCTGGTGAGGAATTTCTTAATGCGCGACACGGTAGAAAGCGGAATTCCGGTTTTGTCCGCGATGCGCTGCGCGCTCCACGTCGGGTGTTTCGCCAGCACTTTAGCCACCTCGGAAACTCGATGTTCCAACTTTGGATGAGCCTTCTTCTTTGCGGCTGCCGCGCGCTTCTTCGATAGCCGCCCGGCCCACGACTCGCCGCCCTGGCTAATCTCGGGCTGGAATGTCACCGGCTCGCCTTCGGGAATGCGGCCGTACCACCTGACCACTACGCCCGGCTTGACCGCGCGCTGCGCGGCCTTGCGATAAGTGGCCCTATCCGCCAGCATGAGACGGCGCAGCCGGCGGCCCTCCACCGTGTTCAGTTCCTCCGGTTCGGTAGTCACCGGCTGGCCTGATTGGGTGCGGTATTCCGTCACGGGCTCGTCACCGTCACCGCTGTTGACTATGCAAGGCGCCACCTTACTCCGTCGTATGACCCAGGCCGACGCCTGCACCCACACCGGCGCCTCAACGCCTGCGCGCGGGCCCAACGGGCCTTCCTCATGACTCATGGCGGCTCCTACCTGTGCAACTCGCGTTGCAGGCGCTCCAAGCGCCCTTGGAACCGCTCCGCACGCTCCAGGCGCTCCAGTTCGCCTGCCAGAGTAGCTGCGCGCTCGGACCTGCGCTCCAAGGCAGCCAAAACCCATTCCGTGGCGCGCGCTGTGGCGTCGGCGTAAGTGGTGAACGGATCGGACTGCAACTTGTTGGCCAGATCGCGCCCGGCGGCCGGCGCCATGCGGGAGATGGCTTTTGTTTGGGCTTCGGCCCATGCGGTGATGTTGAACATGGTTTCTCCTTTCGACTGTTGGTGACTGTTCGACTGTTGGTGCAACAGCCGCGACTGTTGCGGCTTTCAGGCGGCCTTCGGCTTGGCGTGCAGCGGAACGACTGTGAAAAGCGCGTTGCCGCCGTTGAGAAATTCTTTGTTGCAAAAACTCTCCCATGCATTCATGAGTTGAGTTCTCTTTTTGAATAAATCCCCTCTGCGGTAGGCTGCCTCGACGGCGTTTCCGATACTGTGGGCCAATGACATTTCCACGACCTCGCGGGCGTAGTTTGTAGACTCGCTGGACCAGTCCCTGAATGAGCTTCGGAAGCCATGCACCGTGTAGCCGGGCCGCATGCCCTTGAGTAATTCGGACATGGCCGCAGTGCTGAGCGCGCCCTTTGGACCGACAAACACCGGGCCTTCTTTGTTTGGTATGGC
>CAIKVZ010000025.1 GCA_903830985.1 uncultured beta proteobacterium
CTTCTGCCTGGCCGAAGCCGACAGCGGGTCAACAACTGAGGCAGTCACCGACCTGTCGCAGGCGCAGTCCCTGTTGGACCGAATTCGCCAGCGCTGAAGCAACTGCGCCCACCAACAATAAGGCTCGCCCATGACCCTGACCGAACACTTCCCCTTCACAGACCTGGGTGAAGGCCCGCAGTCGCCCGAGGTGATGCCGCTGGCTTGGGGATTCAGCCTGCCCGATGGCCGCGAAATCCACGTCACGCGCCTCGAGCAACGTCCGACCTATGCCGGCATGCTTTGCGGCCTGCCGCGTGCCCCTGAATTGAAGGTGACGAGCGCCTTGGCCGCGGCCAGGAAATGGGACAACGACTTCCACAGTGAGCCGGTCGTCATCCCAGCAAATATTCTGCGTGGCATCAAGTCGGCACCGACCGACCCTCGCTATGCGCACCACGGTCGCATGCGCTGGGAGATGATGCCGCAAGTCACCACGTTTGCCGAGTTCACGTCGCAAAAGACGGCGCGCGATCACGGCGAAGCGTTTTCCTCCGCCCTGCTCGTCTGGTGGCAACCGCAGTTCGGCATCCCGAACGACGAAGAGCTGTTGGGCCGAATCCGGTCCGTTGATTGGGTCCGGTATGCGAGGGACTGGAGCCCATGAATTGGAGGTCGATGCTGAGGTAAATGCCAACGGCGTATACTTCATCCGTCATCAAGAGTTGGGTTGACGCCCACACCAACCTGCCCCCGGGGCAAGGTGGTTTGCATAAAGCAGATGTGGCCCTCATGGGGCAACCAAGCCGGCAGCGTCAACCCTCCCCTTGGAGGGTTTTTGCATTTATAGCCCTCCATTTTTCTGATCACCCAAGGCATGGCCTGCCTTCCCTCGCGGGAGAAACGGCTGGGGGGATTTGTTCCAGATTGCTGCCCCCGACGACTCGTCGAACGCGGCTAAACAGGAGAAAGCACATGGCTCACCATGCAACCGCCCCCGCGCCTTTGAGCGCGCCCACCCGCATCCAGCAGATCCTGCTGATCACGGCTCTTCACTTCCTGCTTCGGCCTCAGCTTGAATCGCTGCAGCGTCCGGTAGCAGTTGGGGAGTGTTCATGAGCGCCAAGCCCCTGCCCCATCTGCCCGAACTCGGTGTCTATGGCTTCGACCACTACGAACCGGTGATCCTGGCCGCGCTGGTCACCGAAGACCCGATGCTGCTGATCGGCCGCTCCGGCACCGGCAAGACCTTTCTGCTCAATTCGCTGTCCGAGGCGCTGGGCCTGGAACACCGGCACTACAACGCCAGCCTGATCTCCTTCGACGACCTGGTGGGATTTCCCTACCCGGACGCGGCCAATGCCAGCGTGCGCTTTCTGGAGACCCCTGCCACGGTGTGGAGCGCGGAGTCGGTGCTGATCGACGAGATCAGCCGCTGCAAGCCCGAACACCAGAACCGTCTGTTCTCGCTGATCCACGAGCGGCGGGTGCAGGGCATCGCGCTGAGCAAGCTGCGCTACCGCTGGGCCGCAATGAACCCCGCGGCCAGCGACCAATCGGACATGGAGAGCTACACCGGAAGCGAACCGCTGGACCCGGCGCTGGCCGACCGCTTCGCGCTCTTTGTGCGTGCCGTGGACTGGGATGACCTGAACGAGGAAGAGCGCGCAGCCGTGACCTCGCCCGCGGGCGAAGGCAAGCTGGCGCGCGAGAACCCGCGCCTGGGCGACCGGGTGCAGGAATGCCGGCGCCTGTTTGTCGAGCAGATCGAGGCTTGCCCCACCCCCGTCCTGCATTACGTGACCACGGCCGTGACGGCGCTCAACAGCGCCAAGGTGCGCATCTCGCCGCGCCGCGCCCGCCTCATGGCACGCAGCCTGCTGGCGGCCACGCTGATCAAGGGGGACTTCACGGAGAAGACCGCCAAGCTCATTCTGGAGTGCAGTCTGCCGCACGCCACCTGGGGCGCTGAGGTGGCCAAGAACGTGCTGGACGCCGTGCACCGCCTGGCCTGGGAGGC
>CAIKVZ010000026.1 GCA_903830985.1 uncultured beta proteobacterium
CGTGGCCATGGCGCGCTACGGCGCGAACGCGCTGGAAGTGATACAGGAGCTCAAGGCCAAGGTGCAGGAGATCTCATCGGGGCTGCCCGCGGGCGTGACGATTCAGGCGGTGTACGACCGCTCCGAACTCATCTACCGCGCCATCGCGACATTGAAGCGCACACTGCTGGAAGAAAGCCTGATCGTCGCCGCAGTCTGCGTGATCTTCCTGATGCATGTGCGCAGCGCCCTGGTCGCCATCCTGATGCTGCCGGTGGGCGTGCTCATGGCCTTCATCGCCATGCATGCGCTGGGCATGAATTCGAACCTGATGAGCCTGGGCGGCATCGCCATTGCGGTCGGCGCCATGGTGGACGCGGCCATCGTGATGATCGAGAACGCGCACAAGCACCTGGCGCGATTGAAGCCGGAACACACGCAGCAAGAGCGTTTTGACGCCGTGATGGCGGCGTGCAAGGAAGTGGGTCCCGCGCTGTTCTTCTCGCTGCTCATCATCACCGTGTCCTTCCTGCCGGTGTTCACGCTGCAGTCGCAGGAAGGTCGCTTGTTCTCGCCCCTGGCCTATACCAAGACCTTCTCCATGGCGGCGGCCGCCATGCTGTCGGTGACCCTGGTGCCGGTGCTGATGCTGCTGTTCGTGCGCGGCAAAATCATGGCCGAAGAGCGCAACCCAGTGAACCGCTTCCTGATCTGGGTCTATCGCCCCATCATCGCCGGCGTCATGCATTGGAAGAAGCTCACCATCGTGCTGGCCATGGCCGCGCTGGGCGTCTCCCTGTACCCGGCCTCGCAGCTCGGCAGCGAATTCATGCCCACGCTGAACGAGGGCACGCTGTTCTACATGCCAACATCCCTGCCCGGCATGTCGATCACCAAGGCGGCCGAGCTGCTGCAGACGCAGAACAAGATCATCAAGAGCTTCCCCGAAGTGGCTTCGGTCTACGGCAAGGCGGGCCGCGCCAACACCGCCACAGATCCGGCGCCCACCGAGATGTTCGAGACCCTCATCAACCTCAAGCCCGAGAGCGAGTGGCGGCCCGGCCTGACCACGGACAAGCTCGTCGCCGAACTGGACAAAGCCCTGCAGTTCCCGGGTGTGGCGAACTCCTGGACCATGCCGATCAAGGCGCGCATCGACATGCTGTCCACCGGCATACGCACGCCCATCGGCATCAAGGTCTTCGGCAAGGACCTGGTCGAGATGGAGCGGCTGGCGTTGCAGATCGAGGGCGTGGTGAAGAAGGTGCCGGGCACCACCTCGGCATTCTCCGAGCGCATCACCGGCGGCTTCTACCTGAACATCGAGCCGGACCGTGCTCAGCTGGCACGCTATGGACTCAATCCCGGTGAACTCATGGACGTGGTCGGCACGGCCCTGGGCGGCGAGACCGTCACCACCACGGTGGAGGGGCGCGAGCGCTTCGGCGTGCAGGTGCGCTACCCGCGCGAACTGCGCGCCAATCCGCAACAGATCGCCAGCGAAGTGCTGATCCCCACCATGGACGGCGGCATGATCCCGCTGGGCCAGGTGGCGAATGTGGAACTGGCCAAGGGCACGCCGGGCATACGCACGGAAAACGCCCTGCTATCGGCCTACATCTTTGTCGACATCCGGGGCCGCGACATCGGCGGCTATGTGGCCGACGCCCGCCGCGCAGTAGCCGATCAGGTGGTGTTCCCGCCGGGTTACTACATCAGCTGGAGCGGGCAGTTCGAGTACATGGAACGCGCGCTGGAGAAGATGAAGCTGGTGCTGCCGGTGACGCTGCTCACCATCTTCCTGCTGCTCTACCTGAACTTCGGTCGCCTGACCGAGACGCTGATCGTCATGCTGTCCGTGCCGTTCTCGCTGGTGGGCGGGGTCTGGTTGCTGTGGGCGCTGGACTACAACCTGTCGGTCGCCGTGGCCGTGGGCTTCATCGCCCTGGCCGGCGTCGCCGCCGAGACCGGCGTGGTGATGCTGATTTACCTGGACCACGCCTGGGAGTCGGTCAAGCTGAAGTGCCAGGAAGCAGGTCGCCAACCCGATGCCAACGACCTGTACGCCGCGGTGATGGAGGGCGCGGTGGAACGCGTGCGGCCCAAGGTCATGACCGTGGTGGCCATCATGGCGGGCCTGCTGCCCATCCTGTGGGGCACGGGCACGGGCTCCGAAGTGATGAGCCGCATCGCCGCGCCCATGGTGGGCGGCATGATCTCGTCCACCGTGCTGACGCTGGCGGTGATCCCGGCGATCTACGCGCTGGTGAAACAGTGGGAACTCAAGCGCGTCAACGGGGCTGTAAATCGGGGTGAAGGCTGACTGGTTTGCCGGCCGTGGCCCCGCCTCGTTCGCCACGGTGGTCTGGCGACCGCGCCCCCCAGCGCGTCGCGCTCGGTTGGGTTAGACTGAAAATATGGAGAAGATTTTAGTTGTTGACGATCAGGACGATGCCCGCAGGATGCTTTCAATCGCGCTAAGGCGCCCGACGCACAAAGTATTGGAGGCAACCAATGGGATTGCCGCCTTGAAAGCCATCAAAGAGCACAAGCCGATCGTTGTGCTGCTCGACATCATGATGCCCGGGACGCTGAATGGATTTCAGGTCTGTGAGTGGATCAAGACAGACGTCGATTTGAAGAACACCTTTGTGGTCTTGCTCTCGGGTCTGAATGACGGGAAGGATTTCGACGAGGCCAGGCGTGTGGGTGCCAATGCGTACATGGTCAAGCCATTTCGCCTTTCCCGGCTGATCGAAATCATCATCGACCATGCGAAACTGGCCGATACCTTTGTCCTTGAAATGGCCGCGTGAGCAGAGCAGCGTTGCCTTGACACCGACCGAACCGACGTTTTCGTCAAGCGCTTGACCGGCTGGTGTGCAGGTTTTACACCGCTTTACATCGGGGGGCCTTCATCGGGGCACCCGAACTGCCGTTAACAATGGCAGGGGTCCCCGTATTTGAGGCGCCCAACGATTCAAGGAGTTGGTATGTCTTTATCGATGAATCCCGTTGTAAGGGGCGGCTCCGGCGGTTTCGATCCAGCCAAGATGGCATCCATGATGGCCTCCAAGATGATGAGCGACCTCGACCCCACCAACACCGGCAAAGTTACCAAGGATCAATTTGTTGCAGCACTGACCAGCAAAGGTATGTCCAGTGCCGATGCCACAAAGATGTACGACGCCATCGATACCAAGGGAACTGGCAGCTTTACCAAATCCGACCTTGAAGCCGCCATCCAGAATGGCAAGGTGAAACCTCCGTCTGGCGGGGCGCAGGGTGGCCCTCGCGGTGCGGGTGGTCCTGGCGGTGCGGGTGGCCCCGCAGGCCCAGGTGGAGCGGGAAAATCGGGTGGCGTGAGCGGTTCTTCCACCACCTATGCCGCAGCCGACACCAACCAAGATGGCGTGGTTTCAGCCGAAGAGGCGGCCATCTATGCCTTGAAGCACCCGTCTGCCGCCACAACCAATAGCACAACGACAGACCCGTCCAAATTGGGCAAAAATATTGACGAGATGGTCTGATGCTTTCCTTGAACTGGGAACAACTGCTGAGGGGTTCTGGTGTGAAGGTGGACTTGGCCCGCGAACGTCAGTTCCACGGCCGAGACTTCAGCAAGCTTGAGCCCTCTTAAAGACAGCGGTGACAGCGGCATTGAAATGGCACGCATCCGCTCCCTGGGTGCCTCCAATCCATGTGATTTGAAAGCTCGCGTGATCAGGTTCCGGTGATCTGGTCGGAGTGAATGTCCATCGTTCACCGGCCATCGCGAGTCGCCCGAATCCGGGTGGATACCGCACACGGACCAAGAACCGGCACAGTGCCGCGGTTGTGTCGTCGTCTAATCCCGTACCGGTAAACCGGTAGAGCGGCTACCGGTTTACCGGTAGTGGGAAGGAGAATTTTCAGGATGCCGCGTACGCTGATCCAATTGCGCCTACTTTGCTACTAGCATCAGCCGATCAGAGCCTGCGTTGTTCCAATTTTGGGACCGGGGCCGCATCTGTTCAGGCCAATTGGTTTGGCCAATGAAGCCCGGGAAAATGTTCTGTCTGATGCCTGACGGGCCTGAGCCCGCCAAGGCCATATTGTCTGAGGGAGCGGTCAAACGCCTGGACTGTCACGCACGGGGCGTTGGCTGGCCATGCCATGAACTGGCGCAAGCCGTCGCCACCTCAGCCCCGTCAGTCGTCAACATGAAGGGATTTCTCTCGTGAGCACACACAAGCACCTTGCAGCCCTGAACCTGCTGCTAAGCACGCAACGCACTGAAATTCTCGAGATATGGACGGCTGAAATCCTGCGCAGTTGGTCCAAGCGACTGCCCAACACCTTCAACGTCAGCGAAATGCGCGCGCACACGGCGCAGTTACTGGAACAGGTCGCTCAGATATTTACCGACTATCCGGCGCAGGGACTCTGGAATTTCCCCGAGACCCATCCGCTGGCACTGATCATGAGTGAGTTCAGCGCCAGCCGTGCCGTGGCGGGGTTCACCCCCACGGAAACCGCGCAATACGTCATGAGCCTCAAGAGCGTGCTCACGCTGACCCTGATCCGGGCGGAAATCAAGTCAGCAACCGAACTGGAGATCAACCTCTCGGCGGTGGAGGATGTGATCGGGCGACTGACCCTCATCACCTTCTCGGCCTTTGTCGCCACCCGTGAACGCATCATCCTGGGTCAAAGCGCCTCGCTGATCGACCTTTCAACGCCGGTGATTCGACTCTGGGACCGGGTCTTGCTGCTGCCCCTGGTGGGCGTCATTGACACGGCCCGCGCGCGCAAGTTCACCGAAAATCTGCTCGAGGCCATCACCCGCTACGAAGCCAGCGTGACCGTGATTGACGTCACCGGCGTCCCCGTCTTTGACACCGCTGTGGCCCGGCATTTGATGAAAACCGTGGACGCCGCGCAACTGCTGGGCACCCGCGTTGTGATGACCGGACTCAACCCGGAGGGCGCGCTGACGCTGACCAAGCTTGGCATCACCATGCCCAACGTCATCACCCGTGCCACGCTGCGCACCGGCGTGGCCGAGGCGCTGGCGCTGATTGGGCGGCGCATTGTGGCGACGCCATCGAGCCAGCCATGAAGATTGCCATACCCCGCCTGGGACGCATCCTGCTGTGTGCCATCCAGCAGGATTTGAGCGACGATGACGCGCTGGAGTTTCAGTCCAACCTGCTCAGCACGATTGCCGAGCAGGAAGCGCTGGGGGTAGTGCTTGATATCTCGGCGCTGGACGTGGTGGACTCCTTCATGGCTCGGGTCATCAATGACACCGCCAACATGGCGCGCCTGCTCGGTGCCGAAGTCATCGTCTGCGGCATTCAGCCCTTTGTGGCACTGACGCTGGTGGAAATGGGCCAGGGTTTGCTGGGAGCCAACTGCACGTTCAACCTTGAACAGGGACTCAAGACCCTGCAAGCCCGTATCGCCCTGCGCGGCGATTTCATGGCGACCAAGGACACCGATGAACACCTCGACTAAAACCTGTGACAGCGTCACGGTACGCCAGCCCAGCGACATTGTTCTGGCACGTTCCTGCGCCCGGGCGATGGCGGCCCGACTCGGCTTTGGCAAAGCCGACCAGACCCGGTTGGCGACCGCCGTCTCGGAACTCACACGCAACGTGGTCATGTACGCCGGCAGCGGCGAGTGCCGTATCACCGACACCTCGGACGCCGAATTCAACCGGATCGAAATCACGGTGGAAGACCAGGGGCCCGGCATTGCCGACATGGAACTGGCGATGCAGGACGGCTTCAGCACCGGCGGCAGCATGGGCGCCGGGCTGGCCGGAACGCGTCGTCTGGTGGAAAACTTTTCCCTTGAATCGGCACCGGGCTTGACCAAGGTCACCGTCAGCCTGTCTTTGCGCAGGATTTAGACGATGCGCCAATCACCCTGCATTTGCGTCGCGATCCACCGCGAATCCGACGTCGCAGAAGCCAGCCGCAAGGCCCGACAACTGGCGCACGCCGCCGGTTTTGACAAACTGCGCTGCTACTACATCGCCACGGCGGCCTCAGAACTGGCCACGAATGTATTCATGCACGGCGGCGGCGGCCAGTTTGAAGTCTGGCGCCTGGCCTCGCGCCCCGGCATTGAAATGATGGCCAGTGACACCGGCCCAGGCATTGCCGACATTGAACTGGCGCTGACCGAGGGCTACAGCACAGCGGGCAGCCTGGGCTGCGGTTTGTCAGGCACGCAGCGACTCATGGATGAATTGACGATTGACAGCGCCCCCACCCAGGGAACCCGGGTGCGCGCATGCAAATGGCTTTGAATACGGGGTATGTGGCCCGGCCCTGCAAGGGTGAAACCCTCTGCGGCGATGCAGGCAGCGTCTGGCACTTGCCCACGCGCCGCGTGCTGGCCCTGGCCGACGGTTTGGGACACGGCCCGCAAGCCCACCAGGCCGCCATGATGGCCATGGCATGCCTTGCCGAAAATTTGCACCTCGACTGCGCCGGGATGTTTGCGGCCTGCAATGAAAAACTGCGCAACACCCGGGGCGCGGTGCTGGCCGTGGGGGTGATTGACCTGAGCAACAAGCTGCTGACACTGGCTTCGATTGGCAACATCCGTTGTAAATTGCTGACCCGCACGCGGGAGTCCCGACTCGGCACAGGGCGCGGCATCGTCGGCGCGGGTTTCAAGTGGTCGCCGCCTGATCAGGTGCAATTGACCGAAGGCGACACGCTGGTCATGTTCTCTGACGGCGTGGCTGAGGACGTTTGTGTTCGCGCCTGCCATGTCAGCGCCACGTTGACCCCACAGCAACTGGCGCAAGCGGTGCTGAGCCAATGGGGCCGCACGGATGACGATGCCAGCGTACTGGTTTACCGCCATGAATAGCCTGGAGCAACGCTACTTCTCGATATTGAAAAGGTCGGTCTTCAGCAGCGACCCCGAAGAGGCGCTGAGCGAGGCCGCAGCGCTGGGCCGCGACCTGTTGGCGCAGACGATTCACCACGAAGCCGCGACCGAAATCCACCACAACGCCGTGCTGTGCCTGGCACAGGAATACCCGGAATTGAAACTGAGCGAGGTGGCCGATCTTTTGACGGCGCCCCTGATCGAGGTGTCGATGGCCTACAGCATGGCCTATCGCTGGCAACTCGGGGAGAAGCAGGAGCGCAGTGAACGACAGGCTCAGGATGCGTTGGCGAAGGAAGTTTCAAATCGGGCAGATGCGGAGCAAATCACCCATGACTGGCTGCGACTGCAAAGTGCGGCGCTGGACGCCTGTGCCAATGCGCTGCTCATTGTCGGCCTGGATGGCGTCATCCAATGGGTGAACCAGGCCTTTTGCCAACTGTCGGGCTACGACCTGGCCGAAGCCGTGGGCCACAGCGCGGACGAACTGGTCAAATCGGGCGTGCAAGACGAAGCCTTCTACGCCCTGTTGTGGCAGACAGTTCTTGCCGGCAAGCCCTGGAAGGGCGAACTTGTCAATCGCCGCAAGAATGGAACCAGGTACCACGAGCAGATGACCATCACTCCCGTCAGTGATGCACGGGGGCAGGTCAGCCATTTCATCGTGGTGAAAGAAGACATCACTGAGCACAAGCGCATTGAAGAGACCGCCCTGGCCGCGAACCGCACCAAGTCGGAGTTCCTGGCCAATATGAGCCACGAGATCCGCACCCCGATGAACGGGGTGATCGGCATGGTCGACATCCTGCAGCAAACAAGGCTGGAGCCCGAGCAAGGCCGCATGCTCGCCACCATCCAGCAGTCGTCCATGGTGTTGCTGAATATCCTGAATGACATCCTGGACTTCTCCAAGATCGAGGCCGGCAAGCTGAACATCGAACGCGTTCCCGCCCATTTGCGCGAGTTGGTTGAAGGCGTGGTGCAACTCATGCTGGCCAGTTGCAACGCCAAGTCGATTGCGCTGAGCCTGTTCGTCTCGCCAGCGCTGCCAAAGCGCATCATGACCGACCCGACCCGGCTGCGCCAGGTGCTGCTCAACCTGCTGGGCAATGCCGTCAAATTCACCAGCGGCCAACTCGACAAGCCGGCCAAGGTGATGCTTTCGGTGGAGCCCTGCACACTAGCGCAAGGCCTGGCCGGGGTAAGGCTGCGGGTGATTGACAGCGGCATCGGCATCAGCCCGGAAGTGCTGGTCAAGTTGTTTCAACCTTTCATGCAGGCCGACGAAAGCACGGCGCGCAAGTTTGGCGGCACCGGCCTGGGCCTGAGCATCAGCCAGCGACTGGCCGAGTTGCTGGACGGCAAGATTTCCGCGCGCAGCGAGTTGGGCGAGGGCTCCGAATTTTGGGTCGAACTGGCGCTGCAAGAGCCACCCAGCGGACAAATGTCGGTCTTCGGTCCCAGTCTGCAAGGACTGCAGGTGCTGGTGGCAGTGGAAGATGAGGCGGTGCGCAAAATCGTCTGCGCCTACGGACACGACGCCAATGCAGAAATGACGGTGTTGCCCAGCCTGGCGGCAGTGCGTAGGCACCTGCAAGACGCGCCGCCCCAGGCGGAGCCGACGGTGGTGGTGCTGGGTGTGGAGACAGCCATCGCAGCGTGCGAACTCGAGCTTCCCGCCGGGGTGGGCGTGGTTCAATTGCAGCCGTGCAGCAGAAACACCGAGGACAGCGCGGGTGCAGTGTGCAGCAGTCCGCTGCTGTACAGCGAACTGATTCGCGCTATCGCGCAGGCCAGTGGCCGCTTCTGTCTGGTGACCACCCCCTTGGTGACCCGCACGGATGCGCTGGCGACGCGGCAGGCGCCCAGTACCGAGCAGGCGCTGGCCAGCGGAAAACTTGTGTTGCTGGTCGACGACAACGAGACCAATCGCGACGTCATGAGCGAGCAACTGCGCCTGCTGGGCTATGCCTGCGAGCTGGCCGAGGACGGCGTGCAAGCGCTGGCGATGTGGCGCACCGGGCGCTACGCGCTGCTATTGACCGACTGCCACATGCCGCACATGGACGGCTTCGAGTTGACCGAGGCCATCCGGCAGGCTGAAGCCCAGGGCCGTCGCTTGCCGATTGTGGCCATCACCGCCAACGCCATGCAGGGCGAGGCGCAGCGCTGCCTGGCACGCGGCATGGACGATTATTTGAGCAAGCCGCTGCGCATGGCGGAGTTGGCCCCGATGCTGCAAAAGTGGCTGCCCTTGGCAACCTGGCGCCTGGACGCCGTGCCAGTCTTGCCGCTCGAGGCCGACGCCGCGCCGGGGCAACTGCTACCCGGGTGGGATCCCCACACATTGGGCCAAACGGTGGGCGACAACCCGACCATGCATCGTCGCTTTCTGGAAAAATATCTGCTGAATGCCGAGAAACAAGTGGCGGCCATTATTGCGGCAACGGATGCGGGCGAACTCAGCGCCGCGGCCGAAGTGGCGCACTCATTCAAATCGTCTTCAGGCATGGTTGGCGCGCTGCGCCTGGGTGAACTGTGCGAGCAGATCGAAACGGCAGGCTGCGCCGGCGATGAGATGGTCTGCAGCACCCTGCGCGACGACCTGGTGCTGGCACTGGCCCAGGCCCAGGCCAGCATTACCCAGCACCTGGAACGCTCGATCAATTGAAGCCCCCTATCAACCACCAAATGGCTGAGGAACATCTGCACAACCACATCCGCGTCCCATAGATCGAAGCAAACCGAGCGGCTTCCTCGAAGGACTGCAAGCACTGCAAGCGTCAGGCAAGCGAACGCATTGAGTGGCAGCAAACTCCATCACCACGACGTTTTCATCAAGAACTTGACCGGCCAAATGTCAGGCCAAGCCCTGGCATTGGTGTTCAGGTAAGGGGTGGGCGCATAATTCACACGAACACCAGGCCGGGTCGGTGGGTGACCCCAAACAACATCAGCACGGCTGACCACTATGAACTCCTTCGACCGTTACCTGCACAACTCCGACGCACTGCCAGTGATGCCCGAAACTGCGGTGCAACTGATGCGCACCCTGGAACGCGATGACACTTCCATGACCGAAGTGGCGGCGCTGATCGAGCGTGACCCTGGCCTGGCCGTCAAGGTGCTGCGGGTGGCCAACTCCGCCGCGGTTGGGGCGCAGCGCGAGGTGGCGAACCTGCGCGACGCCGCCAACCTGATTGGCATGCGCAGCCTGCGTGATTTATCGATGGCTGCCTGTGTGGCAAACATTTTTCCCACGGACAGCACTTTTGACCGCGAACGCTTCTGGCGCCACGGGCTGGCTACGGCAGGGCACGCCAAGGTGCTGGCCGGACTGTGCAACGTCGATCCCGATACCGCCTACATCGCCGGCTTGGTGATGCGTGTTGGCCGGGTGCTGATGCTGATGGTGGAGCCGGAAATCGTGGCCCACTGCGACCAACTGAATGACAGTCCCGACAGCCTGATTGGCCATGAGATGGAGTGGCTGGGATGCAGCCATCTGGAGGTGAGCGCGGCACTGGCCAAACGCTGGAACTTTCCCAAGGCAATCGTGGATGCACTGGTGGCGGCCCGTGATCCGCTGGCCGCCCTGCCTTTTTCTGCCCTGGGCGCGGTGCTGCGTCTGGCCAGCACATTGGCTGACGCCGGGGACCTGCAACTGCCCGAGGTCGACACGCTGCTTGCCGTGCAACCAGAATTGATGGCCCGCATGGGGCTGTCCGCCGATGCTTTGCTGAAAAATCTGAAGTCCTGGGACAGCCTGACGCAGGGCGTCAATCAGTTGCTGTCCTGATCGGAGCGCTGCCAGCGCGCTGGGCTTCGCCGCGCCACCCTTCAACCCGCAGCGCGCAAGCTGCGCACCCGGTGCAGCAGGAACAAAACGATGCCGACGTTGAGCAGATTGAACGCGGTGCCATTGACAAAGGCCGCCTTGTAGGAGCCGGTCCAGTCGAAAATCACGCCCGACATCCAGCCGCCCAGTGCCATGCCAAAGAGCGTGGCCATCAGCACCGTGCCGACGCGCGCGCCCGCTTCCTGTGGCGTGAAGTACTCGCGCACGATCAAGGCATAGCTGGGCACGATGCCCCCCTGAAACAGACCGAACATGGCGGACACGACATACAGCGGCACCAGCCCGTCAAAGGGCAAAAACAGCAGCAAGGCAATGCCTTGCAGCACTGAACCCAACAGCAGGGTTCGCAGGCCACCGATGTGGTCTGAGACCCAGCCAGAGAGCAGCCGGCTGGCGATGCCCATGCCCAGCATCAGCGACAGCATTTCAGCGCCACGCGCGGCACCGAAACCCAGGTCGCTGCAGTAGGCCACGATATGCACCTGCGGCATGGACATCGCGACACAACATGACACGCCGGCCACGCACAGCAGCCATTGCAGCGTGCCCGGCGCCAGGCCCAGGGGGCGTGCCGATTGCAAGCTCACCGCGAGCGCCGCAACGGGCTCCGTGCCGGCGGTCATGTCTGCAGCGGCCATCGGCAACACCGGGACCGGTGGCCGGCGGCGCAGCAGCAAGGCCAATGGAACTATCGTTGCGAAACAGAAAATGCCGATGCCGATGTAGGTTTGCCGCCAGCCGACCGACTGGGCGAAATGCGCAATGATGGGCGGCCACACGGCCCCCGCCAGGTAGTTGCCACTCATGCAGATCGCCAGCGCGATGCCGCGTCGCCGCGTGAACCACAGCGAGGTGTCGGCCACCAGCGGCGCAAACGTCGCTGAGGTGCCCAGCAAGCCGATCAAGATGCCCTGCGCCAGACTGAATTGCCACAGCGTACTGGCAAATCCCGCGGCGACGAAGCCGAGTCCCAGGCCGACGGCGCCCATCAGCAAAGGCGCCACCACGCCGAAGCGGTCCGATATACGCCCCATCAGGATGCCGCCAAAACCAAATCCGACCATGGTCAGCGTGTAGGGCAAAGAGGCATCGGCCCGCGCCACGCCGAACTCGGTCTGAATGGCCGGCAGCACCACGGTGACGCAGTACATGCCCACCCCGCCAATGGTCATCAGGGCCAGCGACACCATGAGGCGCAGCCACGCATAGGCAGATTCTGTTTCGCCGGACTGTTGGGGGATTTGGGACATGCCAGCTATTGGAACCGATTTGCCATCGCGGCATGGATAATGAAAGCCATGACACGCCCCAAGGCCACACCAAGCGCACGCTCCGCCCGAACGGCAGGCAGCATCACCCGCGTCGCCGGCATTGAGGTCGGCCACTTCACGGACCCGCGCCGTCCCACGGGTTGCACCGTGATCATCGCGCGCGACGGCGCAGTGGGCGGCGTGGACGTGCGTGGCGCAGCACCCGGAACACGTGAAACCGATCTGCTGCAGCCGGGCAATCTGGTGCAGCAGGTGCACGCCATCGTGCTCTCCGGCGGCAGTGCCTGGGGCCTGGAGGCCGCTACCGGTGCCGTACGCTGGCTGGAAGAGCAAGGTGTGGGCTACGACGTGGGCGTGGCCCGCTTGCCGCTGGTGCCCGCTGCCGTACTGTTCGACCTGCTGGTCGGTGACGCGCGCATCCGCCCCGACGCGCAAGCGGGCTACCAGGCTTGTGCGCAAGCGTCGACGAAACGCCCGGCCGAAGGCAATGTGGGCGCCGGCGCCGGGGCCTGCGTGGGCAAACTGTTCGGCATGGAGCGCGCCATGAAGGGCGGCGTGGGCACGGCCTCCATCACGGTCGATGGCGTGACGGTGGGCGCGCTTATCGCCTGCAACGCCGTGGGCGACGTGCTCGACCCCGAAACCGGACGCATCCTGGCCGGTGCGCGCACCACGCCAGGCGGCAAAAAACTGCTGGACAGCCGCGCCGCCATATTGCTCGGCCTGCTGCCCAAGCCGCTGCTGGCCGGCACCAACACCACCATCGGCGTCATCGCCACCGACGCCATGCTGAGCAAGCCGCAGGCGCAGCGCCTGGCGCTGATGGGCCACGACGGCCTGGCGCGCGCCATCAATCCGGTGCACACCCAGCTCGACGGCGACACCCTGTTCACGCTGGCCACGGGCAAGTCGGGCAAACAATTGAGCATGCTGCTGCTGGGCACCATGGCGGCCGAGGTCACGGCGCGCGCCACGGTGCGCGCTGTGCTGGCAGCGCAGCGTCTGCGCCACGGCGGACTGGACCTGCCCTGCGCCGCCGACCTCCCGGTATGAGGTCACGCCTGCGCTACACCCTGGTCTCGCTGCGTGACCTGGCGCTCTCCGTCGGCCCCTTTGCCGCGCTGGCGCTGCTGCTGCTGGCCCTGGCCTACTGGTGGCTCGATCCGACACCGCCCAAGCACGTGACACTGGCCACCGGACCGGCGCAAAGCGCCTATGCCGAGTTCGGCAAACGCTACGCCCAAGCCATGGCCAAGCGCGGCATCGAAGTGCAACTGCTGCCCAGCGAAGGCTCGTCGGCGAATCTGCAGCTGCTGCGCGAGGGCCAAGCGGACCTGGGCTTTGTGCAGGGCGGCAGCACGGAACCAACAGCGCAGGACGTTGACACACTGAGCTCGCTGGGCAGCCTGTTTGTCGAGCCGGTGTGGCTGTTCTACCGCAGCGACGCGACACTCAGCGCCAATGCAGAAGCTCGTCTGAACGCACTGCCTCAACTGGCCGGGCTGCGCGTCAATGTGGGCACGCCCGGCAGCGGCGTGCCGGCGCTGATGGGAAAGCTGCTGGAACTCAACCACATCGATCCGGCCACCATCCACCTGACGCAACTGGAGCAGACCCCCGCCACCGTAGGGCTGCTCAACGGGGAACTCGACGCCATCGTCCTGGCCTCGGCACCGGAGTCGCTGATGGTGCAGATGCTGCTGCAGACCCCGGGCATACGCCTGATGGATTTTGCGCAAAGTGAAGCTTACTCGCGCCGTTTCCCCTTCCTCACGCCGGCGCTGCTGCCGCGCGGCGTGGTCGATCTGGCGCAGGATGTGCCGGCACAGGATGTGCGGCTGATCGCCTCCACCACCACCTTGCTGGCGCGCCAGGGAACGCACCCGGCGCTGCTGCAGTTGTTCGCGCAGACGGCATTGAGCCTGCATGGCGGCGCTGGCTGGTTCAACCGGGCGCGGGATTTTCCGGCGGTGACGCACAGCGAATTTCCGCTGGCGGCAGAGGCCGAGCGCACGCTGCGCAACGGTCCGCCCGCACTGCAGCGTTATCTGCCGTTTGCCCTGGCGAACCTGGTGGAGCGCATGTGGCTGGCCCTGGGCATCATCCTGGCCCTGTTGCTGCCCCTGAGCCGGGTGCTGCCGCCGCTCTATGCCTTTCGGGTGCGCTCGCGCGTGTTTCGCTGGTACGCGCAGTTGCGCGAGATCGAAAACCGCCTGGCACAGGCGCCAGAGGCCGCGCCGGAACTGCTCGAGGCGCTGGATTCGCTGGAGCGTCACGTGGCCAGGATCAGCCTGCCGCTGTCCTACACCGACCAGCTCTATGCCTTGCGCAACCACATCGACATGGTTCGGCAAAAGCTGCGACGCGGCTGACGCGTTACAGGTCGCACAGGTGCATTTTCAACATTAATGTTATGATATTTATCACATTAATGGCAAAGGATGCGACATGGCTTTTGCGTCGAGGAAATCCGGTCTGCGCAGCTTGCGCCTGCCGCGCAAACCGCTATGCACCTCGACCCGGCTCGACGCCGTTGCCTGCCCATGAAAGCGCTGACGGCCGCCGACTGCCTCTGGTCACGCCTGCAACGCGTGCGGGACGAGGAGCAGCCCATGCCTGTGGCGCCCGGAACGGTGTTTGCGGTGTTCGCCGCGGATCACTTTTGCGGCCTGGCCAATCCTGCCGACGTTGTGTCCCACCCCAGTTGGTCGTTTGCAGAAATGGTGGAGCACCGTCTGTTGCGCGGCGTCAGCCCGAACGCCACGCCAGCAGTCTGCCTGGCCTTGATGCAGGAAAACGCCCTGAACGCCTTGGCGGTGATCGACAGTGCCGGCCACTTTCGCGGCGTTGTCACGGGGGACAGCCTGTTGCGCGCCCTGCTCGGGCAGGAGCGCGCGTTGCTGCGCCAGGCGCGACAAGATCGGCGCCAGGCGAGGGATGCCAGGGAGCAACTGGCCCATTGGCCACGACGCATGGGCGAACTGCAGGCCGCTTCGCGGGACCTGCTGGACGTGCTGGGCCAGAACCTGCTGGAACGCGACCTGCTGCAGGTGGCGATCGAAGCGCTGGCCCGGATGCTGCACGCACGCTATGGCGCCATCGGCTTGTTCGACAGCGACGCCAGAATGGGCGAATTCATCACCGTGGGTATAGGCAAACACGAGTCGGCGCACATCGGCGCGCCACCCCGGGGTTGTGGCTTGCTGGGTCTGGTGATACAGCAGGACTCGGCCATTAGGCTGGAGGACTTGGCGGCACACCCCGCCTGCGCAGGATTTCCGCCCCACCATCCGCCGATGAAGTCCCTGCTGGCCGTTCCCGTGTGCCGCGGTGCACGCAGCTACGGGCGCATTTACCTGTGCGACAAACAGCATGGGGAAACCTTCAGCGCCGAGGATGAATTGCTGGTGCTGAGCTTTGCGCATTCGCTGTCGCTCATTCTGGACAACGCGCATGAAGCCAAGGCATTGCGCCAGGCGCACGCCAGCCTGGATCATCTGGCGCACTACGACACCCTGACCGCACTGCCCAATCGGCTCACCGCAAAAGAGCAGCTGAAGCTGGCATTGAACCGTGCCCAGTGCACACACGGTCGCGTCGCGGCGCTGTTTGTCGATCTGGACAACTTCAAACAAACCAACGATTCCTTTGGCAATTCGGTCGGTGACCAACTGCTGCGCAGCGTGGCCGCTCGCCTGCTCAGCTGCGTGCGCGACGGCGACACCGTGGCCCGTCTGTCCGGCGACGAATTCCTGATTGTGCTGCACGATGTCGCCGCTGTGCAGGACGCCGGCGTCATCGCGCAGGCCATACTGGCGAGCCTGGCAGCGTCCTGTCAACTCGGATCAAACGAACTCTTCATCAGCGCCAGCATCGGCATCAGCCTGTATCCCGATGACGCCAGCGACATGGACGAGATGCTGCGTTTTGCCAACACGGCCATGTTTCACGCCAAACAAGACGGCCGCAATACCTGGCGTTTTTTTGCCGGTAGCATGCACGTCAACCTGCGCCGGCAGGCGCAGCTGGAGCAGGCGCTGCGCCATGCGATCGAGCGCAAGGAATTGGCACTGCATTACCAACCCCAGGTGAACCTGCAAAGCGGCGCCATCGTCGGCATTGAAGCGCTGCTGCGCTGGAACAGCGCGGACCTGGGTCAGGTGTCACCGGCTGAATTCATCCCCGTGGCGGAAGATGCCGGCCTGATCGCAGCGATCGGCGAATGGGTTCTGGCCACGGCCTGCAAGCAGGGAAAACGCTGGGCCGACATGGGCTTTACCGGTTTGCGAGTGGCCGTGAACGTCTCGGCGCGGCAGTTTCGCCAGAAGGCGTTTTTGGCCAGTGTGCGCCAGATCCTGCAAGACAGCGGTCTGCCTTACGGCATGCTGGAGCTCGAGCTCACCGAGAGCCTGATGATGGAAGAGATGGACGAAGTCATCGTCATCCTCAACCACCTGTCAAGCCTGGGCGTCGGGATCTCGATCGACGACTTTGGCACGGGCTATTCTTCACTCAGCCGGTTGAAAAAATTTCCCATCAGCATGCTCAAGATCGACCAGTCCTTCATGCGCGACGTCACGACCAACGCGGATGATGCTGCCATCGCCCACGCCATCATTGCCATGGGCCACAGCCTGCGCCTGCGCGTGATCGCCGAAGGCGTGGAATCGCGCGACCATCTGGATTTTTTGCAGCAACACGGCTGTGACGAAGTCCAGGGCTATCTGTTCAGCAGGCCGGTTGCGGCCGAAGATTTCACCGCACTGCTGCACGAGGGCCGGCGTCTGCAGCAACGCGCAGACCTGTTCAGCGAGCTCCAGGCCTGAGGGCGTCCAACACTTCGTCAAACGCCGCCAGCAGCTTTTGTACGTCAGCGGCCGTGGTATCCGGACACACCAGCATCATGTTGTGAAAGGGCGTGATCATCACTTCGCGATTGAGCAGCGCGAGATGCAGGAACTGTTCGAGTTGCGGGTCGAACGCAGCACCCGCTTCGCTGCCGTTGCGTGGCGTCGAAGCACAGAACTGAAACTCGCTGCGTGCGCCGAGTTGCGCCACACACCAGGGCAGGCGATGGCGGTTGATCACAGCGCGCAGCCCCTGGGCCAACAGGTCTGAGGTGTCCAGCATGCCGGCATAGACCGTATCGGTCATGAGGTCGGACAAGGTGGCACGCATCGCCGCCATGGCCAACAAATTTCCGCTCAGCGTCGTGCCTATGCCCGAGTGGCCTGGCGCTGCATCCTGCTTGGCACGCACCGCGCGCTCGGCCCACTCGGCGCTGAAGCCATAGGCCGCACAGGGCAAGCCGCCGCCCAGCGGTTTGCCCAGCACCATGGCGTCGGGCCGCAGACCGTGCAGCTTGGCGTAGCCCCCGGGTCCACAGCTGATGGTGTGCGTCTCGTCCAGCACCAGCGCCGCGCCGTGGCGCCGTATCAGCGCCTGCGCCGCCTCCCAGTAACCGTCCTGCGGCAGCACCATGCCGATGTTGGTCATGGCCGGCTCGGCCAGCACACAGGCCACGTCGCCCGGCGCCAGCGCAGCCTCGAGCGCCTGCAGATCGTTGAACTCCACCACCACGGTGTGCGCCGTCAAGTCGTGCACCTGGCCCAGCAGGCTGGCGCGCTGCGTCGGCACGCCACCAACCAGATCAACGAATACATCGTCCACCGTGCCGTGGTAGCAGCCGTTGAACACCAGCAGCTTTGGGCGACCGCTGG
Organism: uncultured beta proteobacterium; assembly: GCA_903830985.1. Lineage (GTDB taxonomy): Bacteria > Pseudomonadota > Gammaproteobacteria > Burkholderiales > Burkholderiaceae_C > CAIKVZ01. The sequence goes on from CAIKVZ010000026.1 coordinate 17,724, forward strand.
CGGCGCGCAGCCAGCGCAGCACAAAGCGGTTGGCGTCGCTGGCGCTGAGCGCGAACTGCCAGAACGGCAGGCCAAAGCGCTCGCTCAGCAACTCACCCACGACGGCTGCATCCTCGCCGGGCAGCATCGCCGTCATCCCCTTTGCTTGCTGGCGCGCCAAGGCTTGGACCACGGGAGGGGGCGAATGACCGAACATGGCGCCGGTGTCACCCAGACAAAAGTCCGACAAAACATGGCCATCGAGGTCGGTCACCTGTGCGCCCCGGGCCTGTGCCACCTGCAGCGCAAACGGCGTTCCCCAGTCATTCATCCAGTGCAGCGGCACGCCAAACAGCAGGTGCTGGCGCGCACGCTCGGACAAGGCCCGCGACGCCGGATGGCGCTCGATGAACATCGCGCGCTCCTGCGCCAGCAAGGCCAGCGCCGCGGCCCGGTCGATGCCGGTGCGCGTCATGCCCTGCGCGTCACCGTGCATGTCAGCTCGCCACCGGCGTGAACCAGTGCAGCAACTGCTGCGTCACTTCGGGGCGGCTGAGCAGTTCCATGTGGCCCGTGCGAAACGTCGTCCATTGCGACTCCTTGGCAAACACCAGGCAGCGCTGCACCTCGTCGTGTTGACCCAGGGCGCTGCGCAGCGGCACCAGCCCGTCGCCGATCAAGCGGTCGGAAAGCGTGCTGCGCTTGGCCGCCAGGGTCGCGGCCACGCAGTAGCAGGCAACGCCTTCGGGCAGTGGCACGGGCTGGCGCTGGTAGTGCGCGCGTTCGAAGCGGTCGCGCCCCTGCCAGTCCCCGTCCAGGAGCAGCCCATAACGCAAGTCGGTGACGCCGGCGCTGCGCAACTTGCCCAACTGCGCCAGAGGCGCGGTGTAGGGCGTGCTGCCCAGCAGGGTGTCGAGCCAATTGCCTGCGCGCTCCAGTGGCGCGCCGTGGTGCGGCGTCCCCAGGAACACAATGTTCCTCAACTTTGCGGGCCAGGCCAGCCCCTGCTGCTGGGCAAGGTGAAGCGCGCTGCGAATCAGCAGGCCGCCCATGCTGTGCACGAGCACACTGATTTCCTCCAGCGGTTCGGGCCATTGGTCAACCAGTTGCTCCAGTTGACCGGAGAGTTCACGCCCGTTTTGCGAGACGTGCAGACCCGAGTTGTAGCGCAGGTAGAGCGGCGTGCTGTCCAGCGTCGCAGCCAGGGTTTCACCATGGTTCACCACCCGACCCGCTTGCTGCGCGTTCCACTGCAGATCGTTCATGCACAGGCCGTGGATCATCAGCAGCACTTTGGGCTTGAGTCCCGCAGGCGGTGCCTGCCAGTCCAGGGCCAAGCCCTGATGGCGCAGCGTCATGGGCGTCGCCAGCGGATTGTTGCTGGCCAGCAGTCGGTCGCCCATGACCCCGTTGAGCACGGCCAGCGCAGCCTCGCGCTGCGGCGTGGCGGGCTCGCTGCCCTGCCTGGATTCCAGCCGCATCTGCAACGTTGCCAACAGCGTGTCTGCCCCTTTTCCCAGCAACTGGGCCACGCCCTGCACCGCCTGGTAAACAAAACCGGTAATGCCTCCCGTTTGTCCCGGCGCCCTGCCGGCCACGCCCAGGCTGTCCCAAACCGACTGGTGCACGCCTTCGGCGATGCGCGCCACGCTGGTGGTGGCTTCGGTGGCAAGTTGGGCGATGCCCCGCAGGTCGCCATGGCGCAGGTGCTTGAGGGGATTTTTGGAGGGCGGTTGAGTCATGGCGACAGTCGCGTCGGACAAATAGTCTCGACGCGCCGCGCCATTGTGGGGGAAGAAAGGGCTGCGGCGTCAGATGCAAAACTCTAAAGCGAGCACCACAGCCCATGGTCGGCACAGCGTCGTCTTGCCGACGACGTGGCTACTTCTGCTGAATGCGCGCCAGATAGTCAAGCAGCGATGCGATGCGGTTGCGCGCGTGCAGATCCTGCGGCTGCGTGTCTTCGGAGCGATAGATCAGACCCCAGATGGGCATTTCGCGCGAACCGTGCGCACCGATCTCCACCGATCCTCGACCGTCAATGGTTTCCCAGACGCGTTGACTCGGGAACACGCCGCCATTGCGCCGGGTCAGCGTCGTCAGATCGGTCGGCTTGCTGACCAAGTGCCGCACCAGCACACCGTCACCCTTGCCCGCAGGGCCGTGACAACTCGCACAACTGGCCCCGTACTCCCTGCTGCCAAAGTCGACCACGCCCTGCGCGCACCCAGCGCCACTCCAGGCCAACAGCGCCACCGAAAGTGCGGCCAGGGCCACTTCTGCTTTTTTCATGACTACCTCCAGCTTGCGGCCGGGACCTCCCAGCCATCGCTGCCAAGTCTGCGGTCGGGCGCCAAAAAGCCATTGACTTTACGCAACCGGCACGAGTTGGCCGGCCGGCGCCGCCAGCTGATGCCTTTACTTCAGCGCCTTGAAGCGCATGCGGTGCGGACGCGCGCCCTCTTCGCCCAGGCGCTTCTTCTTGTCGGCTTCGTATTCCTGGTAGTTGCCGTTGTAGAAGGTCCACTGACTGTCGCCCTCGCAGGCCAGGATGTGCGTCGCAATGCGGTCCAGGAACCAGCGGTCGTGGCTGATGACCATGATGCAGCCGGCAAACTCGAGCAGGGCGTCTTCCAGCGCGCGCAGGGTTTCCACGTCCAAGTCGTTCGACGGCTCATCGAGCATCAGCACGTTGCCGCCGGCGATCAGCGTCTTGGCCAGGTGCAGTCGGCCGCGTTCACCACCGGAGAGTGTGCCGACACGCTTTTGCTGGTCCGCGCCGTTGAAGTTGAAGCGTCCGCAGTAGGCGCGGCTGGCCATCTGGAACTTGCCCACGTTCAGGATGTCCAGGCCGCCGGAGACGTCTTCCCACAC
>CAIKVZ010000027.1 GCA_903830985.1 uncultured beta proteobacterium
CTTCTTTCTCCACCTGCACCAGCAATTCCTGGCCTTCGCGGATCGCGTCCTGGATGCGTGCCTGGCTGGGGGCCACGCCAGGTGCAAAGAACTGGCGAGAAATTTCTTTGAACGGCAGGAAGCCGTGACGATCTTCACCGTAGTCGACGAAGCAGGCTTCGAGCGAGGGCTCGACCCGCGTCACCACGGCCATGTAAATATTACCCTTGCGCTGCTCGCGACCTTCGATCTCGATTTCGTAGTCCAGCAGTTTTTGTCCATCCACAATCGCCAGGCGGCGTTCTTCGGCCTGGGTTGCGTTAATCAGCATCCGTTTCATGGTGCATTACCTCTTCAATTCAATACCATCACCTGCCCGATACGGGCAAACGACGCCAGAACTGACGCTTTGAAACGCAGGGAATTGCCTTGGGCCGCGACTCAATTGATGAGGCGCGGCGGGGGCTCGTGGAGTGGGGCGAGGGGCGGCAGCAGTAGCTTGGCTGCCCCATAAATGGCGTTGTGTTCAGCCTTTTCCAAGGCAGCAGGCCGATCCATGCCGGTACGCAGCGCCAATCGGCGCCGCTGGCACATCTGGATCAGGCACATCAACACAAACATTTCGTCTTTATCTCGCCGTTGGTCCGTCACAAAGCCATGGGCTCTGTGATTTGGGGTATTCCGTATCAGTGTTTCAACGCGTCGGTGTCCCGTGTGAACTCCACGCCAGCGCAAGCATTTGGCTTGCGTTTTGCGTGTCCGATCATTCGGTGGCATCGACCTACTGGCGCGCGCATTTTGCAAAGGTTTCCGGTGTGTGGACTAAACTCCAGACAAATCAACCACTTACGGCGCAACGCTAGTGAAACACATTATAGAGGCAGCCGAGGTCGAAAATAGGCCATCGAAGCAAACGGATGAATCTGAGGTGCTGCGCCAGGTCGCGCAACTCATCGTGGACGAGGAATCGGTGGGTCAACGGCTGGACAATTTCCTGATGCGCCACCTCAAGGGCGTGCCCAAGTCCCATGTCTACCGCATCATCCGCAGCGGTGAGGTGCGCGTGAACAAGGGCCGTGCCTCGGCCGAGACGCGGGTGCAGGTGGGCGACCTGGTGCGTCTGCCCCCGGTGCGGGTGTCGCCGCGCATGGCGGAAAAAGAGCAGGCCATGGCCGAGCGCGTGGCTTCACCGGCACCGGCTCGGCTGTTCCCCATTCTGTTTGAAGACGACGAGTTGCTCGCGATCGACAAGCCTGCCGGTGTCGCCGTGCACGGTGGTTCGGGCGTGAGTTTTGGCGTGATCGAGCAGTTGCGCATGGCGCGACCGGGTGCGCCATTCCTTGAATTGGTGCACCGGCTCGATCGCGACACCAGTGGTGTGCTGCTGGTGGCGAAAAAGCGTTCGGCGCTCAAGGCGCTGCAGGACCAGTTCCGCGGACGGGAAACCGGCAAGACCTACCTGGCGTTGGTCGCAGGCCAGTGGCCGGGCAACAAGAAGGTGCTGGACAAGCCCTTGCACAAGTACCTGGACGAGATCGGTGAGCGTCGCGTGAAGGTGGTGTCCCGGGATGACCCGGATGGAATGAAGTCGGTCACGCTGGTGCGAGTCAACCAATTGCTGGCGCAGCGTCCAAGCTGTTTTCTGGAAAGTGCCGGCGCTGTGCCGGCGCGAGTTGGGAACGCGGCGGCAACAGGTTTCAGTTTGCTGGAGGTGACGATCAAGACCGGGCGCACGCACCAGATCCGGGTGCATCTGGCGAGCGAGGGTTTCCCCATCGTGGGCGACGACAAGTACGGCGATTTTGAATTGAACAAAAATTTGCACAAGCTGGGCTTCAAGCGCATGTTTTTGCACGCTTGGCGCCTTACGCTGCTGCACCCCAAGACCCGCCAGGAACTCACGTTCAATGCCAGCCTTCCTGAGGAACTCGCGCCCTGGGTGCAGCAGCCGCTAATCCCTGCGGCTTGAGGGCTGCCCCGCCCGGTTGTGGCGGCGGTCATGCCTGCACGGGCTTTTTCGGCTCTAATCAAGCTGTCGGCGCTGGCGTCTGCTA
>CAIKVZ010000028.1 GCA_903830985.1 uncultured beta proteobacterium
CTGCACGGTGCGCGTGTCCATGGTCACCTTGAAGCCGTTGGGCAGACCGGCCTTGGCCAGCAGCGCACGGGCCTTGGCGACGTCGAGCTTGTAGGGGTTGAGCTTGGATGCGCCCAACAGGCCGACTGGCAGGAAGTTCTGGTGCACCACGCCCATGTTCTTCATCAGTGTGTCGCCAATCGCCGCGTAGTCCACCAGCCACTTCATGGCTTCGCGCACTTCGGGCTTGGCCAGATTTGCGTTCTTCATGTTCAGGCTGATGTAGAACACCGTGCCCTTGGGCGTGGTCGTGGTCTTGATCGCCGGCACGGCGGCCAGCGCCGTCAGGTCCTGCGGTGTGAGGTTGCGCGCAATGTCGACGTCACCCTTTTCCAGCAGCAGGCGCTGCACCGAGGCTTCCTTGACGTGGCGGTAGATGACGCGCGCCATTTTGGCCTTGGCACCAAAGTAGTTGTCGTTGCGCTCCAGCGTGAGGATTTCATTGGCGCGCCACTCGCGGATCTTGAACGGGCCGGAGCCCGCATAGTGGGTCTTGAGCCAGGCCGATCCGAGGTCGCCGTTGGCCTCCTGGGCCAGCACCAGCTTCTTGTCCACCACCGCCGCCACATTCGCCGTCAGGCAGTTCAGCACAAAGGTCGGGGCGTAGGCGCGGTCGGTCTCCAGCGTGAGCGTGAGCGGACCGGTTTGCCTGATCTTGTCCTTCACGTTGGCCTTGTTCAGGCCGAACTGTGTCAGGATGAAAGCGGGACTCTTGTCGAGCAGCACGGCGCGCTGCAGCGAGAACGCCACGTCCTCAGCGCCCAGGGCGTTGCCTGAAGCGAATTTCAGATTCGGCTTGAGTTCGAAGCTATAGGTCTTGCCGTCCGTCGACACGGTCCAGGACTTGGCGATGTCGCCATGCAGCTTGGACGGATCGCTCACGTCGAAGCGGATCAGTCGGTCGTAGGCGTTGCCCATGATCTCGCCGGCTGAGATCTCGAACGACTCGGCCGGGTCCATGGTGATGATGTCGTCAAAGGCAAAGGCCAGCAACAGCGTGTCCTTGGGCGTCGCCGCCAAGGCAGGTGAGGTGGCGCCGACGCAAAAAAGTGAGGCCAGTGCCAGATGCAGGGCGCGGCGGGTCAGGCGGAAAGTGGGCGTGGGCATGGGCTGCTATCCAGAGATGTTCTGGGTGGAATATACCTCCCTACCCCCGACATGCAAGGCGTGTCAACCCCCGGTCTGATGCGCTGCTGCTGCGCCGGCTGCGAACTCAGTCGCGTCGGCCGCGTTCCTGGTCCCGACGATCGCCGCGGCCATCGCGCCCTCCATCGCGGCCTTCATGGCGCTGCGGTTCGCGATGTTCGACCCGACGTTGCTCCTGATAGCGCTCGCGCACCCACTGTTCCTGTACAAAGTAGACGGGCTGACCACAGGCGTTGTAGCGGTGGCAATGCTTGGCCCAGTTTTTCTGGTGTCCTGGCGGGACATAGAGGTAGATGGGTTGCTGGTGCACGGCCACCGGTGACTGCACGATGACCATGGGCTGAGGATAGACCACCATGGGGGGCGACACGTTGCCGATGTTGATGCGGCCGTAGACGCCGGGTTGGTTGATGTCGATCGACACGCCGACGTTGGTGCCGGCCGTGGCCGAGGTGATGGTGACGGCGGCAAAGAGCAGGGCAACGATCTTTTTCATGGGTTCCTTTTTGGCTTCGTACCCTTGAACAACGCTTCAGTTCGCTGTATGGACGACGGTTCGGCGCCGCTGATACACAAATTTACGCGCGGGCAGCTTTTATTCCCCCAACTGCTGCATCGCATACAGCCGCTGGTAGAGCCCGCCGTCAATCTCCATCAACTGCGCGTGCGTTCCCTGCTCGTCGATGCGGCCGTGGTTCAACACGATGATGCTGTCGGCGTCGCGGATGGTGGACAGGCGGTGTGCGATGGCGATGATGGTGACGCGCCCGCGCAGTTCGTTCAGTGCGAGTTGCACGATCTGCTCGGTCTCGGAGTCGATGTGCGCCGTGGCTTCGTCCAGGAACAGGATGCGTGGCTGCTCGGCCAGCGCCCGAGCGATGGCGATGAGCTGCTTTTGCCCCACCGACAGGCGCGCCCCGCCCTCGCCCAGCGGTGTGGCATAGCCCTGCTCCAGCTGCATGACAAAGTCGTGGCAGTGCGCGGCGCGCGCTGCGATCTCGATCTGCGCATCGCTCAGTTGGCGGCCCATGGCGATGTTCTCGCGCACGCTGGCCGCAAGCAGGAACGGGTCTTGCGGCACCAGTCCCACGTCGGCGCGGAAGTCGTCGTCGCCGAAGGCGGCCAGCGGCGTGCCGTCGATCGCGATGGAGCCGGACTGGGCGGTGTAAAAGCGCAGCAAGAGGCTCAACAGGGTGGATTTTCCGCTACCGGTATGGCCCACGACGCCGTAAAAGCTTCCGGCGGGAATCTCCAGGTTCAGCTCGCGCAGCACGGGGTGCTGCGGGTCATAGCCAAAGCTCAGGCCCGAGATGCTGACCTGTCCCTGGCGGATGCGCTGCGTGCCGCCCACGGCCACGGGACGCGTTTCCTGCAACAGCGTGTTGACGCGCGACGCCGCCACCACGGCCTGCTGCAGCTGGCTGAATTGCAGCGTGATCTGGATCAGCGGATCGACGACGCGGCCGATGTAGGCGACGAAGGCATAGAGCACGCCTACTTGCAGGCCGTCGAACTGGCGCAGGCCAAAGCTGTAGATCACCAGCACCAGCAGCAGCACGTTGAGCAGGTCCAGCATGGGCCGCAGCAGCCAGGCGTTGGCGCGCAATTCTGCCATGCGTGCCTCATAGTGCTGCGCGTTGGTGGCGCCAAAGCGTGCGCGAAAACGCGTTTCCGCGTTGCTCGCCTGCAGCACCGCCATGCCGGAAATTGACTCGGCCATCTGGGCGTTGATGTCGCTGCGCTTTTCCCGGGCACGCGCCACGGCCGGCGCGCTGGCGCGCTGGTAGAACCAGACGATGACGGCCGCGGCCGGAATCAGCCCGAGCACGATGAGCATCAGACGCCAGTCCAGCCAGGCCATGGCGACGATGGCGCCGAGCACCACGATGGAACTGTCGAGCATGACGAACAGCACCTGCACGTAGAGGTTCTTCACCTGCTCGGTGTCGTTGGTGACGCGGCTCACCAACTGCCCCGTGATGGCCTTGTCAAAAAAAGCCATGGGCAGGCGCAGCACATGGCCGTAGACCTGCTCGCGCAGGCGCCGCACCGAGCGCATCGCCACACCGGCGAAGCGCGTGAGCTGGAAGTAGCGCAGCACGCTGGCCGTGACCCCGACCGTGAATATGCCGACCAGCAGCCCGACCATGGCGCTCAGTTCCAGTTGGCGCGGCAACAGGTACTGGTCGATGAGCTGCTTGCCCAGCAGGGGGCC
>CAIKVZ010000029.1 GCA_903830985.1 uncultured beta proteobacterium
ATGGGCAGCACCGTCCGCTGGCGTTCTACGTCTTCACCAACGACAAGGCGCTTGCCGCCTGGTACATCGCCAACACGATTTCCGGCGGTGTCGGGGTCAACGAATGCATGATCCAGGCGACGCTGCACAGCCTGCCTTTTGGCGGCACAGGCAACTCCGGCATGGGCCACTACCACGGCTTTGAGGGCTTCACCACCTTCTCCAAAATGCGCCCGGTTTTCTACCAGGGACCGATCCGCGCGCTCGACACCTTCATGCCGCCGTACAAGGGGTTTTCCACTTCACTGCTCAACTTCATGCTGAAGCTGAAGTCCTGACGCAACGGCGACCCCAAGGACATTGGCATCACTGATCAAGGAGCAAGGCATGCAAGAGTTTGACTACATCGTTGTGGGTGGCGGCCCGGGCGGCTGCGTCGTGGCCTCACGCCTGTCCGAGGATGCATCGGTCAGCGTGGCGCTGCTGGAGTCCGGGCCGGATCGGCGCGGCCTGCTGGGCAGCAATCTGGCGGTGGGAACCCTGGCCCTGGGGCCGCGCAAAACCACCAGCAACTATGCCCTTGAAACCGTACCCGACCCGGGCCTGAACGGTCGGCGTGACTTCCATGCGCTCGGCCGCGGACTGGGTGGCGGTGCGGCCATCAACACGGCCATGTACATGCGCGGCCACCACGCCGACTACGACGAGTGGGCTGCGCTGGGGAATCCGGGCTGGGGCTATGCCGACGTGCTGCCGTACTTCAAGAGAGCCGAGAACAAACAGACGCACCGCGACGAATTCCACGGCAACGCGGGCCCGGTCTGGGTGGAAGATTTACGCACCGACAACCCCTACCACGCCATCGTCAAGCAGGCCTGTGCTGAAGCCGGCCTGCCCTATTGCCCCGACTTCAACGGCGCCGAGCAGGAAGGCTACAACACCACGCAGGTGACGATGAAGAACGGCGCGCGCCACCACACCGGCGCGGCCTACATCCTGCCGCACCTGGGCGTGCGAAAGAACCTGCAGTTGCTGGTGGAAACCACCTGTACCCGCATCCTGTTCGAGGGCAAACGCGCCGTGGGCGTCGAAGTGATGCACCAGGGCCAGCGCCGTGAGCTGCGCGCGCGGCGCGAGGTGATCGTGTCCAGCGGCGGTCTGCTGTCCGCCAAGCTGCTGCAGCTCTCGGGCGTGGGCAATGGGCGCGAGCTGCAGGCGCTGGGTATTCCGGTGGTGCATGACCGCCCCGCCGTGGGCCAGAACCTGCAGGACCATATCGACGTGGTGCTGGGTTACCACATCCCTGGCGACCCGAATCTGCTGGGCATTTCGCCGACCGCGATCGGCGCGATCTACAAGGCCGTGAAGCGCTACAAGGCCGAGCGCCGCGGCATGGGTGCGACCAACTTCGCCGAACTCACCGGCTTCATGAAACTCACACCCGGGTCGCCCCGCTCCGAGATCCAGTACGAGTTTGTCATCGCCCTGGCCATGGACCATGGACGCAAGCTGATCCCGCAGCACGGCATGTCGGCGCACGTGCTGCTGCTGCGCCCCAAGAGCCGCGGCACGGTGAAGCTGGCCTCCAACAATTTCCTGGACGACCCGCTCGTCGACTTCCAGTACCTCAGCCACCCGGATGACCTCGCCACCCTGGTCGAGGGAACGAAGCGCACGGCGGCGATTTTCAGCACGCCGACCTTCAAGCGCCTGATCAAGCGCGACCTGGTCACGGCGCATTGCAAGACCGACGACGACTGGGCCGAATTTTGCCGAAACGTCGGCGGCACCAACTACCACCCGGTGGGCAGCTGCCGCATGGGGTCGGGCGAGGACAGCGTGGTCGACGCCACGCTGCGCGTGCACGGCATGCAGAGCCTGCGCATCGTTGACAGTTCGATCTTCCCCAAAATCATGGGCGGCAACACCATGGCGCCGACCATCATGGTGGGCGAAAAAGCGGCCGACATGATTCGCCATGGCAGCTGAACACAGACTCAGGGCGCAGGCATGAAAACCATCGTTCTGGGCGCGGGCGCCATCGGCTGCTATATCGGCGCACGGCTCGCCGCTGCCGGCCAGCATGTCAGTCTGGTGGGCAGGCCACGCATTCTCGACCCCCTGTCGGTGAAGGGTTTGCGCGTGAGCGATCACTACGGCTTCGATGTGGTCGTGCCGACGGCCCAGCTCCATCCCGCCACCTCGCTGTCCCAGGCCCTCGCGCGCCTGGCGCTGCAGCCGGGAGAGCCGGTGCTGGTGCTGGTCTGCACCAAGGCCACGGGCACGGCCCCAGCCGGCGCCGAAATCGCGCAGGCCTGCCCGGTGGGAACCGTCGTGATCTCGCTGCAAAACGGTGTGGACAACGCCCAGGTCCTGCAGGCCGCCGCACCGGCGGCCCAGGTGCTCTCGGGCATGGTGCCGTTCACGGTGGCTTGGGGCGGACGCCACCATGTGGTCCAGGCCAGCATGGGTACGCTGCAGATCGCGCGCAGCCCGCAGAGCGCGATCTTTGCGCTGAGCCTGCGCGCCGCCGGACTGGCGGTCGAACTGCAGGACGACATGCAG
>CAIKVZ010000030.1 GCA_903830985.1 uncultured beta proteobacterium
CGCGCCCCAGGCCAGATCACTAAGGCGGTACTGCCCATTGGCCAGGGCCTCCACCACGCCCAGCGGCTCGGCAATGACGCCCTCGGCCGGCGTGAGCTTGAGGTGCAACTGGCGCAGGAACAGCGACTGCAGCAGCGCCAGTTCCTCATCGAAGTTGTCGTAAAGGTCCTCTGCCGTCTGGCCGTAGTATTGCTGGCCGCCTCCGGCACGGGCCATGCCAATCATCAGGTCCTCGTTGAAGCCGCGGCCCAGCCCCACTGTGGTGGTGCTCACGCCTTGATCCAAGGCCTGGCTGCAATGTTTGGCGATCTCCAGCGGTTCGGTCAGACCGTGATTGGCTTGACCGTCCGACAGCAGAATAACCCGCGACAGACTCCCCGGTGCTGCAGTCTGGCCCTGAATCTCCAGCCCAAGTTGCCCCGCCGTGATGCCGAGCAGTTGGTCCACGCCAGCCTTCCAGCCATCGAACAGCGCCGTATTGCCGCCGCTTTGCACGCCAGCCAGGGCTCGGCTCACCGTGGTGGCATTGACGGCTTGCAACGGCACAGGCAACTGCACCTGGTTGTCGTACAGCACCACGGCCATCTGGTCTGTGCCTTGCAGGCGGCTGGCGATGTGGTTCACGCAACGCAGGGCCTCTTCCAGGGGCGCGCCGTTCATGCTGCCGGAGCGATCGACCACGACCGACAGCCGCAGGGGTTGACGTGGTGCCAAGCCGCTGCCCACGGGCTGCGCCGGGGCCTGAACTCGCACCAGCGCGTCCAGTGTGCTGCCGCTGGCTGACACCACGCTGCGCTGCGGACTGATCAGCAGGGTTGGCTCCAATCCTATTGATGAACTATGTGTGGCGGAAGACTCGGATCCGGAAAGGCTGGTGGCTGCAGTCATGGGCATTCTCCTAGATGATTTGCTGGTGAACAGTCAGTATGAACAGCGTGGGGCTCAGGGCGTGAGCCTGAGCTGGAGTGTGCGAAATCAAAGTGCAATCGACCCGCCCGTTAGACTCATCGGCATGAGCAATCCAGCCAACCTCCAGCGATTTATCGACGCCCAGGACCCCGTCTACCAGGATGTGATGGAAGAGCTTGCCGCAGGCCGCAAGACCAGCCACTGGATGTGGTTCGTCTTTCCGCAATTGGAGGGCCTGGGCCGCAGCGAAATGGCCAAGCACTACGCCATCGCCTCCAGTGTCGAGGCCCTGGCCTACTGGCAGCACCCAGTCCTTGGCGAGCGACTCAAGCAGTGCATCGAACTCGTCATGGCCGTGAAGGGAAAAACTGCGTTCCAGATCTTCGGCACACCGGACGACCTCAAACTCTGTTCCTCACTGACGCTGTTTGCCGCGGTACTGCCGGACGTGCCGCTGTTCAAGCTGGCACTGGAGAAATACTTCAAGGGCCAAGGCGACCCGAGGACCCTTGAGTTGCTGCGGCGACCGTGAAATCATTGCCTCCAAACCAGACGAGCTTCTCGTTGCGCAGTTCTGTTTCTCCGTCCCAGCGGTAGGCGACGAGCGGTCCATCCGTGGCAGCAGACCAGTCCAGGCAAGCGAGCTTGGGCGACTCGATCAGCGGCTGCCCCTTGAACCAGTGGTGTCCGATGAAGACCGGTGAACCGGTCGGTGCCGACAGTTCCACCAGCCCCTCAAGCGCCAAGTCAGGAACCCGTTGGCGCTGGTCATGGGGGACCAGGGCCACTTCGTGCAGCCGGGTTGCCCAATCGCGCCACCTGGCGATACGCACCTCGTAGTGCTTGTGCCCTTCCTTGTCCTCGATGAAGCCCCCCTCGGGCAGGTCGAGTTCCATGCCGCAGGTCAGCAACTTCCTGGCGCGCATCAGCTCAGAGTCCTCCACGTAACTTCCATGCACAAACGCGTCCGACCAAGTACGGGTCGGGCTGTTTGGCTCCCACAGCACCGAATTGACGGCCGCGACATGGGCGTCATCCCAGTCGCCATGTACCACCCGTATGCCATTCAAATCCAGCGATAACGGCAAGGTCTTGAAC
>CAIKVZ010000031.1 GCA_903830985.1 uncultured beta proteobacterium
ACCAATACGGCGAGTAATACCCGTGGGGCCGACACTAAATACGTGGAACTGACGATCGCCAAGTACCAGGCCGGTCAGTTTGTGCCTGTGTTTCAGAGCCGGTTAATTGCCCAAGGGGTCTGTGGCGATTTAAACAAGGCCATGCCCGACTTGTTGGGTAAATTGTTCAAGGATTTCCCACGCGAATCGGGTTCGAACATCACCATCACTGAGCCGTTGCCAGGTTCCTGCGCCTCCGCCAAGAATAACATCCAAGCCCATGATTCTTTGGGATTTGTTGTTTTTAACGTATGGCCGACTATCAAAACAACTATCGATTGATGGCTCGGTTGGAGTGTTGTGCGCCGTCTCACCAGCGCCGACTTTCCGCATTTTGCGAAACAGATTCATCGGTCGTCGAGCAAGCCATCAAGACCCACCCCAAACCGCCCGAACTTTCGCATCATCCCCGCCAGCGATGAATTGACGAAAGCGTTGTGCTCGGCATGTAGCCGCTCGAAGGTGCGCCAGTGCATGCCTTTCGGTTTGTCGCCTTCGCCGTTCAGGATGCCCGCTTCCCAGCCAAGCCGGTCCCTGATCCTGTCTGCTCGTCGCGCTGTACGATCGTCCGGGGTTTCCCGCTGGCTGGCATAGGCCAGCTTGTAGCAGTGCCGACACGCGAAGATACCTGGATAGACGCCACCGTTTCGCCGTCCCGCGTCCAGTTCCAGCCGAATGACCGCCCCGGTGTCAGCAGACCATCACGTTGCAGCCGCCGCACATCGAGCGCACGGTAATCACTGGTGGTGTCTCTGCCGCTCTGGCCGCGTCCGCTTCCCCATCCGCCCATTTTCTTTTCTCCTCAGGATTTGCCGAAATCATCAGGCAAGTTTGCAATAGCGTTTTCATTGAAACCAGCCACAAGCCCCAGCCTGACTGGCTTTTCGCCAGATTTAGCGATAGTGCATTTCACCCGCCACGAAGCGATTTCAGCTTCAACAGCATGGCCAAGGTGCGCTCAAATTTGCGGTCAAGGTGCGTTTCGTAGCGGTTCAGCTTCTCCAACATGTGCGCTCGCAGCCCTTCACCCACGGTTTGCGCCTTGATCGCGGGGGTGAACCGCGCCTCTTGAACCATGCGATAGCAGATCGGTTCCAGCGAATCGCGAATGAAGTCGGCCAGCCCTTCGGCGGTGGCCGGATCAGCGAGACGTTGTTGTGTCGGTCGATGGCGGCGTGCAGCATGACCGGGCGGACCAGTTCGCTGACCTCCTGTGCCACCTCTGGAACCACCACGTAGGATTCCCGTGCCTCCTTGTTTTCCAAAATCATCGCGGGGAAGGTCATCTCATCCGAAATATGTGTGCGAAAGAACTGAGGCTTCTTGGGCTTGCCGACCAGCACATTGGTTAGCAGTTTCTTGACACCGAGGGTGGCACCGTAATTGGCCGGCAGGCGCAGCGACTTGAGGTCGGGGCCGTTTGTGGTGGTTGCGGCGGTTTGCTTCGGCGTGGTCTGAGTTTGCATGGCGATATTCCTTGTTGAATTGAAGTCGAGGGCTGACTGGTCACTAACGGGGAGAGTAGAATTCGCCTTGCTGGGGG
>CAIKVZ010000032.1 GCA_903830985.1 uncultured beta proteobacterium
GCCCTTCTGATCCACTGAAATGATGACGTTTTCCGGCTTGGTTTCCCGCACCTCGACACGCTCTTTGGGCAAGACCACGGGAATCGAGGTCGTGACCACGGGAATGGTGATCAGAAAAATGATCAACAGCACCAGCATCACGTCCACCAGGGGCGTGGTGTTGATGGCCGACATGACGGTGTCTTCACCGTCATCCGGTGAGCCAACATTCATTGACATAAAGTGTTCCTGGGATGCCGCACTGCTGCGGGATCAGGCGGCCTTGATCGAACCGAGAATGACAGCGTGCAGGTCACCGCCAAAGGCGCGAACGTCGGCCATCACGTTTTTGTTGCGACCCACCAGCCAGTTGTAGGCCAGCACAGCCGGAACCGCCACGGCCAGACCAATGGCGGTCATCAGCAGCGCTTCGCCCACCGGGCCGGCGACCTTGTCGATCGATGCCTGGCCGGAGATGCCGATGGCCGTCAGGGCATGCATGATGCCCCAGACCGTGCCAAACAGTCCGACGAAGGGAGAAATGGAACCGACCGTGGCCAGCACCGACAATCCGCCCTGCATGTTGCCCTGAACACGGTCGACCGAGCGCTGAATGCCCATCGTGACCCAGTCGTTCAGTGGCACGTGGCCCATCAATCCTTCATGCTTTTTGGTGGCTTCCAGGCCGGCTTCGGCGATGAAGCGGAACGGACTGTTGGTGGCCAGTTTGGCGCAGCCTTGTTGAATCGTGCCTGCGGACCAGAAGTCCTTGGCCGCGGCCTTGGACTGGTTGCCGATCTTGGCCTGCTCCAGCAGCTTGACGATCAGCACGTACCAGCTGCTGATGCTCATGATGAGCAGCAATGCCAGCACGGTCTTGGTCACGACGTCAGAGTCCTTCAGCAGGGCTTCAAAGCCGTAAGGGCTTGCTGCGGGCTCGGCTTTCTTGGGCGTCGCGCTCGCAAGCTCAGCAGGCGTGACTTCGGGTGGCGTTACTGTCGGTGCAGCGGCTACGCTGGCGGACGCGGCGACACTGGGCGCTTGTGCATGCGCAGAACCCACAGTGAACGCAACGGCCAGCATCGGCATCCAAACACAACTTGCGACGATTCGATCGATTTTTTTCAGCTTCATGGTCATTGAATTAAATGGTTTTTCAGGGGAAACGGTATCTGTCCGTGTCATTCAGTTGATCGGGCAAACTCGGGCATTTGAAGGTCTTGATTTTCACTTTTCAAAAAAATAGCTCCTGTAATAAGAACTGCTCAATCAGAAGTTTTCAACGTTTTCAGATAAGGAAGTTGCAGGTACATGCTCGTGGTGAGAACGCTCTCAGTGGATCAACGTGCGGCGCTATTGGCAAAGACCGTGTTCGCAGGCCGTCGTTGGCGACGTTGTCGGCCGCGTGCATGCGGATGTAAATGGGAACGCCTGGCATGGATTGCTCAGGCGACCTGCGCGATGCGCAGCAGATTCGTGGTGCCGGCGGTACCGAAGGGCATGCCGGCGACGATGACGATGGTTTCACCGGGTTCGGCAAAACCGATCTTCACGGCGTTCTGCACCGCGACTTCGGTCATCTCGTCCACGCCCATGACGTCGTGACACAGCACGGCGTTCACGCCCCAGACCAGGGCCAGACGCCGCGCCGTGGCGCGCTTGGGCGTGATGCCGATGATGGGCGCGCGGGGTCGCTCGCGCGCCATGCGCAGCGCGGATGAGCCCGAACTGGTGTAGGCCACCATGGCCGCCACGTCGAGCAGATCGGTGACCGAGTGCGCGGCCCAGCCAATGGCATCGGCCGTCGTGGCCGTGGGCGGCGTGTGCGACGCGTCGATGGCGGCGCGGTAGAAGGGATCGGCCTCGGTCTGCGCGATGATGCGGTCCATCATCGCCACCGACTCCACGGGGTATTTGCCCGAGGCCGATTCGGCCGACAGCATGACGGCGTCGGCGCCGTCGTAAATCGCCGTGGCCACATCCGAGGCCTCGGCGCGCGTGGGCACCGGCGCGCTCACCATGGACTCGAGCATCTGCGTGGCGACGATCACCGGTTTTCCCAGGCGCCGGCAGGCGCGCACGATGCGCTTCTGGATCGCGGGCACCTGTTCGGCCGGCAACTCCACACCCAGGTCGCCGCGCGCCACCATCACGGCGTCGGTCTCGGCCAGGATGGCTTCCAGACACTCGATGGCCGCCGGCTTCTCCAGCTTGGCGACGATGCCGGCGCGCCCCTGCACGATCTGCTTGACCTCGACGATGTCCTGCGCGCGCTGCACGAAGGACAGCGCCACCCAGTCCACACCGAGCGTCATGCCGTAGTCCAGATCGGCGCGGTCCTTCTCGGTCATGGCCGACATGGGCAGCACCACGCCGGGGATGTTCACGCCCTTGCGGTCCGAGAGTTGGCCGCCATTGATGACGCGGGTGTCGGCAAAGTCGGCGCCGCAGGCCTCGACGCGCAAGCGCAGGCGCCCGTCGTCAAGCAGCAGGTCCGCGCCCGTGGTGAGCGCGGCAAAGATTTCCGGATGCGGCAACGGCGCGCGCGTGGCGTCACCCGGCAGCTCGCGCTGCAGGTCCAGCCTGAAACTTGCACCTTCCACCAGTTGCACCGGCCCGTTGGCGAAGGTGCCGACGCGCAGCTTGGGGCCTTGCAGGTCCAGCAGCACGCCGATGGGCTTGCCCAGTTCGCTTTCGATGGAGCGGATCATGTCCAGGCGCGCCTTGTGGTCGGCGTGCGTGCCGTGGCTGAAGTTGAGGCGGAACACGTCGGCGCCGGCCTGCACCATGGCGGCGATGGTGGCGCGGTCGGCACTCGCCGGTCCGAGGGTGGCGACTATTTTGGCGTTGCAGGGACGTTGCATTTTGGTTTTCTCAGTCGGTTGTCGGGCCATCGATGACGATGGCGCGAAAGTCGTTCACGTTGGTCAGCGTGGGGCCGGTGATCACCGAGTCGCCCAGCGCCTGGAAGAAGCCGTGGCCGTCGTTGTGGTCCAGACTGGCGCGCGGATGGATGCCCAGCGCCCAGGCCCGCGCCAGCGTGTCGGGCGTGAGCAAGGCGCCGGCGATTTCCTCCACGCCGTCCACACCGTCGGTGTCGCCCGCCATGGCGTGCACGCCGGGCAGTCCGTCCAGTGCCAGCCCCAAGGCGAGCAGGAACTCGACATTGCGCCCACCGCGTCCCTTGCCCCTGATCGTCACCGTGGTCTCGCCGCCCGACAGGATCACGCAAGGCGCCTTGAACGGCTGACCGTGCAGCGCCACCTGGCGGGCGATCGCTGCGTGGGCCTTGGCGATGTCGCGCGCCTCGCCTTCCATGCTGTCGCTCAGGATCCAGGGTGTGATGCCAGCATCCCGCGCCACCCGGGCTGCGGCCTCCAGCGCGATCTGCGGCGCGGTGATGATGCGGGTCTCGATGTGCGCCAGGCGCGCGTCACCGGGCTTGACCGATTCACCGCCACCGCTCTGCAACAGCGCGCGCGCCGCAGCCGGCAGCTCGATGCCGTAGCGCGCCACGATGGCCAGCGCGTCGGCGCAGGTAGTGGCGTCGGCGACGGTGGGACCGGAGGCGATGTCGGCGGGCGAGTCGCCCGGCACGTCGGAGATCAGCAGCGTGAGCACACGCGCCGGATGGCAGGCCGCGGCCAGGCGCCCGCCCTTGATGCCCGAGAGATGGCGGCGCAGGCAGTTCATCTCCGAGATGGTGGCGCCGCTTTTCAGCAGCGCGGAGCTCACCGCCTGCTTGTCGGCCAGCGTGAGCCCTTCGCCCGGGGCGACCAGCAGGGACGAGCCACCGCCCGAGATCAGCGCGATCACCAGGTCATCGGGCGTGAGACCGTTCACCAGCGCCAACATGCGCTGCGTGGCCTGCAGCCCGGCCTCGTCCGGCACGGGGTGCGCGGCCTGCACGATCTCGATGCGCTCACATGGCACTTCGTAGCCATAGCGCGTCACGACCAGGCCCTCCAGCGGTCCGTCCCAATGGTCTTCCAGCGCGCGCGCCATCGCCGCCGAGGCCTTGCCCGCGCCGATGACGAGGGTGCGGCCCTTGGGTTGGGGCGGCAGGTGCGGTGGCAGGCACAAGGCCGGTTGCGCCGCTGCGACGGCAGCGTCGAACAGGGCGCGCAGCAGCGGACGGCGATCGATGGGGGACTGGCTCATGGCGACGTTCCTAGGTAGTGCCTGCCGATTCGGTCACGCTTTGGCCACTTCGTGGTTCGCCATCAGCTCCAGCGCCCTGACCAGGGCCGAGTGGTCCAGCTCGCCCATGCCGTTGGCGGCACAGACCTGCATCAGCTGCGCCGCACCGGCGGTCTGCGGCAGCGCCACGCCCAGCTCGCGCGCGCCTTGCAAGGCCAGGCCCAGGTCCTTCTGGTGCAGCTTGATGCGAAAACCCGGGTTGAAAGTGCGCTTGATCATGCGTTCGCCATGCACTTCCAGGATGCGGCTGGAGGCAAAGCCGCCCATCAGCGCCTGGCGCACCTTGGCCGGGTCCGCGCCGGCCTTGCTGGCAAACAGCAGGGCCTCGCCCACGGCAGCGATGTTCAGCGCCACGATGATCTGGTTCGCCACCTTGGTGGTCTGGCCGTCGCCGTTGCCCCCGACCAGGGTGATGTTCTTGCCCATCTTCTCCAGCAGCGGACGCACCGTTTCGAACACGGCTTCGTCGCCGCCGCACATGATGGTGAGTGAGGCCGCTTTCGCGCCGACTTCGCCGCCGGACACCGGGGCGTCGATGTAGTCAGCGCCCAGGGCGTTGATCTTGGCCGCAAAGGCCTTGGTGGCGATGGGTGAGATCGAGCTCATGTCGACCACGATCTTGCGCGCACCACCGGCCTGCAGGCCGGCTGCAATGCCGTTGGCACCGAACAGCACGGACTCCACGTCAGGGGTGTCGGGCACCATGATGAAGACGATGTCTGCCTGGCGCGTCACCTCTTCGGCGTTGGCGCAGTTCGTGGCGGTGGTGGCGGCGATGCTCTCGGGGAGTTTGCCGAAGGTGTTGACGAACAGCTCGTGCCCGTCGTTGACGAGGTGCAGCGCCATGGGTGCGCCCATGATGCCCAGGCCGATGAATCCGATTTTCATTTTTGATCCTGAAGGGTTGCGTTGGATGGTTGGAAGTGATTGGGTTTTTCGACCGCCTCAGTAGCCGCCCGCGGCCTTGGGCGCGTCGGCCGCGCGCATCTTTGCGACCACGGCCTGGGCACCGGCGGCCATGAGGCGCGCATCCGAGCTGATGGTGACGAACTGGAAGCCCTTTTGGATGCGTTTGAGCGCGGCCTCGGGGCTGCCGTTGTGGATGCCGGCGACCACGCCATGCGCCTTGGCGCGCGCCAGGATGTGGTCCACGGCCTCGGCCGCTTTCGGGTCCAGATCGTCGAAGGTGGGCGTGCAGCCCAGCGCCAGCGACAGGTCGGAGGGGCCGATGTAGATCGCGTCCAGCCCCGGCGTGGCGAGGATGTCGTCCAGGTTCTCCAGCGCGCGCGCGGTCTCGATCATGGCGAAGGTCACGATGGTGTCGTTGGCGTGCTGCGGGTAGTCGGCGCCGCTGTACAGCAGGGCGCGCACCGGGCCGAAGCTGCGCGTGCCGCGCGGCGCATAGTGGGTCCAGGCGACGAGCTTTTCGGCGTCTTCGCGCGTGTTCACCATCGGGCAGATCACGCCGTAGGCACCGGCGTCCAGCGCCTTCATCAGGATGCCGGGCTCGAGCCAGGGAACGCGCACCACAGGCACGGTGGCCGTGGTGGAGATGGCCTGCAGCATGGGGATCATGGCCTGGTAGTCGACCATGCCGTGCTGCAGGTCGATGGTCAGCGAGTCCCATCCCTGGTGCGCCATGGTCTCGGCGGAGAAGCTGTTGGGAATGGCCAGCCAGCCGTTGACGACGGCGCCGCCGGATCTCCAGATGCTGCGCAAACGGTTTTCTCTCATGGGACTCTTTCAGTGTGGGAAAAATAAGGGGAACGACAGACGCTGTCGTCGTTGCCATCTCGCAGGATCAGGTCACTGGCGCGGGGTTGAACAGCACCAGCGCGTTGTGCAGCTTCCAGTGCTCGGCCCAGGTCTTCTTGCGCCCACTGGCAACGTCCAGCATGAGGTGGAACAGTTCCCAACCCACCTGCTCGATGCTGGCATCTCCGTCGGCGATGCGGCCGGCGTTCACGTCCATCAGGTCGTGCCAGCGCCGCGCCAGGTCGCTGCGCGTCGCCACCTTGATGACCGGCACCTCGGCCAGCCCGTAGGGCGTGCCGCGCCCCGTGGTGAAGACGTGCAGGTTCATGCCAGCGGCGAGTTGCAGCGTGCCGCAGATGAAATCGCTGGCCGGCGTGGCGGCAAAGATCAGGCCTTTTTGTTTGAGCTTTTCGCCCGGCGATAGCACGCCGCTGATGGCCGCGCTGCCCGACTTGACGATGGAGCCCATGGCCTTTTCCACGATGTTGGACAGGCCGCCCTTTTTGTTGCCCGGCGTGGTGTTGGCGCTGCGGTCGACCATGCCCTTTTGCAGGTAGGCGTCGTACCAGGCCATCTCGCGGATCATGGCCTGCGCCACGTCGGGCGTGCTGGCGCGCGCCGTCAGCAGGGCGATGCCGTCGCGCACCTCGGTCACCTCGGAGAACATCACGGCCGCGCCGGCACGCACCAGCAAGTCGGTGCAAAAACCCACGGCCGGGTTCGCCGTGACGCCGGAGAAGGCGTCGCTGCCGCCGCACTGCACGCCCACCACCAGTTCGCTCGCCGGCACGGTTTCGCGGCGCCGCGCGTTCAGCCGCTCCAGGTGCACCACAGCACTGGCCAGGATGGAATCCACCATGGACATGAAGCCCACGTGCTGTTCGGCCTGCAGACAGACCACGTCGAGCGCGGCGTCGCGCTGGTCGGAAATCGGGATCGAGCCCGGTGGCAGCAGACGCTCGGCCTGCAGCTTCTCGCAGCCCAGGCTCACCACCATGACCTCCCCGCCGAAGTTGGGATTGAGCGAGATGTTGCGCAACGTGCGGATCGGGATGATGGCGTCGGGCGCGTCGATGGCGACGCCGCAGCAGTAGCTGTGCTCCAGGCCCACGACGTCGTCCACGTGGGGGTAGCGCGCCAGCAGTTCGGCCTTGATGCGCTGCACCGCGAACTCGACCACGCCGGCCACGCACTGCACGGTGGTGGTGATGGCCAGGATGTTGCGCGTGCCGACCGAGCCGTCGGCATTGCGGTAGCCCTCGAAGCTGTAGCCCTCCAGCGGCGCCAGGTCCGGGGCCTGCAGCGTCGCCAGCGGCAACTGCTCCAGCGTGCGCGCATCCGGCATCTGCAACAGCTTCTCGTTGACCCAGCTGCCGCGGGCGATGTCCCTGAGCGCATAGCCTATGGGCACGTTGTAGCGCAGCACGGCCGTGCCTTGCGGCAGGTCGACCAGCGCCACCTTATGGCCTTGTGGCACCCGCTCGATCAGCGTCAGGCCGTCGGGGAAAACCGTGCCGGCAGGCAGGCCGCCGTCGTTGGCCACGATGGCGACGTTGTCGGCCGCGTGCATGGCAATCGTCAGCGGTGCCTCGGACTTTATGGGTATTGGATTTGTAGTCACTTGATTCTGATATTTTTGATTTCAGAACACGGCGTGGCCCGTGATGAGCGACGGCAGCCAGGTCGAAAACAGCGTGACGTAGGTGACCAGATTGATGGCAGTGAAGATCGCCAGGTAATAAGGCCAGGCGGTCTTGGTGGCCTCGCCGATGGAGATCTCGCCAATGGCGCAGCCCACGAACTGCACCGTGCCGACAGGGGGGTGCACCAAGCCGAGCGCGCAGTTGAGCAGCAGCATCATGCCGAACTGCACAGGGCCCACGCCCATCTGAATGGCCAGCGGCAGGAACAGCGGCGTGGTGATCAGGATGTGCGCTGCCATGTCCAAAAAGATGCCCAGGAAGATCTGGATGATGTTGATGTACAGCAGCATAAGCCATGGCGTCTGCGTGGCGTGCAGCAACGCGGCCTCGATCGCGTCGGGGATCTCCAGATAGGCCATTTGCCAGCGCAGCATGTTGGACACACCGATCAGCAGCAGGATCACGCCGGTCGTTTTCGACGCCTTGGCCAGCGACTTCTTCAGCTTGGGCAAGTCCATTGACCGGTAGGCCAGCGTCGTCAGGCACAGCGAATACGCCACCGCGATCGCCGCTGCCTCGGTGGCCGTGGTGATGCCGCCCATGACGCAGCCCAGGATCACACCGATCACCATCAGGCCAGGAAGTGCTGCTACGAAGGTCTGCAGCACCGCGGCCCAGCCGGGAAAGCGCTCGACCATCGAACTGCCATCGGCGCGCTTGGGAAAACCGTAGTACGAAGCCTGCCAGTAGGCGGCGATCAGCATGCACAGCATGATCCAGAACACCGGCACCAGACCGGCAAACATCAGGTCGCCAATCGACACGCCGCGGATCGCATGGCCGTCGATCACGCCGGTGGCGGCTTGCGCGGCGAAGGCGTAGATGATCATGTTGTGCGAGGTCGGCATCAGCGCGCCGGTCAGCGAAGCGTGTGTCGTCACGTTGACCGCATAGGCGGCGCTGTAGCCTTCGCGCTTCATGATGGGAATCATGACGCCACCCATGGCCGAAGTGTCGGCCACAGGGGAGCCCGATACGCCGCCAAAGAGCGTGCTGGCCACCACGTTGGCCAACCCCAGGCCGCCCTTCCAGTGGCCCACCAGGCTGCGCGCGAAGCTCATGATCTTGTCGGCGATGCCGCCGTGCAGCATCAGCTCACCGGAGAAGATGAAGAACGGAATCGCCAGGAACGAGAACACGTTCATGCCCGAAACCATCATCTGTATGGCCGTGGCCAGGGGCAGGCCCTCGACGGCAAAGGTGGCCAGGCAGGCCAGACCGATGGAAAAGGCCACCGGTACGCCGAGCACCAGAAAGAGCACGAAGCTCAGGCAGAGTACGGTCAGTTCCATTTGGATTCCAGTTTAGGGCGGATGAATTGCACCAGCAGGTGCTCGATCGAGAAGAGGATGATCAGCAAACTGGCCACGACCGGCGGCAGGTAACGAAATGCCTCGGAGATGCCCAGCGTGGGAATCGTGTCGTGATGCGTGGACACGCCCATCTGGACGCTGCCCAGCAGCAGCAGCGCGGCGAAGATCAGGACCAGCAGTTCGCACACTGCGGCGAACCAGAAGCGACCGCGCGGGGGCAGCAGTTTGGCCACCGAATCCAGACCAATGTGCCCTGAGCCGTGGACGCCCGCAGCGGCACCGAACATGGCCACCGAGATCACCAGCAGCAACGCCACCTGTTCGATGAAGGGCGGCTCGTTGTTCAGCGCATAGCGCATCACGACGCCGCAGATGACCACCAGGCCCAGACTGGCCAGGCAGGCCCCGGCGGCCACCAGTATCCAGCGCGACAAACGCGCGCTGACGGAGATCAGCGTGTCCATGGCCTGCGCTTACTTGGAGTCGACGATGGCCTGGGCCAGGGCCTTGAGTTCAGGCGTGTTGGCGAACTTGGCCCACACCGGCTTCTCCACCTCGACAAAGGCCTTGCGGTCGATCTCGGTCGCCGGAATGATCTTGGCGCCACCCTTGAGCACCGTGGCTCGGGCATCCTTTTCCTTCGCGTCCCACAGTGTCACGTAGTAGGGAACCGATTCCTTGGCGGCCTTGCGCAGGGCAGCCTGCTCGGCCGGCGGCAAAGTGTCCCAGATCTTCTTCGAGAACACCAGCACTTCGGGCGTCATCACGTGCATGGTTTCGGAATACGTGCCGGCGGCTTCGAAGTGCTTGGTCTCGTCGTAGGACGGGATGTTGTTTTCCGCGGCGTCGATCAGGCCGGTCTTCAAACCCGTGTACACCTCGGAGAAAGGCATGGGCGTGGGCGATGCGCCCATGGCGCCGACCATCGCCACCATCAGGTCGGAGGGCTGGACGCGGACCTTCAGACCCTTCATGTCGGCCAGGCTGCGGATCGGCTTCTTGGCATAGACCGAGCGGGCGCCGCTTTCATACAGGGCCAGGCCGATGAAGCCGGTCTTCTCGAAGGCGGCCAGGATCTTGTCGCCTTCGGGGCCGTACATGGTCTTGCGAAAGTGCGCCAGGTCGCGAAAAATGAAGGGCAGCGACGGGATCAACGACTCAGGGACGATGCCGTGGAAGGACGCCGTGCTGACGCGCACCATGTCGATGGCGCCGATCTTCACCTGCTCGACCGTGTCTTTTTCCGAGCCCAGCGAACTGTCGCTGAAGACCTTGACCTTGTCCTTGCCGCCGGTGGCCTTGTTCAACTGTTCACCCATGAACTTGACAGCCATGTTGGTCGGGAAGTCCTTGGCGTGGACATCCGCAGAGCGGAAGTCGCGTGCGCTGGCCTGGCCTGTGACCAGGCAAAGAGTGGCTGCAGCGATCAGGCTGAGCAGGGGGCGTGAGTTGAATTTCATGTTGTCTCCTGGGGTTGAAATGGCGTTTCGGGCATGCCCCTGACGCCGGGTTGTGTCACAAAAACTGCGCCGTCCAGCGCTGCATCGAAGCCTGGCGCGGGCTGCGCAGGCCGGATCGAGGTGATGAACAGGTGCTCCAAGGCGGGTCCGCCAAAGGCGCACATCGAGGGCTTGCTCACCGGCACCTGTATCGAGCGCTCATGCCGGCCATCCGGCAGGAAGCGGTGCACCTGGCCACCGTCGTTGCCGCAGATCCAATAGCCACCCTCGGCATCGACCGCGGCGCCGTCAGGTCGGCCCGGGTAGGCCTGGATATCGACAAACTCGCGGCGCCTGGATGGCAGGCCAGCGGCATCCAGGTCGAAGGCCCAGACACGGCGCACCTGGGGATGGGAATCCGACAGGTACATCGTGGCGCCATCGGGGCTGAAGCCCAGGCCATTGCCTGTGAGCAGGCCCGTCACCAGCGGTGCGCTCAGGCCCTTGGCGTCGAAGCAAAAAAGGGCGCCGACAGCGGCAGCCTGGGACATGTCCATGAGCATGCTGCTGAGCCAGAACCGGCCGACCCGGTCGCAACGCCCATCGTTGAAGCGCATGCCCGGCCGTGGAAATGGCGCGGCCTGCAGCAGTTCGGCCCCACATTCGTGACCGGCCTGAGGTTGCAGGTGAAAAATGCCGGTCTCCATGCCGGCGATCAGACCGCCACTGGCGTGCAGCGCGATGCAGGCGATGCGCTCGTTCATCTCCCACGAAGCTTCGGCCTGGCTCTCCCAATCAAAACGGTGCAGGCGTCGGCCTTCGATGTCGACCCAGTACAGGGCCTGTTCCGCCACTGACCAGAGCGGGCTCTCACCGACCTGGTTGCGACCCTTGCACAGCGTTTGCATCATCGGGCTCACTCGAAAGGGCCGGTGCGCACGAAGGCGCCGCCCTGAAACTGCACGGCCGGATCACTCAGGTCCGGCGCTGCGGTGCGCGCGAAGACGGCCTCGCGAAAAGTGTCGGAACTGTCCTTGGCGACATAGCCGACATGCCTGGCCTGGGCGTTGTCCCACCAGGTGGCTGAGTTGTCCGACATCCCGAAAATGATGGTGTGCCCCAGCACCGGGGTGCTCAGGCAGGCGCTGATGAGCCGGTGCAGGTCGTCAAAGCTCAGCCAGGTGGCCAGCATGCGGCGGTCGCGCGGCTCGGCAAAGGACGAGCCGATGCGCACGCAGGCCGTCTCGATGCCATAACGGTCGAAGTAAAAACGTGACAGATCTTCGCCAAACGCCTTGCTCACGCCGTACAGGCCGTCGGGACGAGCCGGCCGGTCGGTGGTGATGGTTTCGCATTGGCGGTAAAAGCCGGTGACATGGTTGGAGCTGGCGAACACCACGCGCTTCACGCCGTTCTTGCGCGCTGCCTCGTAGAGGTTGAAGACGCCCAGGATATTGGCCTGCAGGATGGGCGCAAAGGCGCCTTCCACCGAGACACCGCCCATGTGCACGATGGCGTCCACGCCCTGCACCATGGCATTGACCGCGTCGGCATCCGCCAGGTCGGCGATCACGCACTCTTCGTGTGCTGCGGCCTGGCCGGGATCGACGCGATCCGACAGGCGAAGGATTTCGCAGTTGGCCTTGAGCCGCGTTCGCAGGGCCTGGCCCAAGCCGCCGGCGGCGCCGGTCAGCAGCAATCTCTGGTGCGTTTTGACATTCATTTCAGATTCTTTCCTGGACATTGGCATGCCCACTGGACTTATCGGCCAGGGCGTTTTACATTCGCAGTCGCCGCAACAGTCAAGTCGTAGGTTGTCGGACAAGTGGAAATTATCTGAATACCCAGAATGACCGTCAAGAGGTTTTGCATGAATCGAGGGAAAACCCCTAGCGTTGGTGAAAGTTGCGGTTCGTGAGTACCCCGCTAGCACCCATTGGCTGAATGCCCCCCGGGCCAGCCTGATCAACACGCACCTTCACGGATTGAACATGAGCACCTCGCTTGAACTGCGCCATGCCGGACTGCGCTGCGAAATCGCACCGCAGATCGGCGGCGCAATCGCAGGTTTGTGGTTCGACGACGTTCCAGTTTTGCGCTGCACCCCGGCCGAGTCATTGAACTCGGCACGCCGCTCGGGCAGTTTCGCCCTGCTCCCTTTTTCCAACCGCGTGGCGGATGCCTGCCTGACCTGGGCGGGCGTGCGGCATGCCCTGACCTCAACGCCTGGCGACGAGCCCCATGCCATTCACGGCGTGGGCTGGCAGCGTCCCTGGACGGTGCTTGAAGCGTGGCCCGACCGCGCGCGACTGTCCCTGATGCACCAGCCCGACGCCACCTGGCCTTTCGCCTTCGAGGCCGTGCAAAGCCTGGCGCTCAGTGACGAGGGCCTGACCATGGGCCTGAGCTTGCGCAACCTCGCAGGAGAGCCCGTGCCGGTGGGGCTGGGATGGCACCCCTATTTCGTCAAGCGCGCAGGCTGCCGCATCTCGTTTCACGCGAAGGGCCGCTGGGAGATGGGTGCGGACAAACTGCCCACGCATCGCGTCTCAGCCAAGGGCCTGGTCAGCGATTGCGCAGCGCTGCAGGTCGATCACTGCTTCGACGGCTGGGACGGCACAGTGCAACTGCGCGACGAACAGTTGCAGACCCGGGTCACGGCCGGCCTGGACCATCTCGTGGTCTACACGCAGCCCCATCTGGACTTCGTGGCGCTGGAGCCGGTGAGCCACGTCAACAACGCCGTCAAGCGGATGTCAGGCACCGACTCCCTGGGCTTGCGCATCCTGCAGCCGGGTGAAACCATGGCCGCCGAGATGCGCATTCAGGTCGAGTCCGTCGCGCCCTTGCGCCGGCCGTGAAGCTCAACCGCGTGGCTTGGGCTGCGGATCCTGAACGAAGGAATTCAGCGACGTGGAGATCCGCTTGCCGTTGAGCATGACATCCTCCAGTTTCAGATCGGAGACGTTGTACAGATAGACCGGCTCCGTCCCGTTGGCCGTTCTTCCGAAATCACAGTGGCTGATCGCAATTCCGGAGACCGGCTGGATCTGTGCATCTTTTTCCGCCCCGTTGAAGCTGGCCCTGACGGGGCCCAGAATCACGATCGCCTGGTAGCAGGAAAACTCGCCGTCGGCCCGCTTGACGTTGCCCACCACCACCTCCGATATGTGGACATTGGAAACGGAAGGCGGTCGATTTCGGACCGAGTCGTTGGATGGCGCGTAGTCGCAGTCAATGGTGATGACGGCACCCGCCGCCGACGCCACGGATTTCGCATGTATCGGTGAACCCGGCAGGCTCTTGTAAAAGGAAGGCGTGGTCTGCACCCCGTTCGGGATGGCAACGCGTCGCACATACAGGTCCCTGAGATAGCCGCCGCGATTCATGTTGGTCTTGAGGCGGATGGCGGTGTTCAGCGGATTGGTCTTCCAGTGGATGTTCTGCATCACGATGTCCTGCACATAGACATCCTGAATTCCGGCGGCCATCTCGCTCCCCAAGGTGATGGCACCGTGTCCGCTTTGCATGATGCAGTTCTGGATCACGATGTTCCGGGACGGCCCGTATTGCGTGTCCTTGTTCTTTCCGGACTTGATGGCAATGCAATCGTCTCCGGTATCAAAGGTGCAATTTTCCACCAGCACATCCTGGCAGCCTTCGGGGTCAAAACCATCGCTGTTGGGGCCCAGGCTGTTGGCGTGCACATCCCTGATCCACAGGTTCTTGCAGTTGACCGGATGATGCTGCCAGAACGGCGTGTTGGTGACCTGATAGCCCTGCAGAAGGACATTGGTGCAGCCGATCAGGTGAATCATGGACGGTCGCAAATAATGCCCCTTGCCGAAAACTCGCCGGTCCGCTGGGACCCCTGCCTCGGAATAGGCCGGCAACAGGTACTCGTCGGCCATCCAGCGCGCTCCTTCGCCGCGGATCCGACGGCTTTCCGCTGGAGACAAGTGCGTTGTGAGTCGATCCCACTTTTCGGCGTTCACCGGGTTGGGGACCGCACCCGACATCACGGGTCGCGCGCCACGTTCCTGTTCGAGGAGATAACCCAGCGAGTCCTTGCCTTTCCATGTCCACCAGCAGGCATTCGCGTCGGCAAAGGGGACACCGCCCTGGCCATCCAGAATGCTGGACCAGTCTGCGCCGGTCAGGGCAATGTTGTCCTGGCCATGGGCATAGACCATGGAAGCGTAATTCAGGCAGTCGTTGCCCTGCCAGCGCGTCATCTCCAGCTTCCCATTCACGCCGCAGTCGTGGGCGCCATGGCGGGCGTAATCGAACGGATCATTGCTGAAATAGAGGTGCGCGCCCGACTCCAGATGCACGTGCACATTGGACTTCAAAACGACAGGGCCCGCGCAATACCAATTGCCGCCAGGAATGAGAACGCGCCCGCCGCCGGCCTGTTGGCAGGCGGCTATGGCGGCGGCAATGGCCGCATGGCAGTCGGGCGAATTGGACTGCGGCGCATCCATCTGCCCCTGCTCGGTGTGGGAGACGAATGCCCGGATACTGCTGACCGTGCACCTGAGCGCGCCAAATCGCGTGATGGGAAAATCTTCGTCCCGGAACTTGAGCGGCTTGCGCACGCGGTCAATGATCGCCTGCGCCCTGAGCCAGGGGTCAGAAACGTCTGGCGCAGCGCGTGATGGCGAACTCAGTCCAGCCCAACCCAGGCCGACCGACAAATTGAAAAGCTTTAGAAGTTGACGTCGATGCATAGAAACTTTTTGTTCATTGAAAGAAGTCGGCAATACCGACCGTACTGACGAATTCGGAGTGCGACGGGTCATTCACTTGTTTTTGTATTCCGCCAGAAACCTCTTCAGTACCGGTTCCTGCGAAAAGCCGAGCGACTCGAGTGACGATCCGGGAAATGCAGCGTTCAGATTTTTCAAAAACTCCGCCACATCAAACTGGACGGGTCGAAAGGAAAGTTTCCCGCTCTGGTTCCAGTCGGCCCAAGGATTTGTCCTGCTGATGTGCGCGCCTATCGTCGAATGCATGACCAGCATCTTTCCGACATTTCCGAGCGTGACCGCCCTGATCGTCCCCCTGGGTTCCGGATAGGCGTCTGCATCCCCGAGGACGCAACTGTAGCCAGCTGGCGTGGGCGTCCCGAAGGGCGTGCACCGCTGGTTGTGAAACCATTGCCGGGCCAATCTGAAGTTTCCGCTCAGGGCGGTTTCGCTGCCGTCATGGGTGAACTG
This sequence comes from uncultured beta proteobacterium, assembly GCA_903830985.1. Classification (GTDB taxonomy): domain Bacteria; phylum Pseudomonadota; class Gammaproteobacteria; order Burkholderiales; family Burkholderiaceae_C; genus CAIKVZ01. The sequence continues at coordinate 15,609 of CAIKVZ010000032.1, forward strand.
GCATTGATCGAAAACGAAGCCGTACCGGGCATTCAAGGGGGTACTCGGCGCGGCGACGTAGGAGTCCTTGCGTCGTCCCAGCGACTTGATTTCGGTTCTGAGGAAAAAGGCCGTTGCATCGCCGAAAATGAAATCCACATCGCCTTCGATGTACGAATCCGCGAAGTAGCTCCTGGAGGTCACGCCGCCCTCACGCGACTTCAGGTAGAGCGTGTCCTGCAGGCCCAGCAGCCGGATGCGTTCAAATTGTGACTTGTCTGCGCCGTCGACCATCAGCGCCACGGCCTGGTGCATGACTTGTGGCGTGGCGGCCTTGCAGTCTTCAACGCACTGCGGCGAGTCTCGCACATAGGCATTCTCAACCGTCAGATTGCGGGCGTGAAACCCGGCGTTGCGGGTCCACAGGGTGGCCGTGCCAAAGGTGGTGATGACCGGCCTGCTACGCACCTGTTCGAACATGGACCGGATCGCCGCATCAGCCTGAAGAAACTGGGCGCCGTGCCGTTGAGCAAATAGCTCGCCGGTCAGCGACGCATCCAGCGAGGCGCTCAGCACCGTGGCACCCGGTCCTTCACCCGTCCCGTACAGCGTTATCGGTGCGTCCAGCGCGGGAACATAGACCAGGCCGGGGTGATAGCCCGGCTGAATCGCAATGAAGATGCGCTGGCGGGAGGCGCTCGCCCTGGCGTCCCTCACGGCCTGATGGATGGCCGCCTGGACCGTGCGAAAGGCCTTGGGCTTTTCAACGCTGAGTGACTGGTCGACCACGTAGTCGGGCTGCGTCACTGCGTCGGGCACAGGAATCCAGGGGCTGAGCGCCTCCCGCCCAGGTGGCCCGGCATGGCCCAACACCTGCTGAAGCGAATAGTGTTCGACTTCCGCTTCGCTCAATTGGGGACGGAAGCTGCGAACTTCACTTTCGGGGAAGGGTTCAAAGCGATCACTGCAATCCATGGCGAGGGCCCTGCCGCTGCCCACAAAATCTATCCCGGACGGGGCCTCGGCGTCACGAACCCGCAGGGAATTGGGTCCGGCAATGCGGACCTCCTTGAATACGGTGTGGATGGGCGGACTGTGCTCGGCGCCGATGATGACGACCTCGCCCGGCGTCACGCTTCGGATGGACTCAAAGAAGATGTTTTCAAAGGTGGGGAACGATGTGCCTTGCGCCAGTGGGTTGTAACGGGCCGTGATTTCGATGGGTCGCTTGACGCCCCGCATGCAGACATCGGAATAGCGGATGTCTTCGACCCGCCCGCCGGCGGAGCTGTCGCTCTTGATGCGCAGACCCGAAGTGGACCCGTCCATGGTCAATTGCTTCACCTCGACCCGACTCACGCCCCCCAGGGTTTCGCTGCCGATGGACATGCCATGCCCGTTGTAGAAATGGTTGTCCACGATCGACATGTTCTGCGACGGACCGGCCGCGCTGGCCTTGATCGCGATACTGTCATCGCCGGTTCTGATATGGCTGTGTGTGACCGTGATGTTGCGCGATGAAATGGGATCGATGCCGTCCGTGTTGCGCGCATCGGACGGGCTGTCTATTCTGATTCCCCAGGCCGTGAAGCCATCGACGCCGTGCAAGGTGACGTGAAAGCCGGGAGCGTTGCGCAGGCGGATTTGATGGAGCGTGAATGACTTCGAGTGGTTCACCTCAAGGAGTCTGGGAACATTGTGCTTCAGCGCTTCAGCTTGTGCCCGGCGGGCCAGTTGCCACCAGGACTCTTTCTTCTCGGAGATGACTTTCCCGCCCTGGCCGTCGATGGCGCCGGCCCCCATCACGCCGCTGTCTTCGGTATCTTCCGCCGTGATGAACGGGCTGCACCCTTGACCGAATTTATCCAGGCTGCCGCAACTCCCCCGGCCCCTGTCGTAGCGTTTTGCATCGGTGCTGGCATACAGCGTCGCGCCGGCATCGACGACCAAAGTGACGCCAGAGGGCAACTTGATCGGCCCGGAGAGGAAGGCGCTGAGCTCATTGCTGGCGGCCAGGTGCACAGCGTGGCCGGTCGGGCAGGCGTTCAAGGCCTGTTGAATTCTTTGCTGGTCGTCGCTGCGGCCCGGGTCCGGGGCGGTCCTGTTGGCGATCAGGACAGCGCAGGGGGGCGGCAGCTTCGGCTCATTCACATGGCGGGAGTCTTGCGCACAAGCGCAAGACCCCAGCAGCACGCACATGGCGGCAAACAGTGGCGGCTTCGCGCAGCGCAAGCGACTTCCCTAGTCTCTTAAATACGGGGCCAGGTCCGGAACAGACTCATGGATGAGCCGTTGGACAGACCGGGCAAACAGTTTCGCGCCCTTGGGCCCGATGTGCGTGCGATCGAAACGATTGCCTGCCGAGCCCGGTGGCGCAACGGCCAGCGTGTCGGCTTCCTCCTGACCCATCGCCTGCACCTGCTGACTGCTGTGGGCCAGCAGTTCGACGAGCTGGGTCTGCGTCGCATGCGCCACCCGCCGGGTGGCGTCTGCCCAGGCGTCGAGGTCGCGAACCAGCTGTCCTTGCTTGAAGCTGCGTCGCGTCAGCGGCGTTGCAAGTACCGGTTCGCCGCCGCGCTGGCGCACCTCGTCCACATACGATGTGAGATTCGCGGGAAACTCGGTCTCGAGGTCGGTGGACCGTCCCGGCTTGCCGGGTTGATCGTTGTGCCCGAATTCGATCCACACCCAGGTTGCCGCGAAATTGCCCCGCGCCTCCAGCAGTTCAAGGACCTTTTGCCAGCTTCCTTCGCTGCGGTAACTGCCCGAACTGCGACCATTCCTGGCCAGGTTGATGCAGGTGACGTCGGGCTTGAGCAGCTTGCACATTTCATCGCCATAGCCATTGCCACTGGCCAAAGTGGAGTCACCGACCAGGATCAGGCGCACCGGGGCAAGTTCGTTGGCATGGGAGATCGATGCCACCCCTGACATGAAGAGCAGCGCAATCAGCGAGTGGGTCAGCTGTCTTTTCATGCGCCGGCCGACATCACTTCGTTGTAGACGCGGTTACCGACAGTGACGTTCTGCAGCCTGATGCCGGTCGCGTTGTACAGGTAGACAGGGTCTTTGGCATTGACAGGATTGCCCAGGTCCGAGTCCTTGATCACGACGTCCGAGACCGGCAGAAATGCGGGCAATGGACTGCTTTTGCCGTTGTAGTCGGAAGGTATCGGCCCCAACACCACCAGGGCCTGGTAGCCCGAATACGAGCCACCTCCCTGATCGACGTTACCAACTTTCAGATTGGTGATATGGACGTTCGACACCACGGGCGGTCGCGTCCTGACGTTGTCCGCTGCGGCGTCATAACCGCAGTCAATGGTGATGATGGCGCCCGCCGAGGTCGGGACGGAATTTTTCGGAATCGGGGAATTGGGCAGGCCGTTGTACATGCCGGGGGAAGCGCGCACGCCGTTTGGCACGCTGATGTCGCGCAGGTGGATATTCCGGATGTACCCGCCCCGATTCATGTTGCACTTCAGGCGAATCGCGATGTTGAGCGGGTCGGTTTTCCAGTTCCGATTCTCAAAGACCAGGTTGTGGGCATACACATTCTCGATGCCGCCGGACATGATGCTGCCGAAGGTCAGGGCGCCGTGACCGCTTTGCATGCGGCAATTTCGGATGACGATGTTTTTCGCCGGACCCAACTGCGTGTCCAGACCTTTTCCCGAGTCGATGGCGATGCAGTCGTCCCCGGTGTTGAATTCACAATCCTCAATGAGCACGCCATCGCAGGACTCGGGGTCAAAACCATCGCTGTTCGGCCCCATGCTGTTGGCAAACACCTTTCTGACGTGCACGTGCCGGCAATTCACCGGGTTGTGCTGCCAAAAGGGCGTGTTCCTGACCTGATACCCCTCCAGCAGGACCCGCTGGCAGGAGATGAACTGGATCATGTGCGGACGCAGAAAATGTCCCAACCCAAAAATACGGGAGGTGGCCGGCACCTGCGCTTCACTCAGTGCGCGCAGGAATTCGGGGTCGCGGCGCCAGCGTGGATTCTGCCCCTGAATGAAGGCCGCTTCTTCTTCCGTCAGGTGCGGGGCGACATCCTTCAGGACCGTCGCGTTCAGCGGGTTGACATGGGCCTCGGAGCGCCCGCTGTTCTGCACGTAGCTCGTGGCCTGACCGAAGGCGGGTTTTGATCGCCCCTTCCATGACCACCAGCAGTCGGACTCGCCGTCAAACTGGATTCCGCCCTGCCCATCGATCACGCTGGTCCAATCCTCACCGGTCAAGGCGATGTTGCGCTGTCCGTAGGCGTAGATCAAGGGCGAGAAATTCAGCAGGTCATTGCCTTCCCAGCGCGTGAGCGTCAGGTTTCCGTTGGCGCCACAGGGGTAGGCCCCGTGCCGGGCGTAGTCTTCGGGTGCATTGCTGAAGAACAGGCGCGCCTTTGCCTTGAGGTGCAGGTGGACGTTGGACAGCAGCGAGACAGGACCCGCACAGTACCAGTTGCCCGCCGGAATGCTGACACGACCGCCACCTGCGCGATGGCAGGCCTCGATCGCAGTCTTGATGGCGGAATGGCAATCGGGCGCGCCTTTGACGGGCGTGTCCATCTCGACTTGATGGTCGAAGCTGATCCAGCCCGGTCGGGTGCGAACGGCACAGGCGCTTGCCCCAAAGTCCAGGATGGAAAACTCTCTGGCTGGGAACACGATCGGGTCTCTTTTGAAGGCCTCGGAAATCGCATCCGCCTGTTGCCAGGGGCCTGGCGGCAACGGTTGCGCGTGGGCATGGATACGTGCAAGGCCGGCGAAGCCTGCAAGCGCCACAAGTTCTCGACGATTGAGCATAGGGTGATACCGCTGGCTTGATGGCACTGACCGTGGGCCCTGAAGCCTGAATGATGGGAATCTGTGATGAGGTCCCCGGCGCTGAGTGCGCGCCAGGGAGCTGTGTTCATCAGAACTTGTAAGTCGCTGTCGTGTTGAAGGAGCGACCGATCGGGCTGGCGGCACTGCTCAGGTAACCAAAGGAGTAGGCGCTGTGATTGGTTGCCGGTGGCATATTGTCAAAGACATTGTTGACGCCTGCGACCACTTTCAGGTTCTTCACGCCGCTGTACGACACGGTCCAGTTGACGACCGAGTACGAGGCGATGGTGTGGTTGTTCGCCGCGGGCACCGTCGTGGTGTTCTGGTCAAGGTAGCTCGAATTGAAGATCTGCGTGATTTGCGAACTCCAATCGCCGCGCGTCCAACTCAGACGCAGGTTGTGGCGCCAGCGGAAACTCAGGACCGGGAAGCTGCTCGTTGTCCCGTTTCCGGCCAGACCGAAACGTCCGATGTTGGACACCCATGGACCACCCTTGTCGACCTGGTTGTCAAACTGCGTCAGGTACGTCCCGTCCAGACCGATCTTGAAGGTGCCAAATTCCGTGGCGGGAAATTTGTAGTTCGTCGTGATGTCGATGCCCGAGAGACGCTGCCCACCCAGGTTGGTCGTGGTGTTGTTGATGTAGGCCAGACTGCCATCGGCATTGCGCACAAAGAGACTCTGGTATTTTGCTGGGTCAGCGGTATAAGCTGGCTCAGGCAGATTGCCGATCATGTCGGTCATGTCCACATGCCAGTAGTCCAGAGAAACCGTGGCGTCTTTGACGGGTTCAAACACCGTGCCGAATGTGAAGGTCGACGACTTCTCGGGAACCAACCCTGGATTCGCGCCTGTTCGCTTGGGTTGTTTGGCATTGCAGACGATGGACGCAACCTGTCCCGACAAGGCCTTGCCGGTCCCTGAAATGTTGGGCGTGGCACTGGGGCACAGGGTCGGATCGTCCATGGGAACCGACGTGCTGGTGTTGGCGCCGGGGACGGTATAGCCATACATGTCCGAGAGCGTGGGGGCGCGAAAGCCCGTGCTGACCGAGCCGCGGAACATCAGGGCGGCGGATGGCTGGAAACGGAAACTGGCTTTCGGGTTCAGCGTATTTCCGACATCGCTGTAATTGTCATCGCGCAGCGCTGCATTGAATGTCAGTTGCTTGGTCACCGGCATCTCGAGCTCCGCAAACAGCGCTGCAATCTGGCGTGAGCTTTGCGCATAAGTGGGTGCTGCCGCAACGGGTGCCGCATACAAGCCTCCTGGCATCTTTTGATCCCGAACGGCATCGCGGTGCAGGTCAGCGCCGACGGCCAGTGCCATGGCCCCGCCACCCAGCGCCATCAATTCACGGCTGGCCGTCGCGTCGATGCCCGTGAAGGTGGCACGCGCCGCGCGCAGGGTCTGTCCCGACAAGGCGATGCTGTTCAGGTAGGCTTGACCCGCCGCATCCTGGTTGCCAAAGGGGTTGATCGTTCCGTTGGAAATCCCGGCATTGAGTTTTTGCGCGTCCAGGATGCCCGCGCCGTCCGTGATCGTACGGTCGCTGGTCCCCACGTTCAGTCCAAGCTTGTAGTCCCAGTCGGCAATTCGGCCTTGGTCATTCACGACCAAGCGCTGGTTCAACTGCTCGTCGCGCGTTCCCGCCAGGTCGGGCGAACTGTATTGCACGATCAGCGGGACACCGTTGAGCCCGGCAATGGCGGGCGTGCCGCCCGAGCCTCCCGGGTACCACTTGCTGCTTGCCGGCGTGATGATGGGTGCTGCGACCGAGGCAAAGCCTGTGGACGCTGCGTACGAAATGGCGGCGCTGGTGGCGGGATTTCGCACGCTGTCAATGTGTTCCTGTCCGCGGCTGTAGTCAATCGTGAGCGTGTGATCGGGGCCCAGCTGGAGGGTGCCCTTGCTGTAGAACGTGATCTGCTCGTTGCCGTACAGCGACGTGTTGTAGTTGTTGCTGTCCAGTACGCAGGTGTTCTTGGCGCCCTGAATGCTGTAGGGAGCCACACAGCCCGATGCGTAGTACGGATTGTTCGGCGTCTTCGCCGAGTTGTTCGTCACCACATTGGCCGGAAATGCAAACGACCCCGTTCCCAGGCTGGGTGCACGGCCGAGCGCGGTCAGCACATCGGCACTGCTCAGGAAGGACCGATCTGACGAAGCAAGGCGGCTTCTGCGGTGCGCGTCCACACTGGCATAGACATTCCAACCGTCCACATCCAGGTCCCCTTTGCCCGCGGTCAAACTCAGGCGCTGTTCGTCGCCACCACCCGACCTCTGCGGCTGGGAGGCTTGTGCCGTGATCGACGCGCCGGTGAAGGACTTCTTCGTGATGAAGTTGACGACGCCACCGATGGCGTCCGAGCCATAGATGGAAGAAGCGCCGTCGTTCAGCACCTCAACGCGCTCCAGGGCGCTCATGGGAATCACATCGAGGTTGGCGAAACCGTCTGCGGTCGCCTCGTTGGCAAGGCGGCGGCCGTTGACGAGCACAAGCGTCCGGTTGATGCCCAGGCCGCGCAAGTTGATGTTGGTTCCTGCACCCGCATTCGAAGGCGCCAGGGACAGCGACTGCGGCAGGGTCATCATGATGTCAGCGACGGTGGTGATGCCGCGCTGGGTAAATTCTTCGGCCTTGATCGTTGACACGGGCAAGGCCGCTTCAGACGCGACCCGCTTGATGCTCGACCCGGTGATTTCAATGCGGGCCAGTCCCTCTGCCTGCTGGGCTTGTGCCTGGGAAATGAGCGTGAGAGCGCCGATCGCGACTGCAGACAGCAAGTGCTGTGAGGGTGTTATCTTTTTCATTCCGTATGTCTCCGTTCAATAAAGGGTTAAAAGCGCCAATGTTGTTAGATTCGACAAGTTGACTTTGAACTCATCGGTTATAGGTTGTCCGACAAGATAAATTATCTGGGGTCTACAAATCAGCGTCAACAAAAATTGAATGAGACAAGGGAATACCCCTAGGAATCTGCGCGTTGTGACCTAGGGTTGTCACCAGGGTCAAGCGGCGGTTTTCGATTGACCAGGGTCGACGAGGGCCGCGATGGATGCGAGGCTTTGCGTGGCGGGTCCGTTTCGTCCAGAGCCAGCTGCCACCTCAAGCGGCTTGCCTCAAACAGTTCTTGTTCCCTCCTGGAATTGGCGCAATCGGGTCGGCGCGCACGTTTCGGTCGATGTATTCGGCATGGTCCGGCATCGCCGCGACCGTGTTTTTGATGGCGCTGTGCAGGCGCTGAAAGTGCTGCAGCAGCAAGGTTTCGTCGATGCCGTCTATGAAGGGGTGGCAGGTCTGGGGCACCACGCCCATGCCGAGCAGGATCGACACGAAAGACGCCTCGGAAAAGCCGATGCTGTCGAAAACGACCATGCGACCGGTTGATCGGAAGAGCTCGATCTGGTGCAGCAGCGAGTCCGGAACGGGCATGGCGGCGCAGTAGCGCCAGAAGTCCGAATCGTCGCGCCGGCTCAGCTTGTAGTGCAGGATGATGAAGTCGCGGATGGAGGCGTACTGGTTCGCGACCCGGCGGTTGAATTCGGCCGCCAGGCAGGGCTGAAAGTCGCGACCCGGAAAATTCTCGATCAGCAGGCCCACGCCATCCATGATCAGCTGGATGCTGGTCGACTCCAGGGGCTCGAGAAAGCCCGACGCCAGTCCAAGCGCGACGACGTTCTTCACCCACGATGACCGACGCCTTCCGGTGGTGAAGCGCAACTGCCGCGGATCGCCCAGCGGCTCGCTGTCGAGTCCCTGCAGCAGCACCTGTTCGGCCTGCCCGTCGCTGGTGAAATGGTCGCAATACACGTGACCGTTGCCGGTGCGGTGCTGCAGCGGGATGCGCCACTGCCAGCCACTGCCTTTGGCCGTCGAGGTGGTGTAGGGTGTCAGCGGACCCACGCGCGCGCTGGGCACGGCCAGCGCGCTGTTGCACGGCAGCAGGGCGCTCCAGTCTTCATAGCCCGCGTGCATGGCGCCCTCGATCAGCAGGCCGCGAAAACCCGAGCAGTCGATGAACAGGTCGCCATCGATGCGGCGTCCGTCGGCCAGTTTCAGCGCGGCGACAAAACCATCCTCGGGTCGCAGCTCCACGTCCACGATCGTGCTCTCGATGCGCTGCACGCCGCGTTGCATGGCGTAGTCGCGCAAACAGGCCGCGTACAGACCGGCGTCGAAATGAAACGCGAACGAATACGCGTTGGCGGCCGAGGGCCTGTCGCCCTGGGGTGGGGTGAAGCGGTTGCTGCGCGCCATCACCGTCGAGGTGGACCATTCCTCGTACGACGGGACTTTTCCTGCCCGGTGCAGGCGCAGCCAGTGCATATAGGGCGAGCGGTTGTCGATCGGTGGCCCGAAGTCGCCAAAGCCGTGGAAGAAGCGGTTTCCCAGGTGGCCCCAATCCCGGAACTCGATGCCCAGCTTGAAGCTGCCCTGGGTCCTTTTGATGAACTCCACACCGTCCAGGCCCAGTGAACGGTTGTAGTTGCGGATCGTCGGCAGCGTGGCTTCGCCCACGCCAATGGTGCCGATGTCGGGCGACTCGATCAGCACGATCTGGCAGACCGGTCCGGCGAGGCGGGCGAGCTGCTGCGCCAGCGGGGCGGCGGCCATCCAGCCGGCGGTGCCGCCGCCCACGATGACGATCTTGCGAATGGACGGGTCGCTCATGGAAGTTCTTTCGGTGTGAGTGAGCCCTTGCAGGTTCATGCGGTGGATGCGGAAATCGCCTGCCAGGCAAGGCTTGGGTTCAGATTTTCCCGCGCGGCAGGGATCAGGTCGCTAGGGGTTTTTCCCTAATTACTTTGTTCGACGATCGAACTAATATCAGCCCACTCTGACGAATTGTTCAGAAAAGGGGACCTGCCTTGCGGCCTGAAACTTCCGGTAATCAACAGCTGATCAAGGTCATCAACCGCATGGCCCTGGTGCGCTGTCTGTGCGCGAACCCGGGGCTGTCGCGTGCCGATCTGGCGCCAGCCGTGGACCTGACAAAGTCCACCATCAGCCTGCTGGTGCGCGAGTTGATCGACGAGGGTTGGCTGGTCGAGCGCGACATCGTCACGACGGGTGACCTCGGTCGGCGCCCGACACCGCTGTTCATCGATCCATCGCGCTTGCTGCTGCTGGGCGCCGAGGTCGGCGTCGGTTCGGTGCGCGTCGTGGCAACCACCCTCACCGGCGAAGTGCTGGCCAGGAACGTGGGCAGTTTTGGCGGGAGCCGCACGGTCAGGGACTGCATCACCAGTCTGGCAGCCGGCTTGCAACGCGTGCGCAAGCAGCTGGAGCCGACGCAGAAGATCATCGGCATCGGCATCGGCCTGCCGGGCGGCGTCGACGAAGCCAGCGGCACGCTGCAGCTCGCCCCCAACCTGGGTTGGCGCGACGTGCCCTTCGGTGCGCTGTTGCGCGAAAAGCTCAAGGGCTCGGTGCTGGCCGGTGTCCCGTTGTTCCTGCAGAACGAAGCCGATGTGGCGGCCGTGGGTGAGCGCGAATTCAACCCGACGCCGGCGTCCGATCCGCTGCTGTACGTGAGCATCAACCACGGTGTGGGCGCGGGCGTGATCGTCGATGACCGGCTGCTCACAGGCAGCCGGGGCTTTGCGGGCGAAGTCGGCCACATGGTGCTCCAGGTCAACGGCCCCTTGTGCACCTGCGGACGGCGCGGTTGCGCCGAGGCACTGATCGGCCTGCGTGCCCTGCATCAACTGCCCTTGCAGCCGGAACAAGGCGCCTCGGCCGATCCTTTGGCCGAGGTTCAGCGCAGGCTGGCCCAACAGCATGGCGACACGGTGCGCGCGGTCACCATCGCAGGCGCCTACCTGGGTGTGCTGCTGCAAAACCTGGCCTCGGCCTACGACCCGGCCTGCATCGTGCTCGGCGGCGCTGTGGTGGCACTGGGCGACAAGTTCCTCCAGCCGGCGCTGCAGACGCTTGCCGACTACTCGGCGGCCGCCAACCTGGCTGCACCGACGGTGCGGATTTCCCAATTTGGCGCCGACGCGGTCGCCATCGGCGCGGCCGGGCTGGCGCGCTACCGCCTGACGCGCCCGAACATCCGGACCAGCTTCAGCGACAAGGTCACCGCCGGACCGTCGAACACCGAGCAGGAGACCGACTGATGTTCTTCGGCATCGACCTGGGAACTTCCGAGCTCAAGCTCCTGTTGCTGGACGAGGAGGGCGCCGTGGTGGGCCAGGCCGGCGCGCCCCTGACGGTGTCGCGCCCGCAGCCCTTGTGGGCCGAGCAGCAGCCGCAGCACTGGTGGGAGGCGACCGAGGCCGCTGTCGCGCGTCTGCGCCAGACCCATCCGCAGGCTTTTTCCCGGGTGCGAGCCATCGGCCTGTCGGGCCAGATGCACGGCGCGGTGTTGCTCGACGCGGCCGATCAGGTGCTGCGCCCCGCCATCCTTTGGAATGACGGGCGCAGCCATGCGCAATGCCAGGAACTGAGCGAGCGCGCGCCGCGCCTGGCGCAGATCGCCGGCAATCTGGCCATGCCCGGCTTCACGGCGCCCAAACTGTTGTGGATCCGTCAGCACGAGAGCGAACTGTTCGAGCGCATTCGCAGCGTGCTGTTGCCCAAGGACTACCTGCGCTTTCGGCTCAGCGGTGAGAAGGTGTCCGACCCGTCGGATGCTGCAGGAACGCTGTGGCTGGACGTGGCGAAACGCGATTGGTCGGATGAGCTGCTGGCGGCCTGCCACCTCAGCCGCGCGCAGATGCCGCGCCTGGTCGAAAGCAATCAGGTCTCGGCCACGCTCAGCCCCGAAATTGCACAGGCCTGGGGCCTTGGCACAGGCGTGCTGATCGCTGGCGGCGCCGGTGACAACGCGGCCAGCGCGATCGGCATCGGCGCGGTCGAGCCGGGCGACGGCTTCATCTCGCTGGGAACCTCGGGCGTCATGTTTGTCGTCAACGACTGCTACCGGCCCAACCCGGCATCCGCCGTGCACGCCTTCTGCCACGCCCTGCCACAGCGCTGGCACCAGATGAGCGTGATGCTGTCGGCCGCCAGTTGCCTGACATGGTTTGCCCAGCTCAGCGGTGCGGCCGACGAGGCGCAACTGCTGGGCGAAGTGGCGTCTCTGCCCGCAGCCTTCCTGGCTGACGCGCCCATCTTCCTTCCCTATCTCGCCGGCGAACGCACGCCGCACAACGACCCATTTGCCCAGGGCGCTTTTTTCGGCCTGAATCACGAAAGCACGCGCGCGCTGTGCGCCTATGCCGTGCTCGAGGGCGTGAGCTTTGGCCTGGCCGATGGCCTGGCGGCCCTGCAGGCAGCCGGCACGGTGATCGAGCGCCTGTCGCTCGTGGGCGGCGGCGCGCGCAGCAGCCTGTGGGCGCAACTGATCGCCGATGTGCTGGATGTGCAGATCGTGCTGCACGCTGGCGCCGAGACCGGTGGCGCGCTCGGCGCTGCGCGGCTCGCCTGGATGGCACACGGCGCCAGCCAGGAGCAGGCCTGCGCCAAGCCCGCGATCACCGCCACCTACCACCCGAACGCGCTGCGCCATGGCCGCTTGCAGCAGCGGCTACAGCACTACCGCGACCTCTATCAGCGGCTCAAGTCCCTGCCCCGACTGGCCGCTTCAAGCTGAAAACACATCTGACCCCTTCAACCAGACAACACCATGAAAAGCTATTTCCACGACATCCCGTCCATTGAATACCGCGGACCAGACGCCGAAGACGCACTGGCCTTTCGCCATTACGACAAGAACCGCCTGGTGCTGGGCAAGCGCATGGAAGACCATCTGCGCTTTGCCGTGTGCTATTGGCACAGTTTTTGTGGCACCGGCTCGGACCCCTTTGGCGACGCCAGCTTCCAGCGTCCCTGGTTCCAGGGCGCAGCACCGATGGAACTCGCTGTGCAAAAGGCCGACGCGGCCTTCGAGTTCTTCGCCAAGCTCGGCGCGCCCTATTACTGCTTCCACGATCGCGACGTGGCCCCGGAAGGCGCAACGCCACGCGAGAGCCACGAGAATTTCAAACGCATGGTCGACGTCCTGGGCGAGCACCAGCAGCGCACCGGGATGAAGCTGCTGTGGGGCACGGCGAATCTTTTCGGCCACCGCCGCTTCATGTCCGGCGCAGCGAGCAATCCCGACCCCGCAGTGTTCGCCATGGCGGCCCTGCAGGTGCGCGATGCCATGAACGCCACGCTCAAGCTCGGCGGTGAAAACTATGTGCTGTGGGGCGGCCGCGAGGGCTACGAGACCCTGCTCAACACGCGCATGGGACAGGAGTTCGATCAGCTGGGACGCTTCCTGAACATGGTGGTGGAACACAAGCACAAGATCGGCTTCAAGGGCGCCATCCTGATCGAGCCCAAGCCGCGTGAGCCGTCCAAGCACCAGTACGACTTCGACACCGCCAGCGTCTACGGCTTGCTGGTGCGCTATGGCCTGGAAAAGGAGGTCAAGGTCAACCTCGAGGCGAACCACGCGACCCTGGCCGGCCACAGCTTCGAACACGAGATCGCCACGGCCGCAGCGCTGGGGATCCTGGGCAGCGTCGACATGAACCGCGGCGACCCGCAACTCGGCTGGGACACCGACCAGTTCCCCAACAACGTGCCTGAAACCGCCATGGCGCTGTACCACATCCTGCTTGCGGGCGGCCTGGGCAGCGGGGGCGTGAACTTCGACGCCAAGGTGCGCCGTCAGTCCATCGATGCACAGGACCTGTTTCACGGCCACATCGGCGGCATGGACGTGTGCGCACGCGCCCTGTTGATGGCCGAGCAGATGCTCCAGGACGGTCGGCTCCAGGGCGCAGTCGACGCGCGCTACGCCGGCTGGGACACCCCAACGGGCCAGTACATCCTGAACGGCCGCGTGTCCATCGACCAGTTGGCCGACAGCGTACTGCAGGCCAACACCGACGTGGCGCCGGTCTCCGGACGCCAGGAGTACCTGGAGAACCTGGTCAACCGGTACTGCGGCGCCTGAGGCGTCGAAAGCCCGGCCCATCACCCACGCGAACCACCCCGAAAAGAGGCCGGTCGCATTTTTTTCAATTTACCACCACTGGAGACGACATGAGGAAATTTCAGAGAACAGCCATATCCATCGCCGCAGCACAGGTTGCCCTGTTCTGCTGTGGCGCAGCCTTCGCCCAGACCACCCCGGTGGCCGCGAGCACCGACTTGCAGAAGGTCGTCATCTCAGGCCAGCGCGCCGCGCTGGCATCGGCGCAGAAGATCAAGCAGGACTCGGACGAGATCGTCGACTCCATCGTCGCCGAGGACATGGGCAAGCTGCCCGACCAGTCGGTCGGCGAAGTGCTGCAGCGCATCGTCGGCGTGACCATCGACCGCACGATGGCGAAGAACGATCCCGAGCACTTTTCGGTCGAAGGCTCCAACGTCTCGATTCGCGGCCTGAGCTATGTCCGCTCCGAAATCAACGGCCGCGATGCCTTCTCCGCCAACGGCGGGCGGGCGCTGAATTTCGAGGACGTGCCGCCTGAACTGATGGCCGGCGTCGATGTCTACAAGAGCCCCTCGGCCGAGCAGATCGAAGGCTCGATCGGCGGACTGGTGAACCTGCGCACCGCGATGCCGTTTGACTTCAAGGGCCTGAAGGCCTCGGTCACGGCAAGGTCAAGCTACTCCGAACTCAGGGGCAAATCGTCCCCCTCGGAGTCCGTCCTGTTGTCCAACCGCTGGAAGACGGACATCGGTGAATTCGGCGCCCTGGTGGACTTCGCGCATTCGGACAGCTACACCCGCACCGACGCCTTCCAGGTCGAGCCCTACTACCCGCGCACCGACATCGTCAACGGCCAGACCGTCTGGGTGCCCAAGGGTTCGCAGTGGCGCACGCTGGAATTCGACCGCAAGCGCGACGGCCTGTACGGCGCCCTGCAGTGGAAGAACGACAAGAACCTCGAGACGTCGCTGACCTACTTCAAATCGAAATACCAGATGACCTGGAACGAGAATGCGATCTTTGCGCAGTCCAGCCCGTACAACATCAAGGTCGCTTCGGGCGCCACCTACAGTGCGAACGGCACCTTTCTCAACGGCACGCTGAGCGACAGCGCCGACGGCGGCATCAATTTCGGTGCCGACACCCGCACCGCAACGCGCAATTCCGACACGCAGGACCTGTCCTGGAAAATCAAATGGAAGGCCTCGGACCGCCTGAGATTCTCGACCGACCTGCAGCTGATACGCGCCACAACCAACAGCTTCGACTCGACGGTTGCCACGGGCATTCAGATGCCCCAGGAGAACCTGAACCTCGGCGGCGGCGTGCCCCAGCTGAACTTCAGCGCGGCAGACAAGGCCTATCTGGCCAACCCGGCCAACTACTACTGGGCCTTCACCATGGAGCACATGGACAAGAGCGTGGCCAACGAGAAGTCGTGGCGCGCCGATGGCCAGTTCGATTTCGACAGCTCCGTGCTGCGCGACCTGCGCTTTGGCGTGCGCCTGACGGACCGTGACGCGCTCACGCAGAACTCCAACCCGGGCTACAACTGGTCGCCGATCACGCAGACCTGGCAGCAGGGCTGGGACATCAACCACTTGGCCTATCTGAACGACCCGCGCTTCAGCGGCAACACGCAGGTACACAACTTCACCAACTTCTTCAATTCGAACATGTCGGTGCCGTCGCTGATTTTCCCCAGCCTCTCGACGGCGACAGGCTATCCCTCCAGCTACGAAGCGCTGCACGCCTACCACGACATCCTGTGCCACGAGCAGACCGCAGCGAACGGCTGGGGCAGTGGCTGCGCCGCCTGGGCGCCTGCGACCTTTGGCACGGACCCTTCGGGCACCAACGACCAGCGCGAGCGCACCCAGGCCGCCTACGGTCAGCTGCGCTTCGGCTGGGATGACCTGGCCTACCCGGTGGACGGCAACGTCGGTATGCGCCTGGTGCACACGCAGGGCCAGGCAAATGGCTACACGGTGTTCAAGGCCAGCGGCCTCACCATCCCCCCAGGCGCCACGCAAGGCGGCCAGGGCGTGCCGGTGATCGCCGACTATGCCAAGTCGCAAAGCTACACCAACTCCTACACCAACTTGCTGCCCAGCCTGAACCTGCGCATGAAGGGGCCGAACAACTGGCAGTACCGCTTTGCCTATTCGAACGGGCTGTCGCGTCCGGACCTCACGCAGTTGCAGGCCTACACCAACCTGACCCAGACCGTCACCTCGCACACGGTCACCAATCCGAACGGCTCCAAGACCGTGGTGGTGGACAGCGTCGACCAGTCGGGCACGGCCTCGGGCAACCCCTTCCTCAAGCCCACCCTGTCGAACCAGGTGGACCTGACGGCGGAGTGGTATTTCGAGCCCACCGGTTCGTTCACGGTCTCGGCCTTCAGCAAGAAGCTCAAGGACATCGTCATCAACCAGACCTTCGCCACACCCCTGGTGGACGCGAGCGGCAAGACGAACAACTTCACCACCACGGGTCCGGTCAATGGCGCCAATGGCACGGCCAACGGCTTCGAGGTGGCGTTCCAGAAGTACTTCAACAAGTTGCCAGGCTGGATGTCGGGCATCGGCATGCAGGCCAACTACACCTTTGTTGACAGCCACCAGGACCTGTACTCGCCCGTCAGCCAGGCTTACTGCACCGGGGGCAACTCGGCAGCCAACCTGAACCTGAACCTGAATGGTTGCGACACCAACGGCAAGACCTTCGGCAATTTGCCGCTGGTCAATCTGTCCCGTCACTCCTTCAACCTGGCGCTGCTGTATGACCAGGGTCCGCTGTCGGCCCGACTGGCCTACAACTGGCGCTCCAAGTACCTGCAGGCCGTGAACGTGAACGGCACCCAGGGCGGCGACGGCACCGACACCAACCCGAAGAGCGCGACCCTTGGCCAGCAGAACGTGGCATGGGGTCTGCCGGTCTGGGCGGACTCCTATGGCCAACTGGATGGCGGCGTGTTCTACAAGGTCAACGACAAGCTGACGCTCGGCCTGGAGGCTCAGAACCTGACCGATTCGACCTACACGCAGCTGATGCAGCAGGGGATCGGCATGATGGGCCGGGCCTACTTCAAGACCGGCCGGCGTTACGCGATGCAGGCACGCTACGACTTCTGATCGTCAGCGCGAGACCCATCGACGGCAGGCGCCCAGCCTGGCGTCGATGGGCTGTACCCGGCAGCCTGGATCTGCGACGATCCGGCCGATCACGGCCGGATTCACCCCCTCCCATTGGTAACGCCCATGTTCAAACTGTTTCATATCGCCAGCCTGCTGGCCCTGGCGGCGATGAGCGCTCTGGGTGCCGTCTCGGCGCAAGCCGACACGCCGCAGATCCGCCCGCATCTGGTCGAGCGCGAGGGGCGCCAGGCCCTGATGGTCGACGGCGCGCCGTTTCTGGTGCTTGGCGCGCAAGTCCACAACTCCAGCAACTACCCTGCGGCGCTGAAAAAAGTCTGGCCCGCCGTGCAGGACATGCACGCCAACACGGTCGCAGTCCCGGTGGCCTGGGAGCAGGTCGAGCCGGTCGAGGGCCGTTTCGATTTCAGTTTTGTCGACACCCTGGTCGCGCAGGCGCGGGAACACCGGGTTCGACTCGTCGTGCTGTGGTTCGGCACCTGGAAGAACACCAGCCCCCAGTACACGCCGGCCTGGGTGAAATTCGACAACCAGCGCTTCCCGCGCATGCTCGACAAGGACGGCAAACCGATCTACTGCCTCTCGCCCTGGGGCGAGGAGACGCTGCGAGCGGACAAGCGCGCTTTCACGGCTTTGATGGCACATCTCAGGAAGATCGACCAGGACCGGTACACCGTCATCATGGTCCAGGTGGAGAATGAGGTCGGCACCTGGGGCTCGGTGCGCGACTTCGGCGCCAAGGCCCAGGCCGCGTTCGAGCAGGATGTGCCGCTGGCCGTGCTGCGCGCCAAGAAGTCGCCCGTGCCACTGGCCGCCTCCGGCAACTGGCGTGCGGTCTACGGGGACTATGCCGACGAATACTTCCATGCCTTTTCAATGGCAAGGTACATCGAGGAGATCGCCAAGGCGGGCCGCGCGGTCTACGACCTGCCGATGTACGTGAACAACGCGCTGCGGGATTCTCTGGCGCCGATGGCCCCCTGGAGCGGCAACTTTGCCAGCGGCGGTCCGACCTACGACGTGATCGACATCTACAAGGCGGCCGCACCGCACATCGACATCGTTGCGCCCGACATCTACAGCCCGGACAGCAGGCAGGTGCTTGCCACCATGAACAACTTCCAGCGCCCCGACAATGCGCTGTGGGTGCCCGAGATCGGCAACGCCGCGCCCTATGCGCGCTACCTTTACGCCATCCTCGGACGCGGTGCGCTGGGCGTGACGCCGTTTGGCATGGACGACGCCAACTACAGCAATTTCCCGCTGGGCAGCCAGCACACCGACGCGCGCGTACTGGCGCCCTTCGCACCGATCTACGCCGCCTTCGGCCCCATGCAGCGTCAGTGGGCGCGCTGGGCTTTCGAGGGTCGCACGCAAGGCCTTGCCGAGGCGCAGGATCACGCCGACCAGAGCCTCGCCCTGAAGGGCTGGAAGGCCAACATCAGTTTCGGCCAATGGCAGTTCGGCGAGAAGGACTGGCCGCAGAACGCCAAGGCGCCGCCGCCGCACGCCAGCGAACTGCTCGGCGCGGTGGCCATCGCGCAGATCGGCGCCAACGAGTTCGTCATCGTCGGCCAGTACGCGCGCGTGCGCATCGAGCCTACGGAGCTGCAGGGCAAGCTCGGCGCGCTGATCGACAGTGCCGAGGAAGGCCAGTTCGACGCGACGGGCCGCTGGGTCATGACACGCCGCTGGAACGGCGACCAGGCCGACTACGGTCTGAACTTCAGCGCCCGCCCCGTGGTCCTCAAGGTCAAGATGGGCCGGTACTGAGCCATGGGCCTGTCGCATCCTCACGCCCTCGTTGCATGCGCCTGATCCTTCGCCTGCTGCTGGTCATGGGCCTCGCCTGGGCGGGCGCGCTCGCCGCGGCCGCACCGGACCTGAGCTTGCGCTACCTGGCGCCGGCGCCAGACACGGCCCAGGGCTGGGAGCGCGAAGCCCTGCCCATCGGCAATGGCCGCCTGGGCGCCATGCTGTTTGGCCAGGTGGCGCGCGAGCATGTGCAGTTCAACGACATCACGCTGTGGTCCGGCGACGCGCAGGCCATGGGCGCCTACCAGGCCTTCGGCGATTTCTTTGTCGAACTTGACGGCCACGAAGCAGCCGTGTCGGATTACCGGCGCGAACTGCAACTGGACCGGGGCCGCCAACTCTTGCGCTACACGCTGGGCGGCGTGCACTTCCAGCGCGAGGCCTTCGCCAGCCATCCGGCGCAGGTCATCGTGCTGCGCTTGACGGCCGACGCCAGGGGACGCTACAGCGGGCGCATCCGCCTGAGCGACATGCACGGCGCACAGGTCTCGGCAGCGGGACAGCGTCTCATGGCCAGCGGTGCGCTGCCCAGCCTTTCGCCCGGTGTCACACCCCTGCGCTATGTCAGCCAGCTGCAGCTGGTGAACGAGGGCGGACGCGTGCGCAGAAACGGCGACACCCTGGTTTTTCGCGACTGCGACGCATTGACCCTGATCCTGGGCGGCGGCACCAGCTATGTGGCCGATGCGTCCCGGCGCTTTCAGGGCGGGCATCCGATGCAGCGCGTCACCGCCCAGGTGAACGCCGCGGCGCGGCGCCACATTGACGCTCTGCGCAGCGAACACGAGCGCGACTTCGGCGCGCTGTTTGGCCGCGTCAGTCTGGACCTGGGGCGGACTGCGCCGGCGCGGCGCCAACTGCCCACCGATGCGCGCATCGCCGCCTATACCGGGCAGGGCGAGGACCCCGAACTGGAAGCGCAGTTCTTCCAGTTCGGCCGCTATCTGCTGATCTCGAGCTCGCGCGACTCGCTGCCCGCCAATCTGCAGGGGCTGTGGAACAACAGCCTGACACCGCCCTGGAATTCGGACTACCACACCAACATCAACCTCCAGATGAACTACTGGCCGGCGGGGCCCGCGCAGCTGTCCGAACTGCAGCGGCCGCTGCTGGGCTTTGTGCGCAGCCAGCTGCCGCTGTACCGCCAGGCGGTGGCCGAGCGCGCCGCGCAGGCCCTGCGCGACCCGGCCTCGCTGCCGGCCGAAGTGGCGCCCTGGGACCATTCGGTGCAGCCCCCGGTCGAGACCTTCCTCACGGGTGACCGGCGTGCGGCGCGCGGCTGGACGGTGCGCACCGAATCGAATCCGTTTGGCGCCCTGGGCTATCTGTGGAACAAGACCGGCAACGCCTGGTACGCCCAGCATTTCTGGGAGCACTACGCGTTCACGCAGGACCGGGCCTTTCTGCGCAACCAAGCCTACCCGCTGATGAAGGAGGTTTGCGAATTCTGGCAGGACCAGCTCAAGGCCCTGCCCGACGGGCAGCTCGTGGCGCCGATGGGCTGGTCGCCCGAGCACGGGCCGATCGAGGACGGCGTGAGCTTCGATCAGGAGCTCATCTGGGACCTGTTCAACAACACCGTCGAAGCGGCGGACGTGCTCGGCATCGACAGGCCGTTTCGCGAACAGATCGCCGCCCTGCGCGACCGCCTGGCGGCGCCCCGGGTGGGCAGCTGGGGGCAGCTGCTGGAATGGCGCACCGAGAAGTCCGACGCGGTGCTCGACACCCCGGGCGACACGCACCGCCATGTCTCGCACCTGTTCGCGCTGTTTCCGGGACGGCAAATCTCGCCGGCGCGCACACCGGCGCTGGCCGCCGCTGCGCGCAGCACGCTGCAGGCCCGCGGCGACGCGGGCACGGGCTGGTCGATGGCCTGGAAGATGGCGTTCTGGGCCCGACTGCACGACGGTGAGCACGCCCATCGCATGCTGCGCGGCCTGCTGGCCCAGCCGGGCGCGCGTGCCGCCCAGCAGAGCGGCGCCGGCAGCGAGACCAACAACGCCGGCGGCACCTACCCCAACATGTTCGACGCCCATCCGCCGTTCCAGATCGACGGCAATTTCGGCGCCACCGCAGCCATGGCCGAGATGCTGCTGCAGTCGCAGGACGGCGTGATCGAGCTGCTGCCGGCGCTGCCGCCCGGCTGGCCTGAAGGTTCGGTGCACGGACTGCGCGCCCGGGGCGGCTTCGAGGTCGATCTGGCCTGGTCGCAGGGCGAGCTGAAACAGGCCACCGTGCGCAGCGTGGCCGGCGCGGGCGGGGGCAAGCTGCGCTGGCGCGACCAGTTGCTCGAACTGCGGCTGCGCCCTGGCCAAAGCCGCCATTTCAATTTCACTGCCGTCCCACAGACCGTTTCAAAATGAACCTTCATTCCCACGTGCGCCGATTCGCCATCACCGCCGCCTGGTTTGCCGCCAGCGCGGCGGCGCAGGGCGCAGCCGCCGAACCGCAGGAACTGCGTCTGTTCGACGGTCGGCCGGCCGCCGGCTGGCATTTCCTGGTGGCCGATTTCGAATCCACCCAGGTGCTGGACCGCGATGCCGTGCAGGTGCCCCACAGCGCGCAACCGCGTGTGCCACAGAGCCGGGTCGGCGCGCGGCGTTCCGCCAAGGACGCACCCGATGACGCGGTGAGCTTGCAGTGGAAAGACGCGTGGTACGCAGCGCTGCGCCTGGAAGGCGGCAAGGCGCTGGACCTGCGGCCCTTCATCGTTGACGGAACCCTGGAGTTCGATCTGTTGGTCCAGGAGATGTCCCAGGGTGGTCTGCACGTGGCTATCGGCTGCGGCAAGGACTGCCACCGCAAGGTCAACTACGTGCTGCCCTCGCGCGAACTGGCCGGCAAGGGCTGGCAGCACATGGCGTTCGCGCTGTCCTGCTTCGTGCGCCAGGGCGATGATTTCAGTGCCGTGCCCCAGCCCTTCATTCTGGACGGCAGTGGCAGCGGTGAGGCGTCGGTGGCCAATGTGCGTTTCGTGCACCGCGGCCAAGCCACGTCAGCATGCCCCGACTACCGCACCGAGTCCGTCACCCCATCGCCGCTGAACCAGGTCTGGGCGCTGGAATGGTGGCTCAAGCGCCACCAGGCCAAGCTCGACGAAATCAGCCAGCTCAAACAGGCCGGACAGCGCAGCGAGATCGTCTTCATTGGCGACTCCATCACCCATGGCTGGGAGGACAGCGGCCGCAAGGTCTGGGACGAGTTCTTCGCGCCATACCATGCGCTGGACCTGGGCTTCGGCGGCGACCACACCGAGAACGTGCTGTGGCGACTGCAGCACGGCGAAGTCGACGGCATCGCGCCGAAGCTGGCGGTGCTGATGATAGGCACGAACAACACAGGCGACCGTCAGGAGGACCCGCGCACCACGGCGGCGGGCATTCGCCGCATCCTGGACGAACTGGGCCAGCGCCTGCCGCGCACGCGCGTCCTGCTGCTGGCGGTGTTCCCCCGCGATCC
>CAIKVZ010000033.1 GCA_903830985.1 uncultured beta proteobacterium
AACGACTTGGACAAACAGTTCTGTGAACTCGTTCAGGTGCAAAGCACGAAATTCCCGGATCGTGCGATGGGCCGGAAAGTTGTCCGCGCACAGCACCCGAAACGCCACGTCCTCGTGAAGCTTCTTGGCAATCTTGCGCGAGCTGAAGACGCCGGTGGCGTAACCGTAAATCAAGACCTTGACCATCATGGACGGATGAAACGGCTGGTTGCGTGAGCCACCGCCAGCGTAACGCGCATGAAAGGCGCTCAGGTTCAGGCTGTCCACGGTGTCGCTGATGAAGTACGCCAGGTGACCCTGCGGCAACCATTCCTCCAGCGAACAAGGCATCAGGTATTGCTGGCCGGGTAAATAAGGAACGTAGCTTGTGCTCATCCTCAATTAACGCGCCATCTCAATTGGCGTTGCTGGGGAGAACCCTAGTTTCTACCGTCCACACTCCTAGCGGGACGGGGGTGAATTCGGCGCATCGCGGCGTTGCGCCTCCTCGCTTGGGGCCCACCAAAGCTTCGTCGGCGCGCCTTGCGCTGCATCCGAATTGACCCCCGTCGCACTCACGGCCGAAGCCCGACAGGCTCCTCTGGCGATCAGCGGCGTTTCGATGTAGCGCAGGCTGAGCCAGGCGCAGGCGAACACCGCGAGAAAATTCACGGGCGCGCTTTGCAGCCAGGCCAATCCCGGGACGCGGTCCTCTGACCAGACCAGAAACAGCTGCTGCCACAGGTACAGGCTGTAGGACAGGCGGCCCAGCCAGCGTAGCGCCGGCGTTTGCAGCAGCCGCCCCGGCCAGCGCGCGGCGTGCAGCACCGTGCCCAGCAGCAGCAGGGGAATGAGCGCGGATTTGAAGCTCATGAGCACGAAGGCGGCCTTCCAGTTCAGTTCGGGCAGGCACTGCAGCGCCAGCAGGCACAGGGCCAGCGCGGGCCAGCCGGCGGGCCAGTCAAAGAACGCCTGCAGGCGCGCGCGCCAGGCGGCGTCGGCGTACAGCAGCGCCAGCGCCACGCCCCAGAGGATGCTGTCGGCCTGGATGTCGCTGCGCCCCCAGAACACGGTGGGTGCGGAGCCGCTCAGCTGGAACTTGAAATCCACGGCGCGCCACAGCGCCAGCAGCGCGGCGCCGGCGAGCGCCAGCCGCAGCCGGCGCTGCGGACGCTGCGCCAGCACAAAGACCAGCGGCCAGACGAAGTAGAAGTGCTCTTCCACCGCCAGCGACCAGAAGTGGCCCAGGTACCAGCTGTGCTCGGCCCAGCTGTAGTTGGCCCAGAACAGCAGCGTGCTGAGCCAGCGTCCCGGGCTGACGGACAGCGTGCCGGCCAGCGCCAGCAGACCCACCACCAGCAGGTAGGCGAAAGCGGCGGGCAGGATGCGGAATGTGCGGCGCAGGTAGAAAGACTGCAGCGACACGCTGCCGTGGCGCTGCTCCTCGTCCAGCAGCCGGCTGGTGATGAGGAAGCCGCTCAGGCCGAAGAACAACTGAACGCCCAGCATGCCCAGGTGCTTCAGACCCGGCGCCAGGCCGGGCTCGGCACCGATGGCGGCGAGCAGCGAGTCCGAGCCGTGCGCCAGCAGCACCAGCGCAATGGCGACGGCGCGCCAGCCGTCAAGCGTCGGCAAGTGGGTCGGGGCAGCGTTGGCGCCGGTAGGCAGGTTCATGGCGGTTTTTTCGGTGGTCAGAGGGATGGCAGGCGTTCCAGCAGTAGGCTGGCGGCGTCGTTCCAGGAATAGCGGTGCGCCCGGGCGTGGGCGCGCTGCGACAGTGCGAGCCAGTCGTCGGCGCTTTGGCGGCACAGGGCGACGATGGCCGCGGCCATGGCCTCGGGCGATTCCTTGGCCACCAGCACGCCGCAGCCCTCGCCCAGCAATTCGCTGGCCGCGCCGATGGGAACGCCGATCACCGGCGTGCGGCAGGCCATGGCTTCGAGCATGGGCAGGCCGAAGCTGTCCAGGCGCGAGCCGAACAGCCAGGCGTCACAGCGCGCGTAGATCCCCTTGAGGGCGTCCTGTGCCGGCCGATGGAAGTATTGCGTGCCTTCGGCCAGCGGCACGCTGGCCGATACCTGGTCGGCGCCGAAGGCGACGACCCTCAGTTCGGGAATCTCGCGGCGCGCCAGTTCGCAGGCGCGGGCGCAGATGTCGGCGCCCTTGATGGCGGCGGTGGCGTAGACAAAGCCCACCGTGGGCGGATTCTGGCGCGCGCGCGGCGGCGCCTGGAACTGCTCCAGGTCGACGGCATTGGGCACGACACTGATGGCCAGCTCGCCGAGCTGCGCCTCGATGGTGTGCTTCAGGTCCGAGGAGATGGCGATCTTCACATTGGGCAGGCGCAGCGCCGCATGCACCTGCGCCACCTGGCGCGCGTCCAGCCAGACCTCGTAGCCCTGGATCAGATGCACCGGGCGCCCCTTCGTGGGCGGCAGGGCGGACATCCACAGCGCCGTTTCCCACCAGGTGGCGATGACGATGTCGGCGTCGGGCAGGTCGCTCTCCGTGATGGCGCGCGGGCGCTCCAGCACCTTGTGCGGCACGCCCGACAGGGCAATGTGGCCGCTCGCCGGGGCAAAGTGCTGGCGCAGCGCCGCCCAGTCGCGCTGCCACAGCGCGCGTGCCAGCGCGCGGGCCGAGAGTCGATCGGGCGCGCAGCTGACCACCAGCACCTCGTGGCCACGCGCTGCCAGTTGCTGCGCGTAGATGGCCACGACCCGGTTACCACCGGTGAGGTTGTCGGCCGGCAGCAGGAAAGTCACTCGCATGTTGTTGTCTCCGTGGGTTGGGCGCGCTGCTTCATCGGGTGGCGATGGCGAGGCCGGCGTCCAGCGCCCAGCCCGCGAGCCCACCCAGGACGCAGGCCGGCAGCCAGACACGCTCGGATTTCCAGCTTAGCAGTCCGTTGCGCGCCTTGAACCACCAGGCGATAGGCCAGGCGACGAACTGGCTCGCCACCACGGCGGCGATGGCGCCGCGCTCGCCGGCGAAGGCAAATCCGGCCGGCACCAGCAGCGCCAGCGCGAGTGCGCGCAGCGCATTGCTGGCGCTGACCCAGGCCGGCTGACCCTGGGCAAACATGAGCTGCTCGACCACCTGATTGCGCACCGCCAGCAGCCCCAGCGACAGCCACTGCAGCATCCAGCCCGCGTCCTGGTAGCGCGCATCGTAGAGCCACCAGACCAGCCAGTGACCGGCCATGAAGAGGGCGCCGCTCAGCAAGCCCAGGAACAGGTCGGCGATCTGCTGCACCTGGGCATAGACCTGTGCCGCGCGGCGTGCGTCGACGCGCAGCGCCTCGCTCAGCGTGGAAAAGATCAGGTGGGCATTCAGGCTGCTGTACACGCCCATGACGGCGACGAGCAGCGTGCTGGCGATGGAGAAGACGCCGAAATTGGCGCTGCTCAGACTCGCGCCCAGGATCAGTTTTTCGCCATGGGCTGCGGCAAAGCCGATCACCGACGAGAGGAAGATCCACTTGCCGAAACCGACGATCTCGTGCGCGCTGGACCGGTCCCAGCGCGGTCGGCTGGGGCGGCCCGGCAGGTAGCGGTGGCTCAGCACGGTGCGCGCAGCGCTCGATACCAGCGTGCCCACAAGCAGGCTCCAGACCGAGCGCGTGGCCAGCGCCAGACCCAGGGTCACGACCATGGCGATGAGCTGCGACATCAGTTCGAGCCGCGCCAGATGACCCAGTTGCAGGGCGCGCTGCGCCAGCGCCAGCTTCATCGACTCCAGGCCCTGCAGCAGGGCGCACAGGCTGAACACGGCGATCATGGCCGGCAGGCGGGCATCGGCGTACACCGTTCCCTGCGGGAACCGGCCGGACTGGCCGGCCCAGCGCATGGCCGCCGCGCACAGCAGCACCACCGCGCACAGCAGCACGCTGCGCAGCAATTGCACTGACCAGGCCGTGCCCAGAAAGGCCGGCTGTGTGCCGCGTTCGCTCTTGACCACGCTTTGCCACACACCCAGGTCGGAGAACATCACGAGCGCGAAATACAGGGTGTTGACCGCGGCCACGAGACCGAAGGCTTCGGGCAGGAGCAGGCGCGTGAGCAGCAGGTTGCTCAGCAGGCGCAAGCCCTGCGAAGAAATATTGCCACCAAGCAACCAGCCGGCGGCGCGCGCCATGCGTGGGCGCAGCGCGGATGCCGACGGGGCTGCCGTGACGCGGTCCATGGCCGCCATTTACCAGGGGCGCGCCGGCGCGGTGCGACCGGCGCGGGTGTCGTGCCAGGCCTGCTTGAGCTGCTGGCAATGTGCTGCAAAATCGCGCGCCTTGGCGTCCTGGCGGGTCAGCATGGCCTTGCACTGGCGCAGCCGGTGCCAGCCCCATTCCAGCCAGTGCAGTCCTGCGGCGCCGAGGGCGCCATGGTGCTTGCGGTAGTACAGCAGGCCGCTGCGCATGCGCCAGCTCTCCAGCTGTGAGCCGGCGCGTGACACGCGTTCGCTGCGCACGGTCTTGGCCGAGGCGCCGCCGATGTGCATGGCCTTGAGTCCGGGCCAGTAGTGGATCTTCAAGCCCTGTTGCTGCATGCGCCGGCACAGGTCGACCTCTTCGTAGTACATGAAGAAGCGCTCGTCAAAACCGCCCAGGCGCACGAACACGGCGCGCGGGATGAAGACAAAGGCGCCGGGGATCCAGTCCACGACGGCGTCCTGCTCGGGGTCGGCCCAACGCCGGTCCAGCCGGGCCAGCCAGCGGCTGTGGGGATGGCGTGCCGCCAAGCCTGAGAGCGTGAAGAACTCGTCGCGCAGCGTTGGGAACATGCGCGCCGAAGGCTGCCGCAGGCCGTCGACGTCGACCAGTTCACCGCCGGCCAGTCCGGTGTCGGGGTGCTGTTCGAGCCGCGCCAGGCCTCGTCGCAGCGCGCCCGCATGGGGCAGGGCGTCGGGGTTGAGCAGCAACAGATGGCGCCCGCTGGCGTGTTGCGCGGCCAGATTGTTGCCCGCGGCAAAGCCCAGGTTTTGCGCGCTGGCAATGACCTGCACCCAGGGATGGGCGCTGCGCACTGTCTGCACGGTGTCGTCCTTCGAGGCGTTGTCCAGCACGATGACCTGCGCTGAAAGGCCCTGGATTTCCTGTGCCAGATGGCGCAGCAGGCGGTCCATGAGCGGCGCCGAGTTGTAGGTGACGATCAGTATGGAGAGGTCCATGGCTCAGGCTCCTGCGCGGGCAAATCGGGAAAATATCCGGCTCAGCTGCAGCACATTGCGCGCCAGATCAAAGTCGCTCAGCACCTTGGCGCGCGCGGTCTGCGCCAGCGCTACACGCAGCGCCGGCTCGAGCAGCAGTCGCCGCAATTGCTCGCTCAGGCTGTCGACGTCGCCGGGCGTGGCCAACAGCCCGCTGTGGCCGTGCTGGATCAGCTCGGGGATGCCGTTGACCGGTGTGGAGACGCAGGGCACGCCGCTGGACATGGCCTCCATCAGCACCACCGGTATGCCTTCGGCCAGGCTGGGCAGAACAAAGATGTCGGCACTGGCGAACTGCGCACGTACCTGGGCCTGGTTCAGCGCGCCCGTGAGTTGAATCTGCGCGCCCAGGTCGAGTTCCTGTACGGCCTGCGCTATGCGCTCGCGGTCCGGGCCATCGCCCACCAGGGTCAGGGAGAAGTCCAGTCCTTCGTCGCGCAGCCTGGCGCAAGCCTGCACCAGCAGGATCTGGCCCTTGGCCGGTGTCAGTCGGCCCACGCACAGCAGCCGCAGGGGCTGCGCTTGGGGCGCGCGCTGGCTGAAGCTGAATTGGTCCGGGTCCACGCCGAGCCGGCAGACCTGAAGCTTGGCCCAGTCCCGGGGCTGGCCGATGCGCATCAACTGCCCCTTGGCAAACTGGCTGATGCACAGCACGGCGTCGGCCTGTGCCAGCTTGAGCGCCAGGTGCTGGCCTGCCACATCGTCAAATTCGTCCGGCCCATGGATGGTGTAGGACAGGTGGCAGTTGTTCAACTGCTTCACCAGCACGCCCACGGTGGCGCTGGCATTGCCGAAATGCACGTGCAGCTGCGTCATGCCGCGCTGCGCCATCCAGCGCGCCACCATCGCCGCCTCGACCGCGTAGGCCAGGCCGTAGAGCCGGCTGCCTTGCTTGCCCAGTCGCAGTCCTGCGCGCAGTGTGGCGCCCAGGTGTTGCGGTGAGCGCCAGGCCCACCAGGCCAGCGCGGCCAGCGCGCCGCGCCAGCCCTCGGCCTTGACGCAGTAGGTGGCTGCGGCCTCACGCGCTTCGTCGCCGTCCATGTCCTGCGGCGCACGGTCTGGCGGATTGATGGATGCGGTCGCAATGACGTGTCCCAGCACGCGCAGGCGCTGCACTTCGCGCAGGATGAAGGTGTGGGAGATGGCCGGGTAGCGGCTCACCAGATAGGCCATCGGGGTGTCGGAGTGTTGCATGGGAGTTGGCGTGGCAGGGGTACAGGAAGGGTGGCCAGGGAGGGGGGTGGGCATGACTCAGGCGCGCAGGGGACGCGCCGGGATGCCACCCAGGGTTTGGTGCGCGGCGACGCTGCGCGTGACCACGGCATTCGCACCGATCACGCTGTTGGCGCCAATGCTGGCGCCGCGCAGCACGCTCACGCCGCGTCCCAGCCAGACGTTGGCGCCGATGTCGATGGCCGTGGCGTCGTGGCCGCTGTGGCGCAGGGTCGCCGTGCCGGTGCGGTGGTTGGCGTCGCGGATGCTGCTGTATTCGCCCACCATGCAGCCGGCACCCAGCACCACGCTGTCAAAGGCCACGATGTGCACGCCGCTGGACAGCACGACACCGTCGCCCAGCGTGATGGAGCCCGCGCCTTGGGTCTCCAGGTAGACCCCGGGATAGAGCAGAGCGTTGCGTCCCAGCCGGATGTTTCGCGTGCCATGCAGTTGCAAGGCGCCCAGGATCACGTTGGACGGGTCGACGCGGCAGCCAATGGCTTCCTGCAGACGCGCCAGATGCCACAGGCGTTGCGCGCGCGCGCCGAGCGCCCTTTGGCACCAGGCCAGCGGCGTCAGCGCCAACGTCAACAGCGACTTCAGGGCAAAGCTGGGCGGCGGGGCGGCTTCCTTGTAATCCACCAGCCTGAGGGTCTTTTGCTGGCGGGCCGCACGGCGCCATTGCAGCTGTCCGAAGAACGCCGGTATTTTTTGCGCATGGGCGTGCAGCGCGTAGGCGGCGCACAGGCCCCATTGGCCCGGGGCTTTCCAGGCGCAGCGTTGCATTGTGCGCAGCCACAGCAGCACGACCGGCAGCAGCAGCGCCAGCGCCACTGCCGGCGCCAGCCACAGCGCTGCCAGCCACAGGGGAGCTGCTGCCAGGAACAGTGCGCCGTGGCGGAAGTCGCGGCGCGCTTCGTGCTGCCAGAGCGCGTCGCCGCGCAAGCGCATGCGCTGTGCGACCTCGGCGTAGGCGATGCCGGAGCGGTAGGCGCGCAGGCAATAAGCGCGCAGCGTGTTCAGCGCCAGATCGTGGCGCGTCATGGGCGCGTCGATGTGCTCGATCTGCCAGCCGGCGGCGCGCAGGCGCGCGCACAGTTCGGGCTCTTCGCCGGCGTTGAGCGTGGCATCAAAGCCTTCGACCTGGGCCAGCGCTGCGCGGCGCACCAGCACGTCACCGCCGAAGTACAGCGTGCGCCCGGCGGGGTAGATCCAGTCCAGGTCGAGCACGCGGGTGAACCACGACTGTTCCGGCTTCGACTCGCGGCGGTGGCCCCAGACGGCGCACAGGCTGTGGTCGAGCAGGGTGTGCAGCGCGAGTGGCACGAAGTCGGCGTGCAACTCGGTGTCGCCGTCGAGGAACAGCACGTAGCTGCCCTGCGCTGTGCGCCAGCCCAGGTTGCGCGCCTTGGCCGCGCAAGGGCGGGTGTCGTCGAGCAGCAGCGCCGTGGCGCCAAAGGCACGCGCCCTGGCCAGGCTGTCGTCGCTCGAGCGCGAGTCCACGTAGATCAATTCGTAGGGCGTCTGCTCCCAGTTGGCCTGGCGCACCGAGCGCAGACAGGCGTCCAGGCGGGCGCCTTCATTGCGCCCGATCACCACGACCGAGACTTCAGGTTTTGGGGTATTCAGTTTCATGTCATGGGTTCCGGGACTTGCAGCGCTTACTTGACCGAGGCACTGGCCGTGGCCGCGCCGCTGGCTGTGAGGTTTTTCACCGTCAGGCCAAAGGTCAGCACGGAAATGCCGGGCGACAGCTGGCGCATCAGGTAGCCCAGTTCAGCCACGTTGCTCTTGGGGATGAAGACCACGTCGCCGTCCTCGAGTGCGTAGTTCGCGGAACGTGACACGTCCAT
Organism: uncultured beta proteobacterium; assembly: GCA_903830985.1. Taxonomy (GTDB): domain Bacteria; phylum Pseudomonadota; class Gammaproteobacteria; order Burkholderiales; family Burkholderiaceae_C; genus CAIKVZ01. Next base: position 8,250 of record CAIKVZ010000033.1, read on the forward strand.
CAGTTCGGAGAAGGCGATGACCCGCATTTGCTGCGCGCCGGCGCGGTACACGGCGATCTGCTGCGCCGCCGCGTCTTCGTTCGGGCCGCCCGCCTGCGCCAGCGCGTCCAGCACCGTCATGCGTGGTGTGAGCCGGTAGGAGCCCGGTTTGGGGACCGCGCCCAGCACGTAGACCGAGGTGTCGGAGGAGTCGGGAATGAAAACGATGTCGCCCTTTTTCATGCGCATGTTGTAGCTCGGGTCGCCGTTGAGCAGCGACTTGAGGTCCACCCAGATCAGCTTGTCGCGTCCCCGCATGATGGCGCAGCGCGTGAGCGTGGCCTGCTTGTCCAGCAGCGGCATGGCGCCGGCGCTGGCCAGCACTTCGGCCAGCGTGGGGGGATGGGTGAACTTCTGCGCACCGGCACGTTCCACTCGGCCCAGCACCGTAACCTGGTTGGAGGTGTACTGATCGACGGCCAGCGTCACGCTGGGCTGGCTGAAGAACTCCTGCAGGCGCTGGCGAATCAGGGTGCGCGCGTCGTCGCGCGTGAGTTCGTTGACAAACACGTTGCCGATCAGGGGCACGGTGATGATGCCGTCGGGACCCACGGTATGCGTGCCGCTGACTTCGGGACGGGCAAAGACATCGAGTTTGAGCACGTCGCCGCCGCCCAGTTGGTACACCGGATTCACCAACTCTTCGAGCAGCGCCAGGTCCTCCCTGGAGGCCAGGTTGGCGGCGGCCGTGTGCTCCACCGGCTTGAAGCGCAGCGCGTTGGCTGCTTCCGGCGTGCCGGGCAGCGGTGCAGGAGCGCTGGCGCAACCCGCCAGCAGGCCGATCAGGCTCAGGCAAAGCGTGCGCCGCAGGGCTTGGAAAAGGGATGGTGCTTGCATGGCGACCGATGCTATCGGCGCCGAAAAAATCAAGGTGTCGAAAGTGTGAACTGTCGACGCGCCAGGGTCGGCGCGGTGCAGGGCAGCGTGTAAACTGGCCGCCATGAACCTACTGCGAGCTCACTGATGCACATTGCCATTCTGGAGGACGACGCCGACCAGCTGGCTCTGCTCGAGTTGTGGCTGAGCAGCGGCCAGCATACGAGCCGCGGTTTTGCGTTGGCGGGGCAATTCATCGAGGGGTTGAAGAAGGAGCGCTTTGACCTGTTGCTTATCGACTGGATGCTGCCCGACGGCACGGGTGCCGAAGTGCTGCAGTGGGTGCGGCAGAACCTGGGCTGGGAGATACCGCTGATCGTGGTCACGGCCCGTGACGACGAAGCCACCACGGTGGCCGCGCTCAAGATGGGCGCCGACGACTATCTCGTGAAACCGCCCAAACCCATGGAACTGCTGGCGCGACTGGAGAATGTCGCGCGGCGCGTCAAACCGGGCGGTCTGCCCGTGCTGCGCCTGGGCAGCTTCGAGGTCGACGTGCAACGCCATCGGCTCACGCTGGACGGCACGGCGATCACGCTCACGCAAAAGGAGTTCGATCTGTCGGTCTACCTGTTCCAGAATCCGGGCAAGCTGCTGTCGCGTGACCATTTGCTCAACAAGATCTGGGGGCTCAACACCGAGGTCGACACCCGCACCGTGGACACGCACATCAGCCGCTTGCGCAAGAAACTGCTGCTTGATGGCAGCAAGGGATGGAAGCTCACGCCCATCTATGGCTATGGTTACCGCTTCGACCGTGTCGATGCGCCCGCCTGATGCACCGAACTTTCCGTGCGGGGGTGACGCCATGAAGGTCACCGTGCTGTATGCCGGCGGGGCTTCACCGCACGCGGGTTGGGTAGCGATCGACGAACTGGCGCAACTGCTGGCGCAGTACTTTGGCGCCGAGTTGCTGTCGCCCAAGCCCGTGCCCCATGCCTGGCCGCGGCGCGTGCTGCGCCCGCACCAGATCCGCTACGAGCCTTTGACCAGCGCGGGCGGCGACGTACTGATCGTGGTGGCGCGCGGTCCTGGCGACCTGGGGCTGATCAGCGCCATCCCCGACTGCCGGCGCAAGTTCGGCAAGATCTACGGCTTTGTCACCGACTCCTATTTCCAGGCCGGCTTTGTCCAGGATACGGCACTGTTTGACGCCATCACCGTCACGGCGCACGAGGATGTGGCTTTTCCTGCCGCGCGCTTTGGCATTGCGGTGCAGCAGTTGTACCAGGGCGCTGATTGCCTGAGCTGGGTGCCGCGCCGGCTGTTGCCACGAGAGGTCGACGTGATCGGCTTTGGCCGCACACCGCCGAGCTACCAGGCGGCTTTTTCGGCGCGCTTTCACCCGGCCGCTTCCGAACATCTGTACCTGCATTCGCCCTTGGGCAACCTGGCAGGTCCGAGCGTGGCGCTGGAGCGCGGCATGCTGTTCAAGCTGCTGCAGCGCAGCCGCATTTCGCTGGCCTTTCATCTGCTGGTGGAACCCCAGGGCGACCGGCCGCGCTCCATGATGGTGACCAGCCGCTGGTTGGAGTCGCTGCTGTCGGGTTGCATCGTGGCGGGGCGGCGCCCGGTGTCGCGCATGGCCGACGAGATGCTCAACTGGCCCGGTGCCACGGTGGAGCTGTCCCACGACCCGCAGCAGGCGGGCGACGAAATCGAGGCGCTGCTGGCGCGCAACGACACACTGGCGTCACAACGGCGCAGCAACATGTTCCACACCCTGAGCCAGCACGATTGGCGCCACCGCATCCGTGTGCTGTGTGCGCTGTGGCAACTGCCAGAGCCGGCCGCTTTGCGCGACGATCTGGCGCTGCTGCAGCAAGTGGGTGCGATGTACGCCCCCGTCCCCTGAATCTGGTTAACCCAAGAAAGCGCAGCGAATCCCCATGATTTTTGTCACTGGCGGGGCCGGCTACATCGGCTCGCACACCTGTGTGGAATTACTCCAGGCGGGGCACGAGGTCACGGTATTCGACAATTTCAGCAACAGCTGTGAGGAGGCCCTGGCGCGCGTGGCGTCCATCGCGGGCAAGGCCCCGCAACTGGTGCGCGGTGACATTCGGGACGGTGCCGCGCTGACCGCAGCACTGCGCGCGAGCGGCGCCCAGGCTGTGATCCATTTTGCCGGGCTCAAGGCGGTGGGCGAGTCGGTTGAGCAACCCTTGCGCTACTACGACAACAACGTTGTGGGCACGCTGCGCTTGCTCGAGGCCATGCAGGATTGCGGCGTCAAGAGCCTGGTGTTCAGTTCTTCCGCCACGGTCTACGGCGACCCGCAATACCTGCCGCTGACCGAGGACCATCCCCTGTCCGCCACCAACCCCTATGGCCGCAGCAAGCTGGTGATCGAGGAGATGCTGCGCGACCTGTACCGCAGCGACCCCGCCTGGCACATCGCCATCCTGCGCTACTTCAACCCCGTGGGCGCGCACGCCAGCGGCCTGATCGGCGAGGACCCGCAGGGACCACCGAACAACCTGCTGCCCTTTGTGGCCCAGGTGGCAGTAGGTCGACGCGAATTCCTCAACGTCTGGGGCGACGACTACGCCACGCCCGACGGTACGGGCGTGCGCGACTACATCCATGTGGTGGACCTGGCGCTGGGCCATTTGCAGGCGCTCAAACGCCTGCAACGGGGCGCGCAGTGCCTGGAAGTTAACCTGGGAACCGGCGTGGGCTACAGCGTGCTCGACATGGTGCGTGCCTTCGAAAAGGCCGCCGGCAAACCGGTGCCCTACCGGGTCGGTCCGCGCCGACCGGGCGACGTAGCCTCGTGCTATGCCGAGCCGGGGCGGGCCGCCGAGTTGCTGCAGTGGCGCGCGCGGCGCGGTCTGGATGAAATGTGTGCAGATGCCTGGCGCTGGCAGAGCGCCAATCCGAACGGATATGGAGCGAGCGAATAATGGCCAAGGGAATGATTCTGGCGGCGGGCCAGGGAACGCGCGTGCGGCCCCTGACGACCGACCTGCCCAAGCCGATGGTGCCGATTCTGGGCAAGCCGGTGATGGAGTACCTGATCGAGCATCTGGCGCGCCACGGCATCACCGAGATCATGGTGAACGTGGCCTGGCACCATGAAAAGATCGAAGAGTATTTCGGCGACGGACACCGCTGGGGGGTGGAGATCGGCTACGCCTACGAGGGTGTGCGCGAGTACGGCGACATCCTGCCGCGCCCCATGGGCTCGGCCGGCGGCATGCGCCGCATCCAGGATTTCGGCGGCTTCTTTGACGACACCACGCTGGTGCTGTGCGGCGACGCGCTGATCGACCTGGACATCACGGCCGCGCTGGCCGAGCACAAGGCCAAGGGCGCCATCGCCAGCCTGATTGCCATGGACGTGCCGCTGGCCGAGGTGCACGCCTACGGCATCGTGGTGGCTGGCCCCGACGGGCAGATCGAGTCCTTCCAGGAAAAGCCCAAGCCGGCCGAGGCCAAATCGACGCTGGCCAGCACCGGCATCTACATCTTCGAGCCCGCCGTGCTGGGCTTTGTGCCGCCGGGCAAGGTTTACGACATCGGCTCGCAACTGTTCCCCGATCTGGTGGCGCAGGGCCTGCCCTTTTATGCGCAGAACCGCCCGTTCAACTGGATCGACATCGGCCGCGTGAGCGACTACTGGTCGGTGCTGCAGCGCGTGCTCAGCGGCGAAGTGGCTGACATGACCATGCCCGGGCGCCAGATCAAACCCGGCATCTGGGTTGGCCTGAACACCTCTATCCCATGGGACAAGGTGAAGATCGAAGGCCCGGTCTACATCGGCTCGAGCGTGCGCATCGAGCCCGGCGCCAGCATCACCGGACCGGCCTGGATCGGCCACGGCAGCCACATCCGTACCGGGGCCCGGGTGGTGCGCAGCATCCTGTTCGAGTACACGCGCATTGCCGCCGACATGCGCTTCAGCGAGATGATTGTCTCGCCCGATTACTGCGTGGACCGGCATGGCGACACCCTGTACCGCGGCGACGACACGGCCCAGCTGCGCTGGGGCGACGCCCGGGCCTGAGCTCGGTCAGCCCTTGACCCGTAGCGTGATTTTTTGATTGGACTGCGCATGTTGATTCAACCGGTTGTTCTGTCGGGCGGCTCCGGCACCCGCCTGTGGCCCCTGTCGCGGGAGAAATACCCCAAGCAACTGCTGCCACTGATGGGTGAGGACTCGCTGCTGCAGGCGACGGTGCGCCGGCTCCAGGGCATCAATGGCGCAGAGCTCGCGCCGCCGATGGTGGTGTGCAACGAGGAGTACCGTTTTGTCATCGCCGAGCAGCTGCGCCTGCTGGGCCAAAGCGGCCCCATCGTGCTCGAGCCCATGGGGCGCAACACCGCACCGGCCCTGACGCTGGCGGCCTTCGCCGCGATGAAGGGCGGCGCCGATCCGGTGCTGCTGGTGATGCCTGCCGACCATGTGATCCTGGACACGGCCGCGTTTCAGCGCGTGGTGCTGCAGGGCGCGGCCTTGGCCGAACAAGGGCTGGTGGTGACCTTCGGCATCACCCCCGATGCGCCCGAGACCGGCTACGGCTACATCCAGCGCGGCGCACCCCATGGCGCCAACGCCAGCCTGATCGCGCGCTTTGTCGAGAAGCCCGACCTCGCCACGGCCCAGGTTTATCTGGACGACGGCGCCTACCTGTGGAACAGCGGCCTGTTCATGCTGCGCGCCTCGACCTGGCTGGCGCCATCGGCGTGTGCCGCGCCGACATTCTGGCCGCCTGCCGGAGCGCCTGGGACCAGGGCTCCACGGACGGCGGCTTCGTGCGCGTGGGCAAGGAGGCTTTTGCCCAATGCCCGGCGGACTCGATCGACTACGCCGTGATGGAACGCGTGGCCCAGGCCACGCCCGGCGCCGGCGCGGCGCTGCCGGCGGGCGTGGTCATTCCCCTGAGCGCCGGCTGGTCCGATGTCGGCGCCTGGGACGCGTTGTGGCAGGTGCTGCCCAAGGATCCCGACGGCAATGTGGCCCAGGGCGATGTCATGCTGCAGGACTGCCGCGACACGCTGGCGCTGTCCTCCGGTCGCCTCGTGGCCTGCGTGGGCGTGAGCGATCTGGTGGTGGTGGAAACGGCGGACGCGATCCTGGTGGCGCACAAGGACCACACCCAGGATGTGAAAAAAATCGTCGATCGCCTCAAGCAACAGGGACGCGCCGAAGGCGCCGTACACCGCAAGGTGTTTCGCCCCTGGGGTTGGTACGACGGCGTGGATGCGGGCGCGCGCTTTCAGGTCAAACGCATCATGGTCAAGCCCGGCGGCACGCTGTCACTGCAGATGCACCATCACCGCGCCGAGCACTGGATCGTGGTCACGGGAACGGCCCGGGTGACGCGCGGCGAGACCAGTTTTCTGGTGAGCGAAAACGAGTCCACCTTCATTCCCCTGGGCACGCAACACCGGCTGGAAAACCCCGGGCGCGTGGCGCTGGAGATGATCGAGGTGCAGTCCGGCTCCTACCTGGGGGAAGACGACATCGTGCGTTTTGAAGACGTCTACGGGCGCTGAGGCCGCAGCATGGAAACCAAGTGGCTTGAAGATTTCGTCAGCCTGGCGGAGACGCACAGTTTCAGCCGCTCGGCCCAGCTGCGCCATGTGACGCAGCCGGCTTTCTCGCGGCGCATCCAGTCGCTGGAGGCCTGGGCCGGCACCGACCTCGTTGACCGCAGCTCCTACCCCACGCGTCTTACGCTGGCCGGCGAGACGCTGTATGCGCAGTCGCTGGAAATGCTGCAGGCGCTGCAGAGCACGCGCGCCATGCTGCGTGGCCACCATGTGGCGGGCCACGACGTGATCGAGTTCGCGGTGCCGCACACCCTGGCCTTCACTTTTTTCCCGGCCTGGCTGTCGAGCCTGCGCGGCGAGTTCGGCCCGATCAAGAGCCGCCTCATCGCCATGAATGTGCACGACGCTGTGATGCGCCTGGTCGAGGGCAGCTGTGACCTGTTGATCTCCTACCACCACCCCTCGCAACCGATCCAGCTCGACTCGGATCGCTACGAGATGCTGAGCCTGGGGCAGGAGGTGCTCTCCCCCTATGTGCGCGCTGATGCCAGCGGGGGGCCGTTGTTCGAGTTGCCCGGACGCGCCGGGCAACTGCTGCCCTACCTGGGCTACGCGCCCGGCGCCTACCTGGGACGCGTGGTGGACCTGATCCTGCAGCAAAGCGGCACGCCGATCCATCTGGACCGGGTGTATGAGACCGACATGGCAGAAGGACTCAAGGCCATGGCCCTTGAAGGGCATGGCATCGCCTTTCTGCCCTACAGCGCGGTGCGCAAGGAGCTGCGCAGCAAGAAGCTGGTCAGCGCCGCACCCAGGGAGATGAGCGGGCTGGAGATGACGCTGGACATCCGTGTCTACCGCGAACGCCCGCACGGCAACCTGAGACCCAAGGGAACGGCCCAGGCGCTTTGGGAATTTTTGGCCAAGGCCTGAGCGGCACGGTCTGCAAAATCACGAGGATCCTCACATCATGCGCAGTTCGTTTCGGTCCCTGGCCCTGGTGGTCTGTCTGCTCGGCTCGGGCGCACAGGCGCAGACCGTGTTCGCACGCGTGGCCGGTGGCGGCAAGCTGGTCATCGCGCACCGCGAGTCGTCGATCCCGTTTTCCTACCTGGACGTCGAAAAGAAACCTGTGGGCTATGCCGTCGATCTGTGCCTGAAGATCGCCGAGGCCGTGCGCAGGAAGACCGGCATCAAGGCCATGCAGGTCGAGTTCCTGCAGGTCACGCCGGCGAACCGCATCGCCATGGTGGAACAGGGACGGGCCGATCTGGAGTGCGGCTCCACCACCAACAACGCGGAACGACGGCAAAAGGTGGCTTTCACCATTCCCCACTTCATCGCCGGCGCCAGGCTGCTGGTGCGCGTCGACAGCACGGCGGAGCGGATCGAGGACATGGAGGGCAAGAAGCTGGTGTCGACCCAGGGCACAACCCCGCTCAAGGCGCTGGAGCAGGCGAACCGTGAGCGCATGCTGCACATCACGCTGCTGGAAGCGCCGGACCATGCACGCGCCGTCGAGATGGTGGAAAAGGGCGAGGCCGACGGCTTTGTCATGGACGACGTGCTGCTCTTCGGTCTGGCCGCGAATCGGGCCAATCCCGCCGCCCTCAAGGTGGTCGGCAAGTTCATCACCACCGAGCCGCTGGCCATCATGCTGCCCAAGAGCGATCCCGAATTCAAGAAGCTGGTCGATGACGAAATGCGCCGCCTGATCCAGAGCCGGGAGATCTACGCCATCTACGACAAGTGGTTCATGAAGCCGATCCCGCCGAAGAACACGGCATTGAACATGCCGGCCAGCTACCTGCTGCGCGACTTCTGGAAGTTCCCGACGGACGTCGTGCCCTTCTGACTACCGGCTTGTCATTGCGAGCCGCTTCAGCGGCGTGGCAATCCAGGTTCGTGGCTGCGCGGCCGATGTACGGCGTGCGTCCTCATGGTGCCAAACGCGCACAAATCGGCCGCCCGCCGCACACCAGCCGCTTGAAGTAACGACGCAAGGGCACGTTTCCTTGGGTGCTCATGGAAAGGCCCGAACGGCCGCGCGATGACAAGTGGGCCAGCGACCCGCGCGTGATTTGGGACAATACCCCCATGACCTCCCAAATCACCCTCACCCGACCCGACGACTGGCACCTGCATGTGCGCGACGCACAGGCCTTGCACACCGTGGTGCCGCACAGCGCGGCGCAATTCGGCCGCGCCGTCATCATGCCCAACCTCAAGGTCCCGGTGACCACCGCGGCGCAGGCGCGGGCTTACAAGGCGCGCATCCTGGCGGCCGTGCCACCGGGCCTGCAGTTTGAGCCGCTGATGACCTTGTACCTCACCGACAACACGTCACCCGACGAAGTGGCGCGCGCCAGGGACGCGGGTGTCGTGGCATTCAAGCTGTACCCGGCCGGCGCCACCACCAACAGCGATGCCGGTGTGACCGATCTGCGCAAGACCTACGCCACGCTCGAGGCCATGCAACGCGCCGGCCTGTTGTTGCTGGTGCACGGCGAAGTGACCTCACCTGACGTCGACCTGTTCGACCGTGAAGCCGTGTTCATCGACACCCAATTGATCCCGCTGCGGCGCGATTTCCCTGAACTGAAGATCGTGTTCGAGCACATCACCACGAAGGAGGCGGCGCAGTACGTGGCCCAGGCCGGCGCCTTCACCGCAGCCACCGTCACGGCGCACCACCTGCTGTTCAATCGCAACGCGCTCTTCACCGGCGGCATCCGTCCGCATTACTACTGCCTGCCGGTGCTCAAACGCGAGGTCCATCGGCTGGCGCTGGTGCAGGCCTCCACCAGCGGCTCCGACCGGTTTTTCCTCGGCACGGACAGCGCGCCGCACGCGGCCCACCTGAAGGAGCATGCCAGCGGCTGTGCCGGTTGCTACACCGCGCACGCCGCGCTGGAGATGTACGCCGAGGCCTTCGATGCGGCGAACGCGCTGGACCGGCTTGAGGGCTTTGCCAGCTTTCATGGACCCGCTTTCTACGGCCTGCCACGCAACGGCGGCAGCGTCACGCTGCGGCGCGAGTCCTGGACGCCGCCGGCGAGCTTTGCCTTCGGCGAGGCCGAACTCAAGCCGCTGCGCGCGGGCGAAGCCCTGCCGTGGCGCATGGTCTAGAACTGATCGACTGGAGCGCACCCTGGCTGGCGCAGCTGCGCCTGCGCGGCGAAGGGATCGCCGCTACCGTGCAGCAGGGGCTCAGCGTGGCCGAGGCCTTGAACCAGGCCGGTCCGGCGCCGGTGCGCTTCGTGCCCCAAGCCGAGTTGCCTGCCGGCATGGCCTACGAGGACTTCATATTTCGCAGCGGGCGCTGCCCGACGCGCGACGGTCTGCACGATTTTTTCAACGGTCTGTGCTGGCTGCACCTGCCGCTGGTCAAGCAGCAGCTGAACCGGATTCAGGCGCAGCAGATCGCCGCCGACGGCATTCAGTGCGTGCGCGGACGGGTGCGCGACGCCGCCACGCTGTTCGACGAGAATGCGGCGCTGTTTCAGGGGCCGGACGCGCTCTGGGGCGCCTTGCTGGCTAAAGATTGGCAGCGCCTGTTCGTCGAGTTGCGCCCCCTTTGGGCCCAGGCGCAATTGCTGATCATCGGCCACGCCCTGATGGAAAAACTGATTTGTCCGCGCAAGGGCATGACAGCCCATGTGTACCGCGCGCAGTCCTTTGTGACCTCACTGGCCGAGCTCGACCAGTGGCTGGCGCACGATGTCAGCGCCGACAAGCTCGCGCTCAAGCCCTTTGCCCCGCTGCCGGTGCTGGGTGTCCCTGGCTGGTGCCGCGCCAATGAGGCCGCCGACTTCTACCGCGATGTGGCCGTGTTCCGTGGGCCCGCAGCCACCGCGCCGGGATGCCTGCCGTGATTCAAAGCCCGGTGCGCGAGCAGGCCAAACGCCGGGCGACTTGATATTTAAGGTCTGGCCCATACCATTGGGCTTCAGGGTTGCTTTCGCGGCCCGTCTCCAAGGACATCATGAAACGCATTCTCCTGTTGGTTCTGACCAATGTCGCCGTGGTCGCCGTGCTCGGCCTGGTGGCCAGTTTGCTGGGAGTGAACCGCTACCTGAACGCCAGCGGGTTGAACCTGGGACTGCTGCTGGGCTACGCGCTGGTCATCGGCTTTGGCGGCGCCATCATTTCCCTGCTGATCAGCAAGCCCATGGCCAAGTGGTCTTCGGGTGTGCGCGTGATTGCCCAGCCGCAAAACGCCGACGAGGCCTGGATCGTGGAAACGGTGCGCAAGCTCGCCGAGAAAGCCGGCGTTGGCATGCCCGAGGTTGGCATCTTCGAGGGCGACCCGAACGCCTTTGCCACCGGCGCCTTCAAGAATTCGGCCCTGGTGGCGGTGTCCACCGGCCTGCTGCAGAGCATGACGCACGAGGAGATCGAGGCCGTGATCGGCCACGAGATCGCGCACGTGGCCAATGGCGACATGGTCACGATGACGCTGATCCAGGGCGTGATGAACACCTTCGTGGTGTTCCTGAGTCGCGTCATCGGCTACGCCGTGGACAGCTTTTTGCGCCGGGGGGACGACCGCTCGGGACCGGGCATAGGCTACATGGTCACGACCTTTGTGCTCGACATCGTGCTCGGTTTTGCCGCTGCCATGGTGGTGGCCTGGTTTTCGCGTCAGCGCGAATTCCGCGCCGACGCGGGCTCGACCCAGTTGATGGGTCGGCGTCAGCCCATGATCAATGCGCTGGCGCGCCTGGGCGGACTGCAGACGGCTGAGTTGCCCAAGAGCATGGCTGCCATGGGCATCGCCGGCGGTATCGGCAAATTGTTCTCCACGCACCCGCCGATGGAAGAGCGTATTGCGGCGCTGCAGGCCGCGACCTGATCAGCCAACCCGCGTCGTCACGCGCGCCGCCAGGGCGCACATCAGCTCGTAACCCAGGGTGCCGGCGGCGTGTGCCACCTCGTCAATGGACAGCACGGCGCCCTTGCTGGCGCGGCCCCACAGCGTGACTTCGCTGCCAAAACCTGCAGGAATACCCGCCTGTTGCAGCGGGGTCAGGTCCACGCACAGCATGTCCATGCTGACGCGTCCCAGGGTGCGGGTGCGCACGCCATCCACCAGGATCGGCGTGCCCGTGGGGCACAGTCGCGGGTAGCCGTCGGCGTAACCGCAGGCCACCACGCCCACGCGCATCGGCCCCGGCGCGACAAAGCTCGAGCCATAGCCCACGGAGTCGCCGGCCGCCAATGTTTGCGTGGCTATGAGGCGACTGGCCAGCGTCATGGCGGGCAGCAGACCCCAATGCGCGGCGTCGTGCTCGGGATGGTCCGGTGCGCTGCCGTACAGCGAAATCCCTGCGCGCACCCAGTCGGCGCGTACCTCGGCGCCCTGCGCGTGGCGCAGGATGGCGGCGCTGTTGCTCAAGCTGCGTTCTCCCGGCAGGTCCTGCGTGTGCTGCTGGAACACCGCCATCTGTTGCGCAATGCCCTTCGGGCCGTCGGCGTCGCTGAAGTGCGCCATGTGCGAGATCTCGTCCACCTGCGGCAGGGCGTTAAGCCGCGTCCAGGCCGAGCGGTAGCTGTGCGGTGCAAAGCCCAGGCGGTTCATGCCGGAGTTCATCTTCAGGAAGACGCGCTGCGGCACGTTGGTCTTGTGCTGGCTCAGCATGTCGATCTGCTGCTCACAATGCACGGCGTGCCACAGGTCCAGGCGCGAGCACAGTTCTAGGTCGCGCTGCTCGAACACGCCCTCGAGCAGCAGGATGGGGCCGCGCCAACCCAGGTCGCGCAGCACCTGGGCCTCGGCCAGATCCAGCAGGGCAAAGCCGTCGGCGCCACGCAGCCCTTCAAAGGCTCGTGCGATGCCGTGGCCGTAGGCATCGGCCTTGACCACGGCCCAGACCCTGGCGTCGGGGGCGGCAGCGCGTGCGCGGTTCAAATTGTGGTGCAGGGCGTCGGTGTGGACGGTGGCGTGAATGGGACGGGGCATGAGAGCAGCTTTCGGACACAGGCGCAATGGCGACGATGGCTGGATTTTGACAGGGCCAGCACTTGTCGGCGCGTGATATAACCCACGCCAGTGTGTCCCCACGTTGTGTGACACCGCGATTAATTGCAATTACTTTTTCGACCCGTTAAGCCAAAGTGATCGATGTCCGTCTTTAACACCCTGCTGCCCGTGTTCACCGAATACGGTTACGTGGCCGTGTTTGTCATGTTGCTGGTGTGCGGCTTCGGTGTGCCGGTGCCGGAAGACGTGACCCTGGTCACGGGCGGCGTCATTGCCGGCCTGGGTTACGCCAACGAACACAGCATGGTGGTGGTCGGCCTGGCTGGCGTGTTGCTCGGCGACGGGCTGATCTTCACGTTGGGGCGCGTCTTTGGCGACCGCATCACACGGGTCCCCGCCCTGCGCCGAATACTCACGCCCGAACGCTTTGCGCAGGCGCAGGACAAGTTTGCCAAGTACGGCAAATGGGTGATGTTCGTCGCGCGCTTCCTGCCGGGCTTGCGCACGCCGGTGTTCCTGACCGCCGGCATGACGCGGCGTGTGGGCGGTCCCACCTGGTTCTTCATGGACGGCTTCGCCGCCCTCATCAGCGTGCCGGTCTGGGTCTATCTGGGTTACTTCGGCGCAAAGAACTTCGATTGGCTGTTTGCCATGGTGCGGCGCGGCCAGCACATCATTCTGGGTGTGCTGCTGATCGGCGCCATCGTCGGCGCGGCCTACTGGTGGCGTCGGCGCAAAACCGAACCCGAAGCCGAGCTTTGACACACCCCGGCGCGGCAGCGGCGTTGCTCGTCAACGCCTTTGTCTTTGGCCTGTCCTGGTGGCCGTTTCGTCAGCTCGAAGCCTGGGGTCTGCATCCCTTGTGGGCCACGGCGCTGATGTACGTCTGTTCCATGGCCTGCCTGTTGCTCGTGCGCCCCGGCGCCTGGCGCGGCCTGCTGGCCCACCCCGCCTTGTGGCTGCTGGTGGGCGCCTCGGGCATGACCAATGTGGGCTTCAACTGGGCCATCACCGTGGGCGATGTGGTGCGCGTGGTGCTGCTGTTCTACCTGATGCCGGCCTGGTCGGTGCTGCTCGCCTGGTGGCTGCTCGGTGAAAAGCCCACTCCCGGCGCGCTGCTGCGCCTGACGCTGGCGCTGGTCGGTGTGGCGATCGTGCTCAAGGCACCGGATACGCCCTGGCCCGTGCCGCAGGCCCTGCCTGACTGGCTGGCGCTGATGGGCGGATTTTTCTTCGCCATGACCAACGTCCTGTTGCGCAAGCTCGAGAGCACGCCCGAGGACTCGCGCGTGCTGGCCATGTTCCTGGGCGGGGCTTGCATGGCGGCGACCGTGGCCTGGCTGGGACAGGGTCAGGGCATGGTCTCGGCCCTGCCGGCCGCCGAGTGGCACTGGCTGGCATTGGCCGGCGCCATGAGCCTGGTGTTTCTGGCGGCCAATTTCGCCCTGCAATACGGCGCGTCGCGGCTGAGTGCGCACAGCACGGCCTTGATCATGCTGTCCGAAGTGGTGTTTGCCTCGGCCTCGTCGGTGTGGTTCGGTGTCGCACAACTGGGTGCGCGCACGCTGTTCGGCGGCGCCCTGATTTTGCTGGCAGCCGCCCTGTCGGCGTGGCCGGCGCGCGCTTTGCCACTGACCGCGCCAGGACCGCAGAGCCCCCACCCTTGACCCTGAAAAGGCCTGCGCTGGCCTGCTTTGGGCGCGCAATGCTGTTAGGGTCATGAGCTTCGACTTCAAAGGTTCATCATGTCCACCGTTTACGACTTCAGCGCACAGCAAATGGACGGCAAGACCGTTTCCCTGGAACAGTACCGGGGCCGGGTGCTGCTCATCGTCAACACCGCCAGCGCCTGCGGTTTCACGCCGCAGTTTGCCGGCCTGGAGGAGTTGCACGAGCGCTTTGGTGCCCAAGGCCTGGTGGTGCTGGGCTTCCCCTGCAACCAGTTCGGCGCGCAGGATGCCGGCAGCAATGAGGAGATCGCCAGCTTTTGCCAGCTCAATTACGGCGTGACTTTTCCCATGATGACGAAGATCGACGTCAACGGCGCCGGCGCACACCCGCTTTACCAGTGGTTGTCCAAGGAGGCGCCGGGCCTCTTGGGCAGCAAGTCGATCAAATGGAATTTCACCAAGTTTTTGGTCGGCAAGAACGGCCAGGTGATTCAGCGCTACGCGCCGACCGACACCCCGGCCAGCCTGGCCAAGGACATTACTTCGGCGTTGCAGGCCTGAGCGCTTCAGGGACAGGCCGCACCAGGCGCTGAAGAACGTACTTTGCCGGATTGCTTTCAACGATTACGATATTCATAAATTCACCTTACTCTAGATTTGATGAAAAGTCGGATCTGTCCATAGCGGCATTTGCTCTCAGTCAAGCGCAACCATGACACTGATCCGCCCACTGCTGCTGAGCACACTGTCCATCGTATGGAGCAACGCCATGGCGCTCGACGTATCAAGCCTTTGGGACTACGCCAATCCGGCACTCAGTGAACAGCGATTTCGTGATGCCATCAACACGGCATCCAGGGACGACGCACTCATTCTCCAGACGCAAATCGCCCGCACCCACGGACTGCGCGGTGATTTTTTGCGCGCACGGGAGGCACTCGCGTCAACTATCCTGGCCGCCGCATTGACTCAGCCTAATTGCTACCCGTGCTGACCCGTTGCCTCACGTAAATTGCTACCCGTCGGATTGGCCGGCGGGAGCAGCACAACGTGAAGACGCGAATCAGCATGACCACACGCAAAGAATTGACCGATGCACTGCGAGCCCGATATCGCGGCGTGTCTTTCGGCGACAGGATCAAGATCCTCGATGAATTTGTAGATCTAACGGGGTATGACGCTTCGAGCGCAAGGCAAGTTTCAGGAAGCCATCGAGATCCAGTTGCGTCTCGAACGTGAGTGGGAGCAAGCCGGTGAACCAGATCCCTACGTCTTCGAAGAACTCGAACAACTGTACCGTGCGACCCATGACACCGTTCAAGCCGACAGTTACGCGACGAAGCTGCGCCTGGCCAGGCCGCTGAAATGACGCGAGCCCCTGATACGCACCGAGCGCACGTTCAAGTTCGTCCCGGGCCTGGAGAGCCTCAGGGCTCGGGTTGGCCGGGGGCGCGGTGCTGGACCGCCAGGTCATGCAGCGCAGTCACGGCTGCTGAGATATCCGAGATGATGCGCACCCCCTTGGGATGCTTTCGGATGCCCGACAGGCCGGAACCCCCGGCCCAGATCTGAATCTGGGGCGGCAACAAGCGCCGCAAATGCAGCAATGTTGGTACAACATCGCGCGCCGGATAGGCAAAACTGAAGGACAGCGCGACCACATCGGCCTTGCATGAAATGGCGGCCAGTTTCAGATTATTCAGGGGAATATCCGATCCAATGCTGATCGTTCTGGCACCTTGCTCTGCCAGCACGGCCTCGATCATCAGCAGTCCGAGCAAATGATGCTCCCCGGGTGCCAGGGCGAAAAGGATACAAGGCAAGCCTTTCTTTGGTTTGAACTTGAGGATCTCCGCGTGCAAATAGCGTTCAATGCAGCAGGTGCAGAGGTGCTCGTGGTGAATGTCGATTTCATCGCGCGTCCAGGCTTCGCCAATGCCGATCAGCAGCGGTGTGACCGTATTGCGGACAAAGTCAACCAGCGTCCGATGGGCGTGCTCCTTGGCCAGCAAGGCTTTGAATCCAGCCAGGTCTGCCCGTTGGAGTTGCGCGATGAGGGCCTGCGTTGATTCATCGTGACATACGAGCGCAACAGTAAGGCCCTGGGCAAGTTTGAGTTTTTCCAGTTCCCGGGTGGTCATGCCCACGACCTGACCGGGTCGAAAGCCCGCTTCGAGCAGGCGTTTGATCAAAAGAAGCTGGTCGACGGTCTTGCGTGAATACGCGGCCTTGCCCTCCGCGGTTGCTTCCACCGGCGGAAATCCAAAGCGCTGGCGCCACTTCCGCAGTTGATCTTTGCCAAAACCCGTCTCACGTTCGATTTCGGAGGGTGAAATAAAGGGAATGGTGCGCATGGTCGCTCAGGGTATCCGCAAAATAAACATTTGTCCGCATTTTTTGTCACGGTCAAAGTCATTAACCTGTCAGCTGGACTGGCGTTGGTCGCTCAAGGTCTTCAGCAAGCTGCGATAAGCCAACGATCCGGAAAATTTGCGAATGGTTTCGATGCACAAAACGCAGAAGATCCAGCGCAAGGGTCTGGTCAAAACGGCTGGGCCGCGCGTCGGGTGAAGCAAGTATTTTGCCGAAATTGAAAACGCGCGCCCAGCCTGGCGCAGCAGCTTGGGAAGGAAGCCAATGAATACCAGCCTTGATCTTTCGCTGTCCGCGCCAGCGCTTCCCATGAGCGATAAGCCATCCTTGCGGCAACGCACTGAAACAGCTTATCGACGCAGTTCCACCGAATTGCTGGAGCTGTTTGACGCACTGACGCCGCCGGAAAAGAAGGCCGCGCGCCATCTTTTGCGCGTGCAGCAGCTTGCGTTTGAAGTGCAGAACGAGGAATTGCGCCAGATGCTGGCAGCCAAGACCGTTCACGGCCACTTCGCACTCTGTGTTTGCGGCGGGGCTTGCACGGATTTGCCAGCGTGAACAGTTTGCTGATTTTCATGAGCCAGGTTGAGTGACGCCTGCGGCGCGTGCTGGCCACGCGCGCGACGTTGCAGTCAAACGCCGGCTCCGCCTGAACGATGACCCACGCAACTCAATGGGGGCTGCTCAAGGCCTCGTCCAGCAGTTCCACCCAGTGCCGCACCGGTGTGGCCGTGCCGCTTTGCAGATGCGTGATGCAGCCGATATTGGCTGAAACGATGACGGCAGGCCGCGATTCCTGCAGGTTTTCCAGCTTGCGCTCCAGCAGCGGGTAGGCGATTTTTGGATTCAGCACCGAGTAGGTGCCGGCCGAGCCGCAGCACAGGTTCGGTTCGACGCGCGCCACGCGGATGTCGAAGCCCAGCGCCGTCAAATGCTGTTCGACGCTGCCACGCAGCTTCTGTCCATGCTGCAACGTACAGGGCGGGTGATAGATGATGCGCTGACCCTTCACGCGGACCTTGCCCAAAAGAGCGCTTGCCAGTTCCGGCAGCCACTCGCTCAGGTCGCGCGTCAGCGCGCTGATGCGTTGCGCCTTCACGGCATACACCGCATCGTCTTGCAGCAGGTGGCCGTAGTCCTTCACCATGACGCCGCAGCCCGAGGCGTTCATGAGGATGGCCTCGACACCGGCCTCCACGTGCGGCCACCAGGCGTCGATGTTGGCGCGCATCTGCACCCTGGCGCCGTTCTGGTCGTTCAGGTGGAACTTCACGGCGCCGCAACAACCCGCCTGGCCCGCGATCAGTGTCTGTACGCCGATGGCATCGAGCACACGTGCGGTTGCGGAGTTGATGTTCGGACTCATGGCCGGCTGCACGCAGCCCGCCAGCATCAGCACCTTGCGTGCATGCGTTCGCGTAGGCCAGATCCCGGCGTCCTGTCGTGGCGGGATCTTGGCCTGCAGTGCCGCGGGCAGCACACCGCGCAGCGCCTGGCCCAGCTTCATGGCCGGTGGAAAGAGCGGCGAGGGCAGGCCTTCCTTGAGCGCCCAGCGCAGCGCGCGCTCAGGCAGGGGGCGGCTAACCTTTTTCTCCACCAGCTTGCGCCCGATGTCGATCAGTTGACCGTAGTCGACGCCGCTGGGGCAGGTGGTTTCGCAGTTGCGGCAGGTCAGGCAACGGTCCAGGTGCAACTGCGTCTTGCGCGTTGGCGCCTGGCCTTCAAGCAATTGCTTCATCAGGTAGATGCGTCCGCGCGGGCTGTCGAGCTCGTCGCCCAGGATCTGGTAGGACGGACAGGTGGCGCTGCAAAAACCGCAGTGCACGCATTTGCGCAAAATCGCCTGGGCTGCCAGTCCGTCGGGCGTGCCCTGGTATTCGGGGGCGAGGGTGGTTTGCATCAGATGGGCCCCGGATTGAAGATTCCCCAAGGGTCGAACTCGGCCTTGAGCTGGCGCTGTATGCGCGCCAGCGGCTCGGCCAGGGGTGCGCTGCGCTCCAGGTCGATGGCGCCCTGCGGCGCGACGAACAGCGTGGCGTGTCCACCTGCCAGCATCGCGGCCTCGCGCAGCGCCTGCTGCGCTGACAGGGGCGCCCAGAGCCAGCGCTGAGCGCCATGCCACTCCACCAGTTGTGCCCAGGGCAGTTCCAGCATCGGCGCCGTCTGCGCCACGCTGAGCCGCCACAAACCCATATCGGCCGCTGGCGGCTGGAAGAATGGCAAGCGCAAATCGCGGCAGGCCTGCCAGTCGTTGCCGGCCAAGGCCTGGTCCATGCGCTGGCCTCCCACCTTCTTGCAGGCCGCCTCGACCGCCGCGACGGCGCCGCGCAAGCGCACGAACAGCAACTCGTGTGGTGCACCTTCCGAGTTGTCGCACACCCAGCAGCTGGCGTTCAGCGGCAAGGGCTGGCCGCCCCAGCGGTGCAGTTGCGCCAGCGCTTGGGCCTGGTCGAGCTCGAACACCAGGGTCGCTTCGGCAGGGGCGATCGGCAGCACCTTGAGCGAGACTTCTGTGATGAGTCCCAGCGTGCCCCAGGCGCCCACCAGCATGCGGCTCACGTCGTAACCTGCGACGTTTTTCATGACCTGGCCGCCAAACTGCAGCAGTTCGGCGCGTCCATTGAGCAGATGGGCTCCCAGCACGTAGTCGCGCACGCCCCCTACGCTGGCGCGCGCCGGACCACTCAATCCGGCTGCCACCATGCCGCCACAGGTGGCGGCACTGGCGGCACCGCCCCGCGCAAAGTGCGGCGGCTCGAAGGCCAGGCACTGGCCTTGCTCGGCCAGCGTGGCTTCAAGCTCGGCCAAAGCTGTTCCGGCTCGCACCGTCACCACCAGTTCGCTTGGCTCGTAGCTGACGATGCCGGCGTGGCCTCCCGTGTGCAGCGGTTCTCCTTGCAGCGAGCGCGCCAAGAAGTCCTTGCTGGCGCCACCGCGAATACGCAGGGTGGACTTGTGGGTTGCCGCGTCCTTGACGCGCTCCACCAGGTGTTGCAGGCTTGGTTCCATGGCCTGCATGTTAGCCGGGGCGGGGCGACTTCGAGCGAGCTTTTTTTGCAGGGGTGTTGTGCGCATTTGCGGCTGAATCGGGGATGCAGGGGCTACACTGCGCCATGCCCACCCCAGATCTGTCCACGCCTGACGCTGTTTGCGCCAGTCGGTGTCCCTTGTGCGGGCAGCCCAATGGTTGCGCCATGGAACAGCGTTCGAGCGTTGAGGCCGCGCCCGTGCCGTGCTGGTGCACCACCGTAGCGTTCACCGAAGAATTGCTGCGGCGCATTCCCGAAGCTGCGCGCCGCAAGGCCTGCGTTTGCCAGGCCTGCGTGACACAAGTGCCGGTCACTGTGGCTCGGTGATGCGACTGCGGGCCTGTCAGGCCTGCATCGCGTGAATCACGCCGCCCCCCAGACAGACCTCACCGTCGTACAGCACGGCCGACTGCCCCGGCGTGACCGCCCATTGCGGCTCGGTGAAACGCAGCTCAAATCGATGCTCGTCCTCGTTGCGTAAGCCGCACGGCGCGTCGGCCTGGCGGTAGCGAGTTTTCGCGGCGAGTGCACCTTCAGTGGGCGCGGCGCCGGCGACCCAACTGGCGTTGTCGGCCTGCAGGCTGCGCGACAGCAGCCACGGATGCTCGTGCCCCTGCACCACCCACAGGGTATTGCTCTGCATGTCCTTGCGCGCGACAAACCAGGGGCTGTGCTCGCCCACGCCGCGCTGGCCAAGTGCCTGCACCGCCTTGAGTTCGGCGCCGCGGGCTTTCACGCCGCCTATGCCCAGGCCCTGGCGCTGACCCAGGGTGTAGAAGCTCAAGCCCACATGCTGGCCCAGCACGCGTCCCCGGTCGTCCTTGATGGGGCCCGGCTCCTTGGCGATGTAGCGGTTCAGGAAGTCGCGAAACGGACGCTCGCCGATGAAGCAGATACCGGTGGAGTCCTTCTTGCGCGCATTCGGCAAGCCGATCTCTGCGGCGATGCGACGCACTTCGGTCTTGAGCAGTTCGCCCACCGGGAACAGGGTTTTGGACAGTTGCGCCTGGTTCAGCCGATGCAGGAAATAACTCTGGTCCTTGGACGGGTCCAGGCCCTTGAGCAGTTCGTACAGGTTGGTGCTCGGGTTGTGCCGCACGCGCGCGTAGTGGCCGGTGGCTATGCGCTCGGCACCCAGGCGCAGCGCGTGGTCCAGAAAGGCCTTGAACTTGATTTCGGCGTTGCACAGGATGTCCGGGTTCGGCGTGCGTCCGGCCTGGTATTCGCGCAGAAATTCGGCGAATACGCGGTCCTTGTATTCGGCGGCGAAGTTCACGTGCTCGATCTCGATGCCGAGCACGTCGGCCACCGCCGCGGCGTCGATGAAATCGATGTTGGACGAACAGAACTCCGAGTCGTCGTCGTCTTCCCAGTTCTTCATGAAGATCGCGACGACCTCGTGTCCCTGCTGCTTCAGCAGGTAGGCCGTGACGGCAGAGTCGACGCCGCCGCTCAGACCCACGACCACGCGTTGCCGGGGATGCTCTGCAGTCATGTCAGGTCGCGCGTCACAGGCCGACACTGGCGTCGCAGACCAGCAATTCCAGGGAAAAGCGTTGACCGGCCAGATAGTCTTCTATGCATTTCAGCACCACGGAGCTGCGGTGCCGTGGCGCGCTCGCGCGCACTTCGTCTGCTGTCATCCAGACCGTGCGCACGATGCCGTGGTCCAGGCTCAGGCTGGGGTCGGCCGCGCCGAGTTCGCCGCAAAAGGCAAAGCGCAGGTAGGTGATGTCCTTGCCGTCGGCCTTTTGCTGGCGCGACAGGTAGACGCCGACCAGCGCCGTCGGTTCGAATGCGTGGGTGGTCTCTTCCCGCGTCTCGCGCCGGCAGCCCTGAATCGGGGTTTCGCCTCGGTCCAGGTGCCCGGCCGGGTTGTTCAACTGCAGGCCGTCGGGCGTGTGCTCCTCGACCAAAAGAAAGCGCCCGTCGCGCTCGATCACAGCAGCCACCGTGACATTGGGTTTCCAGCGAATATTCATCTTTCCAATTATCGGAGATTGCGACTTCATTGACCCACGTCATGCATGGAGCCGCCCGCAACAGGGGTGAACTAAGTTAAGCTCGGCGCCGCAGCAGTTCCGCCATGCTCGCAACATAGAGGTGCTGCACGAGCTGTTTCAATAAACAAATCGAGGAGTCGCTTCATGCAGACTGGCGTAACAAATGCCCCCCCCACGGCGCAACGCATAGGCGTACCGCGCGAAATTTTCCCCCTTGAAAAACGCGTGGCCACCGTGCCCGATGTGGTGGGCAAACTCATCAAGCTCGGATTCGCGGTCTCCGTTGAATCCGGCGCAGGAGACGCCGCCAGCATCAGCGACGACGCCTACCGCGCCGCCGGCGCCAGGGTCGAGTCCGACGCTGCAGCCCTGTGGGCTTGCTCGGACATCGTGTTCAAGGTGCGTGCCCCGTCATCGGACGAAGTGGCGCTGATGCATGCAGGCCAGGCACTGGTGAGCTACATCTGGCCGGCTCAAAACCCCGAATTGCTCAAGACCCTGGCCGCTCGCCAAGTCACGGTATTGGCCATCGACGCGCTGCCGCGCACGCTGAGCCGTGCGCAAAAGATGGACGCCTTGACCTCGCAGGCCGGCGTCTCCGGTTACCGCGCTGTGGTCGAGGCGGCCAACGCCTTCGGCCGCTTCTTCAACGGCCAGATCACGGCCGCGGGCAAGGTCGCTCCGGCCAAGGTCTTCATCGCCGGTGCTGGCGTGGCCGGCCTGGCGGCGATCGGCACCGCTGCCAGCCTGGGTGCCATCGTGCGCGCCAACGACACCCGCGCCGAAGTGGCGGATCAGGTCGTCTCGCTGGGTGGCGAATTCGTCAAGGTCGACTATGAGGAGGAGGGCTCCGGCGGCGGCGGCTACGCGAAAGTGATGAGCGAGGGCTTCCAGCAGGCCCAGCGCGCCATGTACGCCAAGCAGGCCAAGGAAGTCGACATCATCATCACCACGGCGCTGATCCCCGGCAAGCCGGCGCCCAAGCTGATCACCGCCGAGATGGTGATGAGCATGAAGCCCGGCAGCGTCATCGTCGACATGGCCGCCGAACAGGGCGGCAACTGCGAGCTGACCGAACCCGGTCAGTCCGTGGTCAAGCACGGTGTGACCATCGTGGGCTACACCGACCTGGTGTCGCGTCTGGCCACGCAGTCTTCCACGCTGTATGCGACGAATCTGTTTCGCCTGTGCGAGGAGTTGTGCAAGACCAAGGACGGCGTCATCAACGTCAACATGGAAGACGAAGCCATCCGCGGTCTCACGGTCACCAAGCAAGGCAGCATCACCTGGCCGGCGCCCGCGCCCAAGGTCGCCGCAGCACCTGTGGTGGCCAAGCCGGCGGCCGCGGCGCCTGCAGCGAAAAAAGGCGGCCACGGCGGTGGCGACGCGGAGCCCATGGCGGGAAGCAAGCTGGCCATCGTGTTCGGTGTCGCGGCTGCGCTGTTCTGGCTCATCGGCGCCAGTGCGCCGAAAGAGTTTCTGTCGCATTTCACGGTCTTCGTGCTGGCCTGCTTTGTCGGCTACATGGTGGTGTGGAATGTGAAACCGGCGCTGCACACGCCGCTGATGAGCGTGACGAATGCCATCAGCAGCATCATCGCCATTGGCGCGCTGGTGCAGATTTCACCGATTGTCGGCGCCGTCGGTCGACCGGATGAATTGATACGCTGGGTGGCCGGGGCGGGCATTGTGCTCACCGCCATCAATATGTTCGGCGGTTTCGCCGTGACCCAGCGCATGCTGGCCATGTTCCGTAAATAAGGGAGACGACTCATGTCTGCAAGTCTGGCAACGGTCTCCTATATCGGAGCGACGATTCTTTTCATTCTCAGTCTGGGCGGTCTGTCCAACCAGCAAACCGCCTTGCGCGGCAACCTCTACGGCATGATCGGCATGGCGCTGGCCGTGCTGGCCACGGTCTTCGGCCCGCAGGTCACACTGGCGGGCATTCCCTGGATCATCGGCGCCATGCTGATCGGCGGCTCCATCGGTCTTTATGCGGCGAAAACCGTGCAGATGACGCAGATGCCCGAACTGGTGGCGCTGATGCACAGCATGGTCGGTCTGGCCGCGATGCTGGTGGGTTTTGCCACCTACATCGATCCGGAAGCGACGCGGGGTGTGACCGGCGCGGCCAAGTCGATTCACGAGATGGAAATCTACATCGGCATCCTGATCGGCGCCGTGACCTTCTCGGGTTCCATCATCGCCTTCGGCAAGTTGTCGGGGCGCATCGGCGGCAACCCGCTGCTGCTGCCCGGACGTCACTGGATGAATCTGCTGGGCCTGCTGGTGGTGATCTATTTCGGCAATGCCTTCATGCAGGAGGGCGCCGGCATGACGCCGCTGCTGGTGATGACGGCGATCGCACTGCTGTTCGGCATCCACATGGTGATGGCCATCGGTGGCGCCGACATGCCGGTGGTGGTGTCCATGCTCAACAGCTACTCGGGTTGGGCCGCAGCGGCCACGGGCTTCATGCTGTCCAACGACTTGCTGATCGTCACCGGCGCCCTGGTGGGCTCCAGCGGCGCCATCCTGTCGTACATCATGTGCAAGGCCATGGCGCGCAGCTTCATCAGCGTGATCGCCGGCGGCTTCGGCACGGCCAGCGCAGCACCCAAGCCCACGGGCGACGCCGCCCAGCCGGCCGGCGAGGTGATCCCGGTGAACGCCACCGAGACCGCCGAGTTGATGCGCGAAGCCAAGAGCGTGGTCATTGTTCCCGGCTACGGCATGGCGGTGGCGCAGGCCCAGCACACGGTGTATGAGATCACCAAGTTTCTGCGCGAAAAGGGCGTGAACGTGCGCTTTGGCATTCACCCGGTGGCGGGTCGCATGCCAGGGCACATGAATGTGCTGCTGGCCGAAGCCAAGGTGCCTTATGACATCGTGTTCGAAATGGACGAGCTCAACGACGACTTTCCGAAAACCGATCTGGTGATGGTGATCGGCGCCAACGACATCGTGAACCCGGGTGCCCAGGATGACCCGAACAGCCCCATCGCCGGTATGCCGGTGCTGGAAGTGTGGAAGGCCAAGACCTCGATCGTGATGAAGCGCAGCATGGCATCGGGCTACGCCGGCGTGGACAATCCGCTGTTCTACAAGGAAAACAACCGCATGCTGTTTGGCGACGCCAAGAAGATGCTGGACGAAGTGCTGACGGTACTCAGGGCCTCCTGAAAACTGGCGGGACAGACCAAGAGTTACGCGCAACGAACTTTGCTCTGTCCTCAACTGATCGTCTGAGGTTGGATGTCCATTGCGGGTCAGAACTTCAGATTTCAATTTTTTTGCGTGGGTCCCGCGGCAGCAATGCCCGGGGCCCTTTTTACTGGTTCAGGTTAGGGAAAACACAAGAATCTGCATGGCCCTTTGACGGCAGAATCAACAATCGAGGCACAGGCTGGTCCTTGTGCGGGACAGGCGTCAATTCCTGTCGACAACCCCTTTGGAGGCAAGCATGACCGATCGAATTTGGCTGAAGAACTATCCCGAGGGCGTCCCCGCGGACATTGATACGACCCAGTACGCGTCGTTGGCGGCGCTGATGGAGGCCGCGTTTGTGCAGTTCGGACCACGCGTTGCCTACAGCTTCATGGGCAAGGAAATTTCCTATGCCCAGACGGACAACCTGAGCCGCGCCTTTGCCGCCTATCTGCAGGGCCTGGGCCTGGTCAAGGGCGACCGCGTCGCCATCATGATGCCCAATGTGCCGCAGTACCCGGTGGCTGTCGCTGCCATCCTGCGCGCCGGCTTCGTGGTGGTCAACGTGAATCCCCTGTATACCCCGCGCGAGTTGGAGCATCAGCTCAAGGACTCGGGCGCCAAGGCGATTGTCATCCTGGAGAACTTCGCCACGACGCTGGAGAAGTGCCTGGACAAGACCCCCGTCAAGCACACCGTGCTGTGCGCCATGGGCGATCAGTTGGGGCTGCTCAAGGGCGCCCTGGTGAACTACGTGGTGCGCAACGTGAAGAAGATGGTTCCGGCTTTCAGCCTGCCGGGCGCGATGCGCTTCAACGACGCGATTGCCACGGGCCGGCGCGGCGCTTTCAAGCGGCCCGAAATCAAGCCCGACGATGTGGCGGTGCTGCAGTACACGGGCGGCACGACCGGCGTGAGCAAGGGCGCCGTGCTGCTCAACCGCAACCTGGTGGCGAACCTGTTGCAGGCCGAGGCCTGGTTCCAGCCGGCGCTAAAAAAAATCCCGGCCGGCGAGCAGATGGTCGAGGTGTGCGCCTTGCCGCTGTACCACATCTTCGCCTTCACTGTCGACATGATGTTGTCCATGCGCCTGGGCGGCAAACTCATCCTGATCCCCAATCCGCGCGACATGGTGGCGGTGCTGGGCGAACTGGCCAAGCACAGGATCCATGTCTTGCCGGCGGTCAACACGCTGTTCAACGGTATGGCGAACCATCCCGACTTCAGCAAGGTGGACTGGAGCCATCTGGTGGTTTCTGCGGGTGGCGGAACCGCCGTGCAAAGTTCAGTGGCCAAGCTCTGGTTTGAAAAAACCGGCTGTGCCATCGCCGAGGGCTACGGGCTGAGCGAAACTTCGCCCATTGCCACCTCCAATCCGGTCACGGTCACCGAGTACACGGGTTCGATCGGTTTGCCGATATCCAACACTTGGGTCAAGTTGCTCGACGACGATGGCGTGGAGGTGGCGCAGGGACAGGCCGGCGAAATCGCCATCAAGGGGCCGCAGGTGATGGCCGGTTACTGGCAGCGCCCGGACGAGACCGCCAAGTCCATGACCGAAGACGGCTACTTCAAGACCGGTGACGTGGGCGTCATGGACGAGAGCGGGTACTTTCGAATCGTCGACCGTAAGAAGGACATGATCCTGGTCAGCGGCTTCAACGTCTACCCGACCGAAATCGAGGACGTGGTGAGCGGACTCAAGGGCGTGATGGAATGTGCCTGTGTCGGCATGCCAGATGAGAAATCGGGCGAAGCGGTGAAGCTGGTGATTGTGAAAAGAGACCCGGCCCTTACCGAAGCCGATGTGCGCGCCTACTGCAAGACCAACCTCACGGGCTACAAACAGCCCAAACTGGTGGAGTTCCGCGACGAGTTGCCCAAGACGCCTGTGGGCAAGATTTTGCGGCGCGAGTTGCGCGACAAAAAATAGCGCGGCCAGCTGGCCGCGTCAGGGGTCGCGATAAGATGACACATGACGAAAAACAAGCAAAGGCCCGTGCTGGGCATCCTGGGTGGCAGCGGCGTTTACGACATCGAGGGATTGAGCAACCAGCGCTGGGAGCGCGTCGCCTCACCCTTTGGCGATGCTTCGGATGAACTGCTGTTCGGCGAACTGGGCGAGCAGTCCATGGTGTTCCTGCCACGCCACGGCCGCGGGCACCGCATTCCCCCCTCTGAAATCAACTACCGCGCCAACATCGACGCGCTCAAGCGCGCCGGCGTGACCGATCTGATCTCGGTCAGCGCCGTGGGTTCGCTGCGCGAGCATCTGCGTCCGGGCATGTTCGTCATCGTGGACCAGTTCATCGACCGCAGCTTCGCCCGAGAAAAAAGCTTCTTCGGCACCGGTCTGGTGGCCCATGTCTCGATGGCGCGACCGGTGTGTTCGCGCCTGGGCGAGCACATCGAAGCGGCGACGCGCGAGTGCGGCATCGAACTGGCGCGCGGCGGCACCTACCTGGTGATGGAGGGCCCGCAGTTCTCCAGCCTGGCCGAGTCCGAGCTCTATCGCAGCTGGAATTGCGACGTCATCGGCATGACCAATATGCCGGAAGCCAAACTCGCGCGCGAGGCCGAGATCTGCTACGCCAGCGTCGCCATGGTGACCGATTTCGACTGCTGGCATCCGGACCACGATGATGTCACGGTGGACGCGATCATCAAGGTGTTGCTGGCGAATGCCGACAAGGCCCGCAGCATGGTCAAGGCGGTGGCGCCGCGGGTGCAGGCCGACGGTTGCGCACCCGACTGCGGCTGCCGCAGCGCCTTGCAGCACGCGCTCATCACGGCGCCCGAGGCGCGTGACCCGCTGCTGCTGCAGCGCCTCGACGCGGTCGCGGGTCGGGTGCTGCGGGGCGCGTGATGACCGAACTTTCCGCCAGCGGGCAGGTGGGGTCGCGCCAGGCCATGGTGCAAGCCATGCAGCGCCTGGCCGCGCTGGGCCTGAATCGCGGCAGTTCCGGCAATGTCAGCGTGCGCCGTGGGGAGACTTTTCTGGTGACGCCCTCGGGCGTTGCGGCCGAGGACTTGCTGCCGCAGGCCATGGTCGAGATGGACTTCAATGGCGCAGTTCTCGGTGATGGAAAACCTTCCAGCGAATGGCGTTTTCACCGCGACATCCTGGCCGCACGCCCCGAGGTCGGAGCGGTGGTGCACACGCACTCGCGCTACGCGACCACGCTGGCCTGCTTGCAGCGCGAGGTCCCGGCCTTTCACTACATGATTGCCGCGGCGGGGGGCGACAGCATCCGCTGCGCGCCCTATGCGCTGTTCGGCACGCAGGAGTTGTCCGGAGTCGCGCTGGCAGCGTTGCAGGACCGACGCGCCTGCCTGCTCGGCAACCACGGCATGATTGCCGTGGGGGGAGATCTGGACGCGGCGCTGGCGCTGGCAGTGGAAGTGGAGTCGCTGTGTGCCCAGTACTGGAGCGCCCTGCAACTGGGCCAGCCGCAGATACTTTCGGACGCGCAGATGCAGGACGTGTTGGAAAAATTCAAAGGCTACGGGGCGGGAAACAGGCAATGACACAAACGGTTCAGGCACTGCGCTGGCGCGATGGCCGGCTGGAAATGATCGATCAACGCGTGCTGCCGGCGCGCTTCGAGTACCTGTCGTACAGCAATGCCGTGGCGGTGGCGCAGGGCATACGGAGCATGGTGGTGCGAGGTGCCCCCGCCATAGGCTGCGCCGCAGCCTACGGCGTTGCGCTGGAAGCGCTGGTGCTGCGATCTGCCCCTCTCGGCGAGTTCACCGTGGGATTGGACGCCGCATTCAAAGTCCTGGCAGCCAGTCGCCCGACGGCCGTGAACCTGTTCTGGGCTTTGAATCGGATGCGGGCCGTTTGGGGTGCGTGCAGCCACGAGGCGGTGCCGGCCATCGCCGACCGGCTTCTGGAACAGGCCCATGAAATCTCCGCAGAAGACGTGCGTATCAACCGCGCCATGGGTGCCCATGGCGCAGCCCTGCTGGCCGATGGTGCAAGGGTGCTGACGCACTGCAATGCCGGTGCCCTGGCAACGGCCGGCCACGGCACGGCGCTGGGCGTGATCCGCTCTGCGGTGGAGGTGGGCAAGCGCATTTCGGTGATCGCCGACGAGACCCGGCCCTTCCTGCAGGGCGCACGGCTCACGGCCTGGGAGATGGTGCAGGAAAAGATCCCTGTGACGCTGATCACCGACAACATGGCGGGGCATCTGATGAGCCGGGGCGAGGTCGACGCGGTCATCGTCGGCACCGACCGCGTGGCGGCCAATGGCGACGTGGCCAACAAGATCGGCACCTACATGGTGGCGGTGCTGGCGCAACGCCACGGCATCCCGTTTTATGTGGCTTGCCCGCTGTCCACCATCGACCTGAGCGTGGACGACGGCGGCGCGATTCCGATCGAGGAGCGCGCGGCCGAAGAAGTGACGGGCTTTCGCGACTGCCAGTGGGCGGCCCAGGGTGTGCAGGTGCGCAACCCGGCCTTTGACGTCACGCCGGCCGAACTGGTGACCGCGTTGATCACGGAAAAAGGCGTGGTGATGCAGCCCCACCGGGCCAACATCGCCGCGCTGTTTACCTGAGCCAGCCGCGCTTGTAGCAGTACCACATGGGCACGGCCGCGCTCAGGAACATCAAGGTCACGACGTAGGGGTAGGCCCATTGGCCTAAAGCGGCGAATTCGGGGAACTGCAGGTTCATGCCGTAAATGCTGGCCACCAGGGTGGGAGGCAGCAAGGCCACGCTGGCCACCGAAAATATCTTGATGACCTTGTTCTGGCTGATATTGATAAAGCCGACGGTGGCATCCATCAGGAAGTTGATCTTGTCGAACAAAAAAGTGCTGTGTGAATCCAGCGAGTCGATGTCACGCAGGATCTGGCGTGCTTCTTCGAACTGCTCGGCGTTGAGCATCTTGCTGCGCATCATGAAGCTCACGGCGCGGCGTGTGTCCATGACGTTGCGCCGGATGCGTCCGTTCATGTCTTCGTGCCGGGCGATGGCGCCCAGGGCCTCGCTCGCCATGGCGTCGCCGCCATTGCCCGACAGCACCTTCGCGCTGACCTTTTCCAGCTCGTCGTAAATGCCTTCGAGCGTGTCGGCCGAATATTCCGCGTCGGCGTCGAACAGCTTGAGCAGCACTTCCTTGGCGTCTTCGATGAGACCGGGCGCCCGGCGCGCGCGCATGCGCAGCAGGCGAAACACCGGCACGTCCTCGTCGTGGATGGTGAACAGCACGCCGCGGCTCTTGAGTTCGGTGTTGTGCTGGTTCAGGATGAAGGCGACGCGCACGGCGCGCGGGTCGTCGTCGTCGGCCACCAAAAAGTCGCTTCGAATGTGCAGCTCGCCATTGTCTTCTTCGTAGAAGCGCGCCGACTCCTCGATGTCGTCGTCCATCGCGTCTTCTGGAATCGACAGGCCGTAATACTGCTTGATCCAGCGCTTTTCTTCTACCGTGGGCGATTCCAGATCGACCCAGATGGGCTGGAACTTCGAGAGCTCTTCCAGGGACTCGATCTCTTCCTGAAAGAGGCGGCCATTGGCCAGCGTAAATATGTTCAGCATGGTAATTTAATCGGGGTCAGATTCCAATTATTCGGGGCGGCGGGGGCGGCTTTCGAACAAGGGGAATGCAATTCCGATCTGATTCGAAAGCTAGCGACTGGGGCAAGTTTCCAAGGCGTGCTTTCTGCTGTGGGCAAGCGACAATTATCGCATTCCACGCATATCCTTGTGCTTCAGTCGCCCGTCCCGAAGCCGTTCTGTCGCCAGGCCTCGAACACGGTCACCGCCACGGCGTTGGACAGGTTCAGGCTGCGCTGCCCCGACAGCATGGGCAGGCGCAGTTGCTGCTCCGGCGCCAGTTGGGCGCGCAGTTCCGCCGGCAAGCCGCGGGTCTCGCTGCCAAACACCAGCCAGTCCCCCGGGGCGAAGCGCGCCTCGAAGACGTTGGACGTGGCGTGCGTGGTCAACGCGAACAGCCGTTCGGGTGCTGGCTGTTCGCTGGCGCAAAAGCTTTCCCAGTTGCTGTGGCGGCGCACCTGCGCGTACTCGTGGTAGTCCAGCCCGGCACGCTTGAGCTGTTTGTCGTCCATGGAGAAACCCAGCGGCTCGATCAGGTGCAGCGTGCAGCCGGTGTTCGCCGACAGGCGAATGATGTTGCCGGTGTTCGGCGGGATTTCGGGTTGCACCAGGACGATATGAAACATGGGGTGATTTTTGCACGCGTTCATTCCTGTGCGTCGGTGCGCGCCACGACGATGGCCGTGATGTGCATCGCGCCGGCCTGCCGCAGCGCCAGTGCTGCTGCGTGCAATGACGCGCCGCTGGTCATCACGTCGTCGAGTAAAACGATGCGCTGCCCGCGCAGGCTGGCAGCCTTTGCTGGCTCGACGGCAAAGGCGCCCTGCACGTTGCGCCGCCGCGCCTCGCGCTTGAGCTCGCTTTGCGCGACGGTATTCCGAATGCGCAGCAGCAGATCGGCGCGGGTTTTCTCGGGCGCCAGTGCCCTTGCCAGCAACAGCGCCTGGTTGAATCCGCGCTCCATCAAGCGCTGGCGCGACAGCGGCATGGGCAGCAACCATTGCGCCTGTTCCAGCGCTGGTTCGACCCAGGGCGTGCTGCGCAGCAAGGTGGCAAGCGTGACGGCCCAGCCGGTGTCACCTCGGAATTTGAAACGGGCGATGCAACCCGACCAGGGGTAGGCGTAGGACACCGCGGCCAGGCAGGTGTCCAGCGGTGGGGGTGCTTTCAGGCAAGCGCCGCACTGTGTGATGCCGGCCGGAACGGGCAGAGCGCAGCGCTGACAACGCGCTTGCGGCTGGGCGAAGCGCGTCACGCAGGCCTCGCAGACGGGGCGGCTCGGCCAGCCATGGCAGACGGCACATTCGCTGGGAATGCGCTCGAGCAGTTGATCGAACAGGCGCCGGACCATGGAATCAATATACTCGCGACGCCGCCATTGATCCACCATGCCAACTCCCTCCGATAACGTTCCTCCCTCGATCGACCCGACTGCCGCAGCACGTTGGCACCACGCCGCACCGGCCGCTTCGCCCTGGCTGCACGAGGAGGTGGCCAGGCGCATGCAGGAGCGGCTGCAATGGATCAAGCTGCAGCCCGATGCATGGTGCCACTGGGGTGCGGTGCGCGGCGGCCTCGAAGGTCATGAGCTGGTGCGACAGCGCTATCCCAAGGCGCAGGTTTTCGTGTACGAGTCTGCGCCCCGGCTGCGCACCGCCGCCATGCAGGCTCTGAGAAAACCCGCCTGGGCGCCATCTCGCTGGCTGGCGCCGGCTCGGCATTTCCAGGCGCCGCCCGACGCCGCCGTGCAAATGCTCTGGGCGAACATGGCGCTGCACCTGAGTGCCCAGCCCATGGAACTGCTGGCGCAATGGCAGCGCGCGCTCGCCACCGACGGTTTTCTGATGTTTTCCTGCCTGGGGCCGGACACGGCGCGGGAACTGCGCGAGTTGTACCGCAGCCTCGGCTGGCCCGTCAGCGGTCACGACTTCACCGACATGCACGACTGGGGTGACATGCTGGTACAGGCCGGTTTCGCCGAGCCCGTGATGGACATGGAACGCATCGTCCTGACCTTTGACAGTCCGCAGCGCCTGCTGCAGGAACTGCGCAGCCTGGGGCGCAACCTGCACCCGGCGCGCTTTGCCGGACTGCGCGGGCGTGACTGGCAGCGCAGCCTGGATCAGGCACTTGCCAAACATCTGGCACGCCCGGAACACGACGGTCGGCTGGCGTTGACTTTCGAGGTGATCTACGGCCACGCACTCAAACCCGCGCCACGTTTGCCGGTCAGCGCACAGAGCAGCGTATCGCTGGACGAGATGCGGGCGGCGCTGGCGCGTAGCAAAAACATGCCCCGAAAGTCTTGATCCAGGTCATAGACCGCTAGAATAGCCCGTTTTTCGCATGCAAAGCTGAGCCGCCCTTAGGGGCCAGGTACTGCTTTGCCAAGGTAAACAGGACGAACGACATGAACGACGGCTTGCAGGGTTTGCGCGGGATGCTGATGGTCCTGTGCCTGATCATCTTCCTGCTGGTGTTCGCCGTGATGCTTTATTCCGTGTGGAAACACCACCGCTCGGGTGTCCTTGGTCAAACCAATTTTCATGCGTCGGTGGCGGTGGAGATCTGTTGGGCGCTGGCGCCGTTTGTGATCGTGCTGGCGCTGGTGTGGCCGACGACAAAAGTGATGTTGAACCCCTGAGTCGCCGTGCCGGGAATACCCGGCTGCGCATTCGAAGGTCTTCGGGTTTTGCCGGGGCTGTGCAGACAAATGAATCGATACACTACTGCCGCTGGCAATGGTGTGTCATGGACCAGCAACAAAAAGGACAGTGATTTATGCGAGGCTTGAACAAATGGGGCTTTGGGCTTTTGGCGGCCCTGGGGTCGGCTGCAGCGCTGGCCGGCTATTCGTGGAATTTTCCGACGCCCGTGACGCCGATTGCGCGTGAAACGTTGCACGTGCACAACCTGTTCATGATCGTCATCCTGGTGATCTTCTTCACCGTGCTGGCCATCATGCTGTATTCGTTCTGGTCGCACCGCAAGTCGCAGGGCCAGGTTGCCGGTGACTTTGTCGCGCCCAAGTCGCGCAAGCAATGGTTCTGGGTGCTGCTGCCCTTCGCCGGCCTGCTGGTGCTGGATTACGGCATTTTCGGCATTCCCGCTTACCACGCCGTGCACATGTATGAAGACACCAAGACCGATGCCGATCTGGTGATCAAGGTGACGGGCAGCCAGTGGCTTTGGCAGTACGAGTACCCTTCCGAGGGGATCAAGTTCACCAGCCGGCTGACGACGCCGCGCGAGCAGATCGACAACCTGCAACCCAAGGGCGAGAACTACCTGCTGGAAGTGGACAATCCGTTGGTCCTGCCAGCGGGCAAGAAGATCCGCTTCATCACGACATCCAATGACGTGATTCACAGCTGGTGGGTTCCGGCCTTCGGCGTCAAGCGCGACGCGGTTCCCGGCTTTCTGCGTGAATTCTGGGCCACCATTGACACCCCGGGCATTTACCGTGGCCAGTGCTCCGAACTGTGCGGCAAGGAGCACGGCTACATGCCGGTGGTGGTGAATGTGCTGTCCCAGGAAGACTACAAAGTCTGGCTTGCAGCGAAGAAGGGCGGCGCCGTGGTCGCTGCGGCCGAGAACGCCAAGCCATTGACGCTGGACGAAGCCAAGGCCAAGGGCGCCAAGGTCTATGCCTCTATCTGCGCCGCCTGCCACCAACCCACCGGCATGGGCATTCCGGGCGCTTTCCCGCCCATCAATGGCTCCAAAGTGGCCACGGGCCCGGTGGACGCGCATATCAAGACCGTGCTCAACGGACGCCCCGGCACGGCCATGGTGGCGTTCGGCAAGCAACTCAGCGATGCCGACATCGCCGCTGTCGTGACCTACCAGCGCAATGCATGGGACAACAAGATGGGCGACGTGGTGCAAAGCGCCCAGGTCACGGCCCTCAAGGCTGCGCCCTGAAGTGCTGCCACAGTCCGAATATATTGAAAATCAGTAAGAAGGAGTTGCCCATGGCACACGATTTGGCACATGACCTGCCCCACGCTGGTGGGCATGATTCCCACTACGCGGGAGGGTGGATGCGGTGGATTGAGACCACCAACCACAAGGACATCGGCATCATGTACCTGCTGTTCGCGCTGACGATGTTGCTCATAGGCGGCTCCATGATCCTGGCGGTACGCGCCGAGTTGTTCCAGCCCGGCCTGCAACTGATGCAGCCCGAGTTCTTCAACCAGCTCATCACCTTGCATGGACTTATCATGGTGTTCGGCTTTGCCATGCCGGCTGCCACGGGTCTGGCCAACTACATGTTGCCCATGGTGCTGGGTGCACCCGACATGGCATTGCCGCGTCTGAATAACTGGGGTTTCTGGATCCTGCCGCCGGCGGCCATCATGCTGGTCCTGCCCTTCTTCCTCGGCCTGGCCGGCATCGGCCCGGGCGCCGTGGATACCGGCTGGACCATGTACGCACCGCTGTCCGTGCAAAGCGGCTGGGGCATGGACTTCGCAATTTTTGCCGTTCACATGCTGGGCGTATCGTCCATCCTGGGTTCCATCAACGTGATCGTAACGATCCTGAACATGCGCGCACCCGGCATGACGCTGATGAAAATGCCGTTGTTTGCGCACGGCTTTCTGATGACGGCGATTCTGCTCATCACCATCATGCCGGTGCTTGCCGGTGGCGTCACCATGGTGTTGATGGACCGCCATTTCGGCACCCACTTCTTCAACGCGGCCGGTGGCGGCGACCCGGTGCTGTGGCAACACATCTTCTGGTTCATGGGTCACCCCGAGGTGTATGTGCTGTTCCTGCCAATCGCCGGTGCAGTGCCGCATGTGCTGTCGGCGTTCTCGCGCAAGCCCACTTACGGTTACCGCGCGCAGGTTTATTCGATGTGGGCCATCGCCATCCTGTCGGTGATGGTCTGGGCGCACCACATGTTCACCAGCGGCATGTCGGTGGGTGGACAGCTCTACTTCATGTACAGCACCATGCTGATTTCGCTGCCGCTGGCCGTGCTGTTCTTCTGCTGGATCGCCACCCTGTGGCGCGGTTCGCTTTCCTTCGAGACCCCGATGCTGTTCGCCATCGGCTTCATCGTGCTGTTTGGCTGGGGCGGTTTGACGGGTCTGGTGCTGGCCGACGCGGCGGCCGATCCGCAATACCACAATGCCTATTTCCTGGTGGCGCACTTCCACTACGCGCTCTATCCCACGACGGTGATGGGCGCCATGGCTGCGGTGTATTACTGGCTGCCCAAGTGGACTGGCCACATGCTGGACGAGCGCATGGGCAAGTGGCATTTCTGGGTCGCCATCATCGGTTTCAACCTGACCTTCATTCCGCAGTTCCTGGTGGGACTGGCCGGCATGCCGCGTCGCATTCCCGACTATCCGTTGATGTTCACCGAGTGGAACATGATGTCCACGGTGGGTGCCTTCGTGTTAGGCGCTTCGCACCTGATCTTCATCTACAACGTGGTCAAGTGCGTGCGCGGTGGTGAAAAGGCGCAGGCCAAGGCTTGGGAAGGCGCGACCGGTCTGGAGTGGACCGTGCCGTCTCCCGCGCCCTACCACACCTTCGAAACCCAGCCCATCATCAAATGACATTTGCCCAAGGCTGAATGATGAGCTTGCCCGAGCCCCAAAAAACCCTCGCCGATGACCCCGAGTGGACACGCAGGCGCGCCACCAATGTGCGCCTGGGTCTGATCCTGGGTGGCGTGGTGCTGGTGATGTTCCTGATCGCGATCTGGAAGTACCGTCCCCTATGAACGCCGCCGACGCGGCCGTGCGCCAGCAGAACAACCGTCGTCTGGGCATTCGTCTGGGGTTGGTGGCCTTGTTCTTTGCCGGCTTCGGTTTTGCCCTGGTGCCGCTGTACGACGTGATCTGCAAGCTCACCGGATTGAACGGCAGGACCAATGCCGTCGCTGCCGTGGCCGACAAGAATACGCAGATCGACACGACGCGTTGGGTGAATGTGGAGTTCCTGAGCCACACCATGCCGGGCGTGGCCATGGAGTTCAAGCCCGAGCAGTTTTCCATGCGAGTCCATCCGGGGGCCGTCATTCATACCACCTACACGGTGAAGAACCAGAGCGGTCAGGTGTTCGTCGGTCAGGCTGTGCCCAGCATCACGCCGGCCGTGGCGGCGCCGTACTTCTCGAAGATCGAGTGCTTCTGCTTTACCCAGCAGACCTTTGCCGCAGGCGAGGTGCGCTCCATGCCTGTGGTGTTCGTCGTCAAGCCCGACATGGATGCGAATCTGGGAACCGTGACGCTGTCCTATACCTTCTTCGAAGCGCCGAAGGACAAAGTTTAATGAGGCCTGCGGGACCGTTTGCTAAGGTTCTCAAGGCACAAAGCTGATTTGATTTGGAGATACTGAACATGAGCCATACGCCAACGACGGACACCAAGGGTCACTACTTTGTGCCCGCGGCCAGCCACTACTCCACTTTCCTTTCCGGCGGGATTTTCCTGCTGGCGCTGGGCTTTATCTTCCGGCTCAACGGCGTCCCGCCCGGCGTGTGGAGCATGTACATTGGCACCGCGCTGATCCTGTACGTCATCGTCGGCTGGTTTGGCGAAGTGATCCGCGAAAGCCTGGGGGGTCTCTACACCGCGTGGGAGGACCGTTCCTACCGCATCGGCATGGTCTGGTTCATCTTTTCCGAGGTCATGTTCTTTGCCTGTTTCTTTGGCGTGTTGTTCTACATTCGCCGCATCGCCTTGCCGGAGCTAGGCGGCTACGACGCGAACTTCACCCCCTGGGCCGGTTTCAGCGGCGCCTGGCCGACCAGTGGCCCGACGGGCGACAAGTTCACTGCCATGTCAGCCTGGGGCATCCCTGCGCTGAACACTTTCCTGCTTTTGAGCTCGGGCGTGACGCTGACCTGGGCGCACTGGGGGCTGATCAAGAACAAGCGCAGTCAGCTCAATCTGGGTCTGGCATTGACGGTCCTGCTGGGCCTGACCTTCATGGGTTTTCAGGCCTTTGAATACCATCATGCCTACGAGGAAATGGGTTTGACCCTGGGCGCGGGCGTGTACGGCGCGACCTTCTTCATCCTCACCGGTTTCCACGGCCTGCACGTCACACTGGGCAGCATCATGCTGATGGTGATGTTGGGCCGCGGCATGAAAGGCCACTTCTCCGAGCACAACCACTTCGCCTTCGAGGCGGTGGCCTGGTACTGGCACTTTGTCGACGTGGTCTGGCTGGTGCTGTTCCTGTTTGTCTACATCCTCTGATGCGGGCGCTCCCCGGCTCAGGCCCGGGGTGACGGCAGCAGGCCAAAATAGAAACCTGCCATCAGCAGCAAAAACAGTCCCATCGAAAGCGCAATGCGCACCGTCAGCGCTTTCACGACCCGTTCGCGCTTGCCTTGATCGTCGTTGCGCACCAGCATGGCCAGCGCACCGAACAGGCTGACAAGGATGAATGCCAGTAGCGTGAGAATGAGAATTTTGGTCAGCATGGTGTTCCCCGGAAAAGTGCTGCATCATTATGCGTTTCGCCCCCATCCCATGCAATCTCTGCGCTTTCAACCCCGAATCATTCCGACTTTGGCCACGATCGGCACCCTGATGCTGTTTGTCAGCCTCGGGTTGTGGCAGTCTGGCAAAGGCGAGCGGCTCGCCGCCGAATTGGCGCAGCACGCGGCGCGCGCGCAACTTGGGCCGCTCTCAGTCGGTGCGACCCTGGTGGACCCCCAACAGTTGCGCGATGCACCCATCACGGTGCGGGGACGCTATGAGCCGGAGCAGGGGGTGCTACTGGACAACCGCCAGGAAAACGGTGTTCCTGGGGTGCACGTGCTGACGCCGTTGAAGATCGAAGGCGGCGAAACCCGGATCCTGGTGAACCGCGGCTGGATCGGCTGGGGCCAGGGACGCAAGACACTGCCCCAGGTGGCGACGCCGCAGGGCCTGGTGCAGGTCAGCGGTATCGCTGCCGTGCCGCAGGTGAAGAATTTTTTGCTGATGCCGCAGCGTGCCGAAGCCTGGCCCCAACTGTGGATGCAACTCGACCTCAAGCGCTTTGAAAAGCAGGTGTCATACCCGGTTCAGCCCGTGATCCTGTTGCAGGACAATGGGGACGCGACCGACGGTCTGGTGCGTAACTGGCAGCCGCCAGAAGACCGCGTTGCCAAGCACCAGAGTTACGCCCTGCAGTGGTTTGGCATGGCCGTGGCGTTGCTGGTTTTTTATGGCTATGCCAGTGTCAAGCGCCGAGCCAGTGCATGATGTATTTCCTTCTTTTTGTTGCGCCAGATTGCGCGCTTTTGCTTCAGGTTTGCTAAATTGTCCAACCCTCCCGACGCACCCCAAGTGCAAGCAGCCGCCACGCTGGCCGATCCCATGGACCTGATGGTGCACAGCCTGCCCCGCGGTGAAGCTGCGGCCTTTGCCCCGCCGACCGTTGCCGGACGCTGGAAGATGCTGGCCATCGTGCTGGTCTGTTCGCTACCGGTGATCGCGGCCTACTTCGCTTACTACGTCGTGCGGCCCCTGGGGCGCGCGGGCTTCGGTGAATTGATCGACCCGGTGCGCGCCATGCCACAGCACCAAGCCACGGCGTTGCAGGGCGGCGTCACCCCGCTGGCTGCGCTCAAGGGGCAGTGGCTGTTGCTCGCGGTGGCCGGTGGCGCTTGCCCGCAGGAGTGCCAGCGACGCCTGTACCTGCAACGCCAATTGCGCGGCATGCTTGGCAAGGATCAGGAGCGCGTGGACGCGGTCTGGCTGGTGAGCGACCAGGCCAGTGTCGATCCAGGCTTGCGCGCCGGGCTGCAGGACGCGACCGTGCTGCGTGTTGATCAGGCCACATTGGACAACTGGCTGGTGGCAGCGCCTGGCCATGCCCTTGCCGACTACCTTTTCGTGATCGATCCCCTGGGTAATACCATGATGCGTTTCCCGGCCGTGTTCGATGGGCCGGGTGCGGCCAGGGCGCGGCGCGATCTGGATCGATTGTTGCGCGCCTCGGCCTCATGGGACCAGCCGGGTCGATAGGGCGCACCGATGTCTGCTCCCACGCTTTATGACCTGGCGCCACTGTGGCGTCTGATGGCGCTGGGCGCCACCGTCGCCTTGCTGCCTCTGGCCTGGGTGCTCTGGCGCCATCCATCGCCGGCTCAGCGCCTGCAGGCATTGAGCCTGTTGACCTTGTTTCTGACCTTCGACCTGGTCATGTTCGGTGCCTTCACGAGGCTCACCGATTCGGGTCTGGGTTGCCCGGACTGGCCGGGGTGTTACGGACAGTCGTCGCCACTGAGTGCCGGGGTTCAGATCTCAGCCGCCCAGACGGCCATGCCGACGGGACCTGTTACGCACGGCAAGGCCTGGATCGAGATGCTGCACCGCTATCTGGCCACCGCAGTCGGCGTTCTCATCATCGGGTTGACCCTGTGGCAGTGGCGCAGACATCGGTCGGGCGAGCAGGCGCTGAGCCCATGGTGGGCCACGGCGACCCTCATCTGGGTCTGTCTGCAGGGCGCGTTCGGCGCGCTGACTGTGACCATGAAACTCTTTCCCGCCATCGTTACGCTGCACCTGCTGGGGGGCTTGGTGCTGCTGGCCTTGCTGGCGGTGCAGGCCGTGGGCCTGGCGCAGACCGCCGCCGGAACCCGGCCACAGGCCATCACGCCCGGATTGCGCGGTCTGGTCTGGGTTGCGCTGGCCGTGGTGGCGCTGCAATCGGCGCTCGGTGCCTGGGTCAGCACCAACTACGCCGTGCTGGCCTGCACGGACTTTCCCAAATGCCAGGACAACTGGTGGCCGCTGATGGACTTCTCACAGGGGTTCAGCCTGTGGCGCGAACTCGGCATGACAGCCAACGGCCAGTTCCTGGGTTTCGAGGCCCTTACAGCTATCCACTACGCCCACCGCTTGTTCGCGGCGCTGGCCCTGATCATCGCTGGCGCACTGGCGGCGAAGCTTTGGCGCCAGCCAGCTCTGCGTCGGCAGGCGCGCTGGCTGGCTGCCATCGCAACGCTGCAGGGGGTGACGGGTTTGAGCAACGTGGTGCTGGACTGGCCCTTGGTGGCCGCCGTGCTGCACACCGGCGGCGCGGCTGCGCTGGTGGCGATAGTGGTCTGGACTCTTTGCAGCAGCCGGATCGAGTCACAGGGAAGCCGCGCATGAAGCACAGTGTCCAGGTGTTTCGGCAGTTCTACGCCCTGGCCAAGCCGCGCGTGATCCAACTTATTGTGTTCTGCGCCCTGATCGGCATGGTGCTGGCCGTACCCGGCGTGCCGAGTTGGGCCCAGGTGCGACTGGCCTTGCTGGCCTGCCTTGGCATCTGGCTGGTGGCGGGCGCAGCGGCGGCCTTCAACTGCCTGGTGGAAAAAGGGATTGACGCCAAGATGCGGCGCACCGCCTGGCGGCCCACAGCCAGGGGGGAACTCAGCGACTTCCAGGCCTTGAGCTTCTCGGCCGTGTTGTGCACGGCCGGATCGGTGCTGCTGTACGTCTGGGTGAATCCGCTCACCATGTGGCTGACCTTTGCCACCTTCGTCGGCTACGCGGTGGTCTACACCGTGATTCTCAAGCCGCTGACGCCGCAGAACATCGTGATCGGCGGCGCATCCGGCGCCATGCCGCCACTGCTGGGCTGGGCGGCCATGACGGGCGAAGTCGGGCCCGAGGCCATGATCCTGTTTCTCATCATCTTTCTGTGGACGCCGCCACATTTTTGGGCTTTGGCGCTGTACCGCGTGGAGGATTACCGCAAATCGGGCCTGCCGATGCTGCCGGTGACGCATGGCAGCGAGTTCACCCGCGTGCAGATCTTTCTGTACACGCTGCTGCTGTTTGCCGCCTGCCTCATGCCTTTTGTCTACGGCATGAGTTCCTGGCTCTACCTGCTGGCCGCAACCTTGCTGAGCCTGGGCTTTTGCGCCCATGGCTACTGGCTGTGGCAGGACTATTCAGAGGCGCTGGCGCGGCGCACCTTTCGCTTCTCGCTGATCCACCTGAGCGTGCTTTTCGCCGCGCTGTTGCTGGACCATTACCTGCTTGGATGACACCATGAATACTCTTATTCGCCTAAAGTCCCCGGTGCGTCGCGCGCTGCTGGCGGCGCTCTCGTTGGCCTTGCTTCAGGCCTGCACGCAAGAAACCAAGCCGGCGTTCTCCGCCATCGACGTGACGGGAGCCGAGTACGCCCGCGATTTTCAGTTGACGGACCACAACGGCCAGGCGCGCAGCCTGAAGGACTTCAGGGGCAAGGTGGTGGTGCTTTTTTTCGGTTACACCCAGTGCCCGGACGTGTGTCCCACCTCGA
This sequence comes from uncultured beta proteobacterium, assembly GCA_903830985.1. Classification (GTDB taxonomy): domain Bacteria; phylum Pseudomonadota; class Gammaproteobacteria; order Burkholderiales; family Burkholderiaceae_C; genus CAIKVZ01. The sequence continues at coordinate 49,762 of CAIKVZ010000033.1, forward strand.
TGGTGGAACTCGCCGAAGTGAAGAAATTATTGGGCCCCCTGGGTGACAAACTGCAGGGGCTGTTTGTCACGCTTGACCCGGAACGTGACAAGCCCGAGATGCTCAAGGCCTATATGGAAAATTTTGACCCGAGCTTTCTTGCGCTGTACAGCACGCCCGAAAAACTTCCCGACCTGGCCAAGGAGTTCAAGATCTACTACAAGAAGGTCGATGGCCCCACACCCACGAGCTACACGCTGGACCATTCGGCCGGCAGCTACGTATTTGACCGTGAAGGCAAGCTGCGTCTGTACGTGCGTTACGGCAGTGGCGTGGCCACGATGGCGGCCGACCTCAAACTGCTGCTGCAGTAAGTTCGGTCGACGGGGCGCCTGCTCAGGCGTATTGCGCCAGGGTCTTCTTCATTTTCTTCATGGCCGCCACCTCGATCTGGCGGATGCGTTCGGCGCTCACGCCGTACACCGCAGCCAGTTCGTGCAAGGTCATGCCGCCGGAACCGTTGTCGTTCACCTTGAGCCAGCGTTCCTCGACAATGCGCCGGCTGCGCTCATCGAGTTCTCCCAGCGCCAGCGCGATGCCGTCGCTGGCCAGCATGTCGCGTTCATGGGATTCGATCACCGCCGTGGGTTCATGCCGGGCATCGGCCAGGTAAGCAATCGGACCAAAGCCGTCCTCGCCGTCTTCGGTGGGACCGGGGTCGAGCATCACATCACCGCCTGACAAGCGGGTTTCCATCTCGATCACGTCTTCGCGCTTGACCTTGAGATCCCGCGCCATGGAGGCGATCTCCGATTCGTTCAAAGTGTCGCGGTGCGTGGCTTCATGGCCCGCTGCGGCCTCGGCCTTGAAGCCCTGCTTCATGGATCGCAGATTGAAAAACAGCTTGCGCTGGGACTTGGTCGTGGCCACCTTGACCATGCGCCAGTTCTTCAGGATGTATTCGTGAATTTCGGCCTTGATCCAGTGCAGCGCATAGCTCACGAGGCGCACGCCGTGGTCTGGATCGAAGCGGCGTACGGCCTTCATCAGGCCCACATTGCCCTCCTGGATCAGGTCGCCGTGCGGCAGGCCATAGCCCAGGTACTGGCGCGCCACGGACACCACCAGACGCAGGTGCGACAGCACCAGCTTGCCCGCGGCTTCCACGTCGTTGTCCGATCGCATCTTGCGCGCGAACTCTTGCTCCTGGTCCAGCGTCAGCATGGGCAAGCGGTTCACGGCCGAGATATAGGCGTCCAGATTGCCCAGCGGCGGAACCAGCGCCCAGGGGTTGGCCACCGAGAGCGCGCTGGTTGGCGCGAGTGTGAGTTGTGACATGCATGACTCCTTTTCTTGTCAGTTGTGGATGAGGCCGCCCGCTTGGCGAACTGGGCGGCGCTACACACCCCCCCAAAAAAATCTGCACCACGCCAAATGTTAGCACTCTCTTGATGAGAGTGCCAACAGCCCCGAAAAAACCCTGATGCAAGATCTGCTTGTGATCGGAATTGCAAGCTCAGGTTCCCTGGTTTTGATTTCAAATTTCTTTGTTGACAGGCACGGATTCCCAGTATTCGGTAGAATGACGTTTTGTATCACTATCGCTGAAAGTAATCCCATGTTGAAATACCTTTCATCCACCGAGCAATCCCGATTCGCCGATCTGCAGTCCAAATTGGCGCAATTGGTCATCAGCGACACCGAGCAGCAGGAACTGTCCACTTTGGTGAGCAAGGCGCAAAAATCCGCGGCCGAACGCGGCAAGGCGATCGAATCCGTGCGGCAATTGATTGCGGACAATGGAATCGAAATTCAATCCGTGTTCAGTGCCGAAGTTATTCAACGCGCCGCAAGCCAGACGTCGACCCGTGGCGCGACAAAAAAGTCGAGCAGCAAGGTAAAAGCCGTCAAAGCCACGGCCAGAACCGAGGAAGTGCTGATTCAGGTCAAGCTTGACAAGAGCGCTGGCGCACCCAGTCGCTACAAGAAGGGGCAAAAACTGGGCAAGTTTGTGTCACGCAACTTCAAACAATTGGACAGCGGAAACCAACTGCTGGAAAACCTGCTGCAATACGCCACGCCGCTGGGTAAAACTTATTTTGCCACGCCCGACGGACGCGCCGAACTGGAAGCATTTGCGCAATTCGTGCATCGGACCCCGGTCAATACCTGAGGTAAATGGTCTGCGTTGCGCCGCCACCTTGCGGCGGGTGTTGCGCATGCTGGCGGTGCGCATCGCTGCAATGTTTTGTAACAAAATGTGGGTAATTGAATGAATGAGCAGATCGCTGCGGCGCAGCCGCGCCTGACTTCCCTGTCGCACGGTGGCGGTTGCGGCTGCAAGATCGCGCCGGGTGTGTTGTCCCAGATTTTGCGTGGCACCAGTGCCATGCCGATGCCCCCGGAACTGCTGGTGGGCATAGAAACTGCCGACGACGCGGCGGTGTACCTGCTCAACGAGAACCAGGCGCTGATTGCCACGACCGACTTCTTCATGCCCATCGTGGACGATCCGTTCGACTTCGGCCGAATTGCGGCGACCAATGCGATCTCCGACGTCTACGCCATGGGCGGGACACCCATCATGGCGCTGGCGCTGGTCGGCATGCCTATCAACGTGCTGTCGCTGGACACCATCGGCAAGATACTGGACGGCGGGCAATCGGTGTGCCGTGCCGCCGGAATCCCGATCGCGGGGGGGCACAGCATCGATTCGGTGGAGCCGATTTATGGCTTGGTCGTGCTCGGCCTGGTGCACCCGAGCCGCGTCAAACGCAATGCCGACGCGCGCGTGGGCGACAGCTTGGTGCTGGGCAAGCCGCTGGGCGTCGGCATATTGTCCGCGGCACTGAAGAAAGAAAAGCTCGACGCGGCCGGCTACGAACGCATGATCACCACCACCACCCAACTCAACACGCCCGGACCCGCTCTGGCCGCGCTGGAGGGCGTGCATGGCCTGACCGACGTCACCGGCTTTGGTTTGGCCGGACACACGCTGGAACTGGCGCGTGGCGCCAAGTGCGGCGTGCGTATCGATTGGTCGCAAGTGCCGCTGATTGATGGCGTGCGAGACCTGGCCGCGGCGGGGATGGTCACCGGCGCCTCGGCGCGCAATTGGGCCGCCTATGGCGCCGAGGTGCGGCTGGCGCCGGGATTCAGCACGACCGATCAGTCCCTGCTGAGCGACCCCCAGACCAGCGGCGGGCTGCTGGTCACCTGCTCCCCTGCGGCTGTGCCCGAAGTGCTGGCGCTGTTCGCCCGCCACGGCTTTGCACTGGCGGCGGAAATCGGCGAAGTGATCGCGCTCGAGGCTGGTGAGTCGCCGCATCTTTCAGTCTGCTGAAGACTCCGGGCTGTCCCGCGGGGCGGAACGGCAACAGGGGCCGCGCCAAGTGAGTCGGGTCGGATGCCGCTGACGGTCGTTTATGCTCGCTTGAACATGGGCGATATTGTGGCTAATTAGCGAGTTCCATCCGATGCGACAAAAGACAAAGGGCGCGACCCGCGGACTTCTGGCACTGCTGGCTTTGTTGCCCCTGTCTGTGCTGGTTCTGGGCATGCTCTACATGCTGGGCATGGACCATCTTGAGGGCAGTCCACGCACGTTCCTGCAGGGACTGCAATGGGCATCGGAAACCATCACAAACACCGGCTGCGGGGCGGATAACCATTGGAACCATCCAGTCATGGCCTTGTTCGTCATTGTCACGCCCTTCATTGGCCAGTTTCTGGTTTTTCTGATTTTCCCGATCCTGATGCTGCCGTACTTTGAAGCCAAGTTTGAGGTTCGCCTGCAGCATGAGTTGCCACCCATGGTCGGAAAAGTTCTGTTCTATCGCTACGGGCCTGCCATCGAATCCCTGTTGGTCGAGTTTGATGGCGCGAACAGCCCATTTGTCATTTTTGAAGAAGACATGCAGTTGGCGCGCAGCCTGCACGATCGCGGCTACAACGTGGTGTTCGGCAAACTGGCCGAAGATCCGGGTGCGATTGCTCGGGTAGACCAGGCGCGCGCGGTCGTGACCAATGCCGGGGACCATGCCAACGCGACCTGTACCTTTCTGGTGCGCGAATACGGCTACAAAGGCCCGCTGTTTGCGCTGGCTGACGACCCTCTGTATCGGGCGCCCATGCTGCAAATCGGTGCCACAGACGTGTTCACACCAGCGCATGTCCTTGGCGCAGCGCTGGCCTCCAGAGCCAGCACCCGTATCAGCCCCCCGGCTGAGGGCATGCACCTGCTTGGCTCGCAAGTCGGGATGGCTGAATTCAGGGTTCGCGCCGGCAGTCCGTTGGCCGGCAAGCGACTTGGCGAGCTGCATCTGCGTGAACAACATGGCGTCAGCGTGATCGGTCAATGGTTGGGTGGCATCTTCACGACAAGTAAAGGACCGGATACCCAGGTGGAGCCCGGTGCCATTCTGGTGGTGGTGGGTGTTCACGCCAATTTGGAAATGGTGGAGCGAATGGCGATGCCCATTCGCCGAGACGGTCCGATCGTGGTGGCCGGTTACGGCGCGGTGGGCCAGAAGGTCATTGAAATGCTGCAGGACGCAGGTGAAACCTGCACCGTGATTGATCTCGTTTCAGCGCCAGGTGTCGATGTCGTTGGCAGCGTGCTGGAAAAGGCGAGCCTTGACAAAGCACGGGTGCGGGAGGCCAGCGCTGTGGTGCTGGCGCTGAGCGACGACAGCGAATCCGTTTTCGCCACTGCGGTCGTGCGCGACTATGCGCCTGAGGTTCCGCTGATCGTGCGGGTGCTGCGTGCACCCAACACGGCCAGGCTGTACCGCTCAGGCGCTGACTTTGCCATTTCGGTCGGGCAAGTGGCGGGGCAGATCCTGGCGTACCATCTGCTGGGTGCACAGACAACACATGTTGAAAACCAGGTCAAGTTCATCCGACTGACCGCCGCGAATCTGGTGGGCGAAAACCCGTGGCGCTGCGATGCCATGGAGCGCACCGGCGCCAAGGTCGTTGCCCTGGAACGCGACGGCGAAGTGCTTGTGGAGTTTGGAGAAGGCTTTGCCGTGCGAACGAACGACATTCTCTTTGTCTGTGGCTCTGTCAACAGCCTGGAGCGTTACCAGCGGGCATTTCAGGCCCATAACCCAGCCGAAGCGCATCCGGCGATGGTGTCAATTCCATAGCTATTTGCGAGACCCATGCCTCAGCTCGACTTTGAGAGCTTTTCTCAGGCAACACATTCAGTCCCTTTGCTAAGTCCTTCATTTGAAAGGATTTTCATCGTCGGAAACATTCGGAAACAGTTCTAAGTACTTGATTTCATTGAAACATTTGTAGACGGAGAGCTTGCTTCAGTCGCTTTTCCTGCTAAAGTGCAAAAAAATGCATTTTTGTGGTGAAAAGTGGAGTCGATCACTTTTTGTGGTGACTTCAATTTGGCGGGGGTATGTGACGGTGTTTCAAGGTGCTTCATCTTTGAGTCTGGATGGCAAGGGACGGCTTTCGGTGCCGACCCGGCATCGTGACGTCCTGAGCGCCACCGCTGCAGGGCAACTGACCCTGACGAAGCACCCGCACGGCTGCCTGATGCTGTTTCCCCGGCCAGAGTGGGAAAAATTTCGCGAACGCATTGTCAGCCTGCCGATGTCGGCCCAATGGTGGAAGCGGATCTTCCTGGGCAATGCCATGGACGTGGAGATGGACGCGACCGGACGCTTGTTGGTGTCGCCCGAACTGCGCGTCGCTGCCGGCATCGCCAAGGACGCCGTCCTGCTTGGTATGGGCAGCTACTTCGAGTTGTGGGACAAGGCGACGTACGACGCCCAGGAGGCCAAGGCGATGCAGGGTGAAATGCCCGACGTCTTCCAGGACTTCTCCTTCTGAGGGTCGGCAGTGGACACCTCATGGCAACACACCACGGTTTTGTTGAACGAAGCGGTACAGGCGCTGTTCGGCAATGGCGAGGCCGCGAATGAAAGCCAGGGCGCCAGTGGCACCTACGTGGACGCCACCTTCGGCCGTGGCGGCCATTCCCGGCTGATCCTGTCGGGGCTGTCGCCGCAGGGCCGACTCATCGCCTTTGACAAGGACCCGGACGCCATCGCCGCAGCGCAAACGATCACCGATACCCGCTTTTCCATCCGGCACCAGGGCTTCAAGGACCTGGGCGAATTGCCCGAGGCCAGCGTGGCCGGCGTCCTGCTGGACCTGGGCATCAGTTCCCCGCAAATTGACAACCCGGAGCGGGGCTTCAGTTTTCGCTTCAATGGCCCGCTGGACATGCGCATGGATACGACCCGCGGCGAGAGTGTCGCGCAGTGGCTGGCGCATGCCGAAATTCAACAAATGACGGAGGTGATTCGTGACTATGGTGAAGAACGGTTTGCTGCTTCGATTGCAAAGGCGATTGCTGCTCGCCGACAGGAGCGGGGCCCTGTTACAACCACCACTGAACTGGCCGAACTCGTGGCTGGCGCGGTCAAAACCCGCGAGTCGGGTCAGAACCCTGCAACGCGCACATTTCAGGCTCTTCGGATTTTCATCAATGCCGAGCTTGAAGAGCTGCAACAGGCGCTAGACGCGAGCCTGCGGGTGCTGCAACCTGGCGGACGATTGGTGGCAATCAGCTTTCACTCGCTCGAGGACCGCATCGTCAAGCAGTTCATCGCCCGGCATTCACGCGAAGAAGTGGACAAACGCCAGCCCAGTTGGATGCTGGGCAGCGCACAGCAGCAACTCAAGCTGCAAGCCCTGGGGCGCATCAAACCGAGTGCCCAGGAGGTCGCGGCGAACCCGCGCTCGCGCAGTGCCACCTTGCGCGTGGCGCAGAGGACCGCCGCATGAACTCCGCCGCAGCACCAGGGGGCAACCTCGGGCTGAGCGCCAGCGCGGAACGCAGGGAGGTGCGCGCATGACACGGCTCAATCTGGTGCTGTTGCTGGCCGTGCTGGCCAGCGCGCTGTACCTCGTGCACACGCAGTACGAGTCGCGCCGCATTTTTGTCGAACTCGACCGTGCGCTGGCGCAGGCCCGCGCCATGGAGTCCGAACATGACCGGCTTGAAGTCGAAAAACGCGCCCAGGCCACGCCGCTGCGCGTGGAGAAACTGGCCCGCGACAGCCTGCACATGCACTCCGTGAACCCGGCCTTGACGCAGTACGTCAACTACCTGCCGGCAGCCAGCGCGCCCGCTGCGCAGGGGGGGAAACCATGAGCCGCAGCATCCGCTACAACGCCAGCCCGCTGCTGGCCAGCAAGACGCCGGTGTGGCGCAGCAAGTTCATCGTGGCGGCCATCGCCATCGGCTTCATCGGCTTGGCCGCGCGCGCCGCCTACGTGCAGGTGATCGGCAACGAGTTCTACCAGCACCAGGGCGAGGTCCGTTTTGGCCGAACCCTGGAGTTACCGGCAAACCGGGGCCGCATCCTGGACCGCAATGGTCTGATCCTGGCGTCCAGCGTGCCCGCACCCAGCATCTGGGCCATCCCCGAGGACGTGGAGCGCGACAGCCCGGAGTTTTCAAGTCTGGCCAAGCTGCTGGAAATGCCGCAGTCCGAGCTGAACAAGAAACTCGAAAACGAGGACAAGAGCTTTGTCTGGCTGAAGCGCCAAGTGGACTCCGATGTGGCCAAACAAATCAGCGCACTCGGGCTCAAGGGCGTCTACCAGCGTCAGGAATACCGGCGCCAATACCCCGAGGGCGAGGCTGCGGCGCACGTGGTGGGCTTCACCAACGTGGAAGACCAGGGCCAGGAAGGCATCGAACTGGCCTTCAACAAGGAGTTGGCCGGACACGCAGGTTCACGCCGCGTCATCAAGGACCGGCTGGGCCGTGTGGTGGAAGACGTGGGGCAGACCATACCCCCGGCGGATGGTCCCGATCTGCGCCTGAGCGTGGACAGCCGCGTGCAGTTCTTTGCCTACCAGAAGCTGCGCGACGCCGTCACAGTGAACAAGGCCAAGGCCGGCAGCGTGGTGGTGCTCGACGCCAACACGGGCGAGGTGCTGGCGCTGGCCAACTACCCGAGTTACGTGCCGGACAAGCGGCGCAACCTGAGCGGCGAGCAACTGCGCAACCGGGCCCTGACCGACACCTTCGAGCCGGGCTCGGTGATGAAGCCTTTCACCATCGGCCTGGGGCTGGAAACAGGACGCGTCACGCCGAACACGCTGATCGACACGGGGAATGGCAAGCTGACAATTCACGGCGCCACCATTTCCGATTCGCACGCCAACGGCGTGCTCACAGTCGAAGGCGTGATCCAGAAGTCCAGCAACATCGGCACCAGCAAGATCGCCATGCAGATGCAGCCGCGCGAAATGTGGGAACTGTTCTCGCAGGCCGGCTTCGGGCAAAAGCCGCAGATCGCATTCCCCGGCGCAGTGTCGGGTCGACTGCGGCCCTACAAGACCTGGCGTCCGATCGAGCAAGTCACCATGTCCTACGGCTACGGCCTGTCAGCCTCGCTGTTCCAGATGGCGCGCTCCTACACCGTGTTCTCGCACGACGGCCAGATCATTCCCGCGACCATGCTCAAGACTGACGCCGCGGCCATGGGTGTGCCGGTGCTGTCGCAGCGTACGGCGCGTCAGGTACGTCATATGCTGCAACTCGCCGCCGGGCCTGGCGGCACCGGTCAGAAGGCGCAGACCATTGGCTACTCGGTAGGCGGCAAGTCAGGCACGGCCTACAAGCAGGTCGGCAAGGGCTATGGCACGGACAAGAACCGCAAGTACCGCGCCTGGTTCGTCGGCATGGCGCCGATCGATGCGCCGCGCATCATCGTCGCAGTGATGGTCGACGAGCCCAACGCCGGCCAGTATTTCGGCGGCGCGGTCGCAGCGCCCGTGTTCAGCGAAGTGGCGCAGCAGACCCTGCGCATGATGGGTGTACAGCCCGACATGGAAGTCAAGCCGCAGATCGTTGCCAACGCGGTCGAGGAGTCGTTCTGATGCGCCGTCTCGACACCCCGGAACAGGCGGCGCTTTGGCTGCAGGGCCGCATCACGGGCGTGCTGCGCACTGACAGCCGACTCGTGCAGCCAGGCGACGGCTTTGTTGCCTGGCACGGTGCCGCGACGGACGGTCGCAAGTTTGTGAAGGCCGCACTGGCCAGCGGAGCTGCAGCCTGCCTGGTCGAGCAGTCGGGGGTGGAGGCCTTCGAATTTGCCGCCAATAACGATGCGTCCGTGGCCTGCTACCCGCAGCTCAAGGCCGCCACCGGGCCGATCGCCGCCGCCTACTTTGGGCACCCAAGTCAGGCTTTGGACCTGCTGGCCGTCACCGGCACCAACGGCAAGACCTCGACCGCCTGGTGGCTGGCCCAGGCGCTGACGAATTTGCCGGCAGCAATGCGCCGCGCCTGCGGCCTGATCGGCACCCTTGGCGTGGGGGTACCACCGTTGGTCGGCACTGGCGGCGATCCACTTGCGAAACTCACGACCACGGGACTGACCACGCCCGATCCTGTCACGCTGCAGCAGCAGTTGCACGCCTTCGTCGACAGTGGCCTACGCGCCTGCGCCATCGAGGCCTCGTCGATCGGACTGGTGGAACACCGGCTGGACGGTACGCGCATCCGCGTGGCCATCTTCACCAACTTCACCCAGGATCACCTGGATTTTCACGGCAGCATGCAGGCCTATTGGCAGGCCAAGGCGGCGCTCTTTTCCTGGCCGGACCTGCAGGCTGCGGTGCTGAATCTGGACGATCCGCAGGGCGTGGAGTTGGCGCAAGCCTTGGGCGACAAGGAGATTGACCTGTGGACTTTCTCCCTGCTGCAACCGGCCCGGCTGCGCGCCGTCGATCTGAACTATGGCAACGCAGGACTGGGCTTTACGGTGCTCGAAGGTGACGACCAGGCCAGCCTGCAAACGGCGCTGATCGGCAGCTTCAACGTGGACAACCTGCTGGGCGTGATCGGCGCACTGCGCGCTCTGGGCGTGCCCCTGCAGGAAGCGGCGCGAGCCTGCGAAACACTGACCCCGGTGCCAGGCCGCATGGATTGCCTGACGCTGCCCGGACAGCCGCTGCTGGTGGTCGACTACGCGCATACGCCGGACGCACTGGACAAGGCCTTGTGTGCCCTGCGGCACCTGGCGCGTCAGCGCGGCGGCCAACTGTGGTGCGTGTTCGGCTGCGGAGGAGACCGCGACAGCGCCAAGCGCCCGCTGATGGCTGCGATGGCGGAAAAAAATGCCGACCAAGTCGTCGTGACCAGTGACAACCCGCGCAGCGAAAAACCGCAGGCCATCATCAGCCAGATCTTGCTGGGAACCAGTGGCAGCGCCGCCATTCAGGTCCAGTCCGACCGCGCCCTGGCGATTGCCCAGACCGTGCAACAGGCGCAGCCGCAGGACGTGGTGCTGATCGCTGGCAAGGGCCACGAAGCCACGCAGGAAATGGCCGGTGTGAAACTGCCATTTTCGGACCGGGCGCAGGCCCTGGCCGCACTGGCTGCGAGGGCCGCACCATGATGTCGCTGCAACAGGCCGGCGCGTGGATACCCGGCGCGCAACTCATTGGCGACGTCGGCACGGCGCTGGCGCGGGTCCACACCGACACGCGCACGCTGCAGGGCGGCGACCTGTTCGTGGCATTGCAGGGTGAGCGCTTCGATGCCAACGACTTTCTGCAGCAGGCCAAGGAGCGCGGTGCTGCGGCCGTGTTGTGCCACGCCAAGGCCTTGCGGCAGTTACAGGAACTGGGCCTGCCGGGGCTGGTCGTTCCCGACACCCTGGTTGCGCTGGGTCAACTCGCCGCCGGCTGGCGCGCGCAATTCACGTTGCCGTTGATCGCGGTGACAGGATCGAACGGCAAGACCACGGTGACGCAGATGATCGCCTCCATCCTGCGCGCCGCTGAGCCGGAAGCGGCGCTGGCGACGCAGGGCAATTTCAATAACGCCATCGGCGTGCCGCTGACCCTGCTGCGCCTGCGCCAACAGCACCGGCTGGCGGTGCTGGAACTGGGCATGAACCACCCCGGCGAGATTGCCGTGTTGGCGTCGTTGGCGCGGCCCACGGTGGCGCTGGTGAACAACGCGCAGCGCGAGCATCAGGAGTTCATGGCCACGGTGCAGGCCGTCGCCGAGGAAAACGGCGCGGTGATTTCCGCGCTCGACGCGCACGGCGTGGCGGTGTTTCCCGCAGACGACGCGTACACCGGCCTGTGGCAGTCACTGACCGCATCCCGCCGCGTGCTGCGCTTTGCCGCGGCGAACACGCCGTCCTGCCCGGCCGAAGTCTTTGCCTTGGGTGCAGATTGGCGCCAGGGTGCCTGGGCGGTGCAGGTGCAAACGCCGGCCGGCGAGCTGCGCTACACGCTCGCGGTAGCGGGTCGGCACAACCTGAAGAATTCGCTCGCCGCCGTGGCCTGTGCCCTGGCGGCCGGCGTGCCGCTGGGCGCCATTCAACAGGGTCTGAACGACTTCGAGGCCGTCAAGGGCCGCTCGCGCACGCTGGCTTTGTCACTGGTGGGTCACAGCCTGACGCTGATCGACGACAGCTACAACGCCAATCCCGACTCGGTGCGTGCCGCCATCGACCTGCTGGCCGAACTGCCGGCGCCGCAATGTCTGGTGTTGGGCGACATGGGCGAGGTCGGTGCGCAGGGCCCGCAGTTCCACGCCGAGGTCGGCGAGTACGCCCGGGCCCGCGGCATTGCCCAGCTCTACACGCTGGGCGAGCTGGCACGGCACTCGGCTGCTAGCTTTGGCGCGGGACAGCATTTCGACCGCGTCGACGCGCTCAGTGCGGCGCTGCTGCAGGCTTTGCCGCAATACGCCAGCGTGCTCGTCAAGGGATCGCGCTTCATGCAGATGGAGCGCGTCGTCTCAGCTCTGACTGACGCAGAAGAAAATCAACAGGAGGGTTCCCATGCTGCTTAGTCTGGCCCAGTGGCTGCAGACGCTTTCGCCGGACTTCGGTTTTTTCCGGGTGTTCCAGTACCTGACGTTTCGCGCCGTCATGGCTGCGCTCACGGCGTTGCTGATCGGCCTGTTCGCGGGGCCGCCAGTGATCCGGCATCTGGCGGCGCTGAAGATCGGTCAGCCGATACGCGAGTACGCCATGGCCTCGCACCTGAGCAAGAGCGGCACACCCACGATGGGCGGCGTGCTGGTGCTGTTGGCTATCGCGATTTCAACCTTGCTCTGGGTCGATCTGGCGAATCGCTTTGTCTGGATCGTGCTCATCGTGACCCTGGGTTTTGGCGCCATCGGCTGGGTCGATGACTGGCGCAAGGTGGTGAACAAGGATCCCGAGGGCATGCGTTCACGGGAAAAATACTTCTGGCAATCGGTGATCGGCCTGCTGGCCGCGCTCTATCTGGTGTTCAGCATTTCCGAGAGTTCCAACCTGCGCGTGCTGCAACTGTTCTTCACCTGGGTGCAGTCGGGCTTTGACGTGAACCTGCCGCCCAAGGCCGGCCTGATGCTGCCCTTCTTCAAGGAGGTGAGCTATCCCCTGGGCGTGTTCGGCTTCGTCATTCTGTCCTATCTGGTGATCGTGGGGTCGAGCAACGCCGTGAACCTGACCGACGGCCTGGATGGTCTGGCCATCATGCCCGTGGCCATGGTGGGCGGCTCACTGGGCATCTTTGCCTATGTGACCGGCAGCGCCGTGTACTCCAAATACCTGTTCATGCCGCACATCCCGGGCTCGGGCGAATTGCTCGTTTTCTGCATGGCCATGGCCGGCGCGGGCCTGGCCTTCCTGTGGTTCAACACGCATCCGGCGCAGGTCTTCATGGGCGATGTCGGCGCGCTGGCACTGGGCGCGGCGCTCGGGACGATTGCCGTGATCGTGCGCCAGGAAATTGTGCTCTTCATCATGGGCGGGGTTTTCGTCGCCGAGGCCTTGTCGGTAATGCTGCAGGTGAGCTGGTTCAAGTACACCCGCAAAAAATACGGTCAGGGCCGGCGCCTGCTCAGGATGGCACCGCTGCATCACCACTTCGAGAAAATCGGCTGGGCCGAGACCCAGGTCGTGGTTCGCTTCTGGATCATCACCATCCTGCTGTGCCTGGTGGGCATTTCCACCCTGAAGCTGCGCTGACACCATGAGTACATTGCACGGTCTGCACGTTCTGATCCTGGGCTTGGGCCACTCCGGCCTGGCGATGGCGCGCTGGTGCGCGCGTTGCGGCGCCCAGGTGACGGTAGCGGACACGCGCGCAGCGCCGCCTCAACTGGCGGCCTTGCAGGCCGAACTGCCGGGCGTCCGATTCGTCGCCGGTCCACTCGACGATTCTCTGGTGCAGGGCAGCGATGTGCGTGCGGTCTTCAGCAGCCCGGGGCTCAAGCCTTCGGAAGTGGCCGAGGTGTTGCAGGCGGCGCGGGCCCAGGGCCTGTGGGTGGGCAGTGAACTGAGCCTGTTTGCCAAAGAACTGGCAGAACTCAAGCAAAGTCGCGGCTACGCGCCGCAGGTGCTGGCCATCACTGGAACAAACGGCAAGACCACCGTCACTTCCCTCACCGGGCAACTGGTGGAGCGTTCGGGCAAGCGCGTGGCCGTGGCCGGCAACATCGGCCCGACGCTGCTTGACACGCTGATGGCGCAACTCGATGCCTGCCCCGCACCTGCTGAAGTGCCGGCGGAGGAAACAAGCGAGGTGGCGGCAACTGAGTTGGCGAGTGAAGTCACGGCCGGCACGGCCGACAAGGCAACACCTGATGCCGACGTTCAGCCGGACGCTGCGCTGCCCGAAGTCTGGGTGCTGGAGCTGTCGAGCTTCCAGCTTGAGCTGGCCAACGGCTTCGAGCCGAACTGCGCCGCCGTGCTCAACATCAGCCAGGACCATCTGGATTGGCACGGCAGCATGGACGGCTATGTGGCCGCCAAGGCCAAAATCTTCGGCGCGACGACCCTCCCATTGTTGAACCGCGACGAGCCGCTGGTCATAGCCCTGCTCGAGCAGCTGAATCCGCCGCCGGTTCTCGTATCCGGCAAGGGACGCCAGCCGCGCGTCGCGCCACGCGCCTGGCTCAGCTTTGGCTCGGACATGCCGCAGCGCCCGGGGGACTTCGGTCTGGAACAGGTCAATGGCATGGTCTGGCTGGTGCGCGCGCTGGAAGCCGACGAAACCATCAAGGTCAAGCGCGGCGGAGATCTGCCAGAACTGCACTTCCAGCGCCTGATGCCGGCGGAAGCGCTGCGCATCCGGGGCCGGCACAACGCCGTGAACGCGCTGGCGGCGCTGGCGTTGGCCAGCAGCGCAGGTTGCAGCCTGGGACCTATGCTTTACGGGCTGCGCGAGTACCGCGGCGAGCCGCACCGCGTGCAGTCGGTGGGCGTACTCGAAGGCGTGGAATATTTTGACGACAGCAAGGGAACGAATGTCGGCGCCACGGTGGCCGCGCTCAAGGGGCTCGGGGCAGACCGGCGCCTGGTTGTGATATTGGGCGGCGAAGGCAAGGGCCAGGACTTTGCGCCGCTGGCCGCACCGGTGGCGCGCCATGCGCGCGCCGTCGTGCTGATAGGGCGCGACGCGATGCTGATTCGCACCGCGCTGCAGGCCTGCGGCGTGGCGCTGTGCGACGCCGACTCCATGACCGCCGCCGTGCAACTGGCGCAACAACGCGCCCAGGCGGGCGACGCCGTGCTGCTGTCGCCTGCCTGCGCCAGCTTCGACATGTTCGACAACTACGAGCACCGCGCGCGCATGTTCGTGCAAGCGGTGCAGGACCTGGCCCTCGAAGCCGGTGCGATGCTGGAGAACAACGAATGAGCGCCGTGCTGTCACGCCTGACGGGCTGGTTCGGCGCGCGCGGCCGCGCAGAGAAGCCGCTGCCGCTGCGCGGCATGGACGGCTTGCGCGGCAACATCAGCGCCACTTCCGTGTCCGGGGTCGATCAGGCACTGGTCTGGGTCACCGTGGCGCTGCTCGCCTGGGGCCTGGTGATGGTGTATTCGGCTTCGGTGGCAATTCCGGACAACCCCAAGTTCGCCAAGTACGCGCACAGCTATTTCCTGAGTCGGCACCTGCTGTTCATGGCCATGGCCTTTGTCGCGGCGCTGCTGACCTTCCAGGTGCCCATGGCAAGCTGGGAGAAGGTGGCGCCCTGGTTGTTCGTGATTTCCCTGCTGCTGCTGATCGCAGTGCTGCTGCCCTTCATCGGCAAGGCGGTGAATGGCGCGCGGCGTTGGATCGGCCTGGGCTTCATGAGCTTTCAGCCCTCCGAACTGGCCAAATTTTCCGTGCTGATGTACGCCGCCAACTACATGGTGCGCAAGATGGATGTGAAGGAGAACTTCCTGCGCGCCGTGGCACCCATGGGGATTGCCGTGGCCGTGGTGGGCGTGTTGCTGCTGGCCGAGCCCGACATGGGCGCCTTCATGGTGATTGCCGTGATAGCCATGGGCATCCTGTTCCTGGGCGGCGTGAACGCGCGCATGTTCTTCCTCATTGCGACGGTACTGGTCGTGGCTTTCGGTTTGATGATCGCCCTGAGCGACTGGCGGCGCGAACGCATTTTTGCCTACCTCGACCCCTGGAGCGAGAAACACGCGCTGGGCAAGGGCTACCAGTTGTCGCACTCGCTCATCGCCATCGGTCGCGGTGAGATCTTCGGCGTGGGGCTGGGCGGCAGCGTGGAAAAACTGCACTGGCTGCCCGAGGCGCACACCGATTTTCTGCTTGCCGTGATCGGCGAGGAGTTCGGTCTGGTGGGAGTGCTGTGCGTGATCGGCCTGTTCCTGTGGATGACGCGGCGCATCATGCACATCGGCCGTCAGGCCATCGCCCTGGACCGCGTCTTTTCCGGACTCGTGGCGCAGGGCGTGGGCATCTGGATCGGCTTTCAGGCCTTCATCAACATGGGCGTGAACCTGGGTGCCCTGCCCACCAAGGGCCTGACCCTGCCGCTCATGAGCTACGGCGGCTCCGCCATCATGCTCAACCTCATCTCCCTCGCCGTGGTGCTGAGGGTGGATTACGAGAACAGAGTACTCATGCACGGAGGCCGTGTATGAGTACTCTGTTCCTGCACAACAGAGTCAGCGCACCAGCGCTGCAGGACGCGGCACGCGGCCTGGTGATGCACGGAGGCCGCGTATGAGTACAAAAACCGCACTCATCATGGCCGGCGGCACCGGAGGCCACATCTTCCCCGGACTGGCCGTGGCCGAAGCCTTGCGTGAAGCCGGCTGGACCGTGCACTGGCTCGGCGGCAAGGGCAGCGTGGACGCACCCAGCATGGAAAGTCAACTGGTGCCGGCGCGTGGTTTTGCGTTTGAGCCGGTGGAATTTTCCGGCGTGCGCGGCAAGGGATTCATGACGCTGTTGCGCCTGCCGCTGCGCCTGCTCAAAGCCTTCGCGCAAAGCCGCGCCGTACTGCGCCTGGTGAAACCCGATGTGGTTGTGGGGCTGGGCGGCTACATCACTTTCCCGGCCGGCCTGATGGCGGCATGGATGAAGATTCCGCTGGTGCTGCATGAACAGAACTCGGTGGCTGGCATGGCCAACAAGCAACTGGCTTCACGGGCTGACCTGGTGTTCTGCGCCTTCCCGGATGTGCTGAAAAACGGGCTCTGGGTGGGCAATCCCTTGCGCACCGCCTTCACGCAGCAGGCCGACCCCGCGACGCGCTTCGCCGGACGCAGCGGTCCCTTGAAGTTGCTGGTGGTGGGTGGCAGCCTGGGCGCGCGCGCGCTCAACGAGATCGTCCCTCAGGCGCTGGCTTTGATGCCGCAGGAGTCACGGCCCTGGGTGGCGCACCAGAGCGGCGCCAAACAGATCGACGCCTTGCGCGCCAACTACGAGGCCGCTGGCGTCAGTGCCGACCTCACGCCTTTCATCGAAGACACGGCCCAGGCCTTTGCCGAAGCCGACGTGATCATCTGCCGTGCCGGCGCCAGCACCGTGACCGAGATCGCGGCGGTGGGAGCGGCCGCCATCTTTGTTCCCTTCCCGGCCGCCGTGGACGACCACCAGACGACGAACGCGCAATTTTTGGTGACACAGGGCGGCGGCTGGCTCGAGCCGCAAGCCAACTTGACGCCGCAATCGCTGGCTGACCTGCTGGCCGGCCTGACACGGGAAGAGCTGATGAAGAGAGCGATCAAGGCCAAGTCCATGGAAAAGCTGGGCGCAACAGAAGCGGTGGTGCTGGCCTGCGAGGAGTTGGCGCGATGAAGCACGCCTTGCGTCACATTCACTTCGTCGGCATCGGCGGCGCCGGTATGTCCGGCATTGCCGAGGTGCTGTGCAATCTGGGCTACGTCGTTTCAGGCTCGGACCTGGCCGACAGCGCCACGCTGCAGCGCCTGGCCGGCTTGGGCATCGCCACCCACGTCGGGCATGCGCCTGAGCATGTGGCGGGAGCCGACGCGGTGGTCACATCGACGGCGGTACACGCCGACAACCCCGAAGTGCTGGCGGCGCGCGCGCTGCGCATTCCGGTGGTGCCGCGCGCGCTGATGCTGGCCGAACTGATGCGCCTGAAGAAGGGCATTGCCATTGCCGGCACCCATGGCAAGACCACGACCACCAGTCTGGTGGCGAGCGTGCTGGCCGAAGGCGGCCTGGATCCGACCTTTGTCATTGGCGGACGTCTGAACAGCGCCGGCGCGAATGCGCGCCTGGGCAAGGGCGACTACATCGTGGTCGAAGCCGACGAGTCGGACGCGTCCTTCCTGAACCTGTTGCCGGTGATGGCGGTGGTGACCAACATCGACGCTGACCACATGGAAACCTATGGCCATGACTTCGGCCAACTCAAGACCGCATTCGTGAATTTTTTGCACCGCATGCCGTTCTACGGCACGGCCATCCTGTGCACGGATGACCCGGCAGTGCGAGACATCGTGCCGCAGGTGACCTGCCGTGTCGTTAGCTATGGCTTCGAGGCGGGCTCGCAACTGCGCGCCGTGGACGTGCGCGCCGTCGGCGCACAGATGCACTTCACAGTGCAGCGTGCGGACTGTCCGGCGCTGGATATTGTGCTGAACCTGGCCGGGCGGCACAACGTGTTGAACTCTCTGGCGGTGATCGCCGTGGCCCAGGCCCTGGACGTGCCGGATGCGGCCGTGCAGGCTGCGCTGGCCGGCTTCAAGGGCGTGGGACGGCGCTTTCAGGGCTATGGCGAAGTGAATGCCGTACAGGGTGGACAGTTCACGCTGATCGAGGACTACGGGCACCATCCGGTAGAGGTGGCGGCCACGCTGGCCGCAGCGCGCGGCGCCTATGCAGGGCGGCGTCTGGTGCTGGCGTTTCAGCCGCACCGCTACACCCGCACGCGCGACTGCTTTGAAGATTTTGTCAAGGTGCTGGGTCAGGCCGATGCGGTGCTGCTGGCCGAGGTCTACGCCGCAGGCGAGGCGCCGATCGTCGCGGCCGACGGCCGCACCCTGGCGCGTGCCCTGCGCGTGGCCGGGCAGGTGGAACCGGTGTTTGTCGACGCCATCGCCGACATGGCACAGGCCATTGTGCAGAACGCGCGCGGTGGCGACGTCGTGCTGTGCATGGGAGCCGGCTCCATCGGCGCCGTGCCGGCACGCGTTGTGCAACTCACACAGTCCGGCGCGGGCCCGGACGCCCAAGGAAAAGTGTCATGAGCCAAACCGTTCAAGCCCTGGGGAAAGTGGCCGTGCTCATGGGGGGGCTGTCGGCGGAGCGCGAAATTTCCCTGCTCTCTGGCCAGGGTGTGTTGCAGGCACTGCGCGCCCGCGGCGTTGACGCGCACGCCTTTGACCCGGCGCAGCGCGATCTGACGCAACTCCGGGTCGAAGGCTTTGCACGCTGCTTCATCGCACTGCACGGCCGCTTCGGCGAAGACGGCACGGTGCAGGGTGCGCTGGAATGGCTGGGCATTCCCTACACCGGCTCCGGCGTCATGGCCTCAAGCATCGCCATGGACAAGGTCATGACCAAGCGTGTCTGGCAGTCCGTGGGCCTGCCCACGCCGCGTTCCGTGGTGCTCAGCCCCGAGCAGCAACAGCGCGAACAGATCAGGGCGGTGCCCGATGTACTGGGCCTGCCGCTGATCGTGAAGCCGCCGCGCGAAGGCTCTTCCATCGGCGTGAGCAAGGTAGAGGGCTATTCGCAGATGCAGGATGCCGTGCTGCTGTCGGCACGCTATGACCCGGACGTGCTGTGCGAGGAGTTCATCGCCGGGGAGGAAGTCACCTGCCCGGTGATCGGCGTCGGCGCCGACGCGCACACCCTGCCGGTGGTGAGCATCAGCGCCCCCGAAGGCGCTTACGACTACCAGAACAAGTACTTCACCGACGCCGTGTCCTACCAATGTCCCAGCGGCCTGCCGCTGGCCGAGGAACAAGAGATCTCGCGCATCGTGCTGGCCGCCTACCGCGCGCTGGGCTGCCGCGGCTGGGCGCGTGCCGACCTGATGATCCGTGCGGCCGACCGCAAGCCCTTCCTGCTGGAGATGAACACCTCGCCGGGCATGACCAGTCACTCGCTGGTTCCCATGTCGGCGCGCGCTGCCGGCATCAGCTACGAGGACCTGTGCCTGCGTCTGCTGCAACTGGCCTGCCTGGACTATCCGGCATCGGCACGCCAGCACAGCCCCGTGCAGAGGGTTGAAGAATGAATTTTTCCCTGCCAACACCGCTGGACGTGAAGCTGATGAACGGCGTTGCCACGGCGCTGTTCGTGGGCTTTGCCGGGCTGGTGTTGGCCGCGCTGCTGGGCTGGGCCATGCGCCATCCGGTGTTTGCCATCCGGGCCTTGAGCGTGCAGGGCGAGGTGACGCATTACAACGCCGTCACGCTGCGCGCCAACGTCGTGCCGCAGCTCTCCGGCAGCCTGTTCACCCTGGACCTGTTGCACACGCGCCAGGCCTTCGAGTCCCTGCCCTGGGTGCGTCGGGCCGTGGTGCAGCGCGTATTTCCGAATCGTCTGCGGGTGCAACTGCAGGAGCAGCAGCCGGTGGCTTTCTGGGGTGCGCCCGAAGAGTCGCGGCTGGTGAACAACTTTGGCGAAGTGTTCGAGGCCAACGTGGGCGAAGTCGAGCAGGACGATTTGCCGCGCCTGTTCGGACCCGTTGGTCAGGCTGCGCAAATACTGCAGATGTACCGCTCGCTGGCGCCCATCTTCGAGGCGCTGGACACGACGCTGGAGCGTCTCGACCTGTCGCCCCAGGGGTCGTGGCGCGCGCAACTGGACTCGGGCGCGGTGATTGAACTCGGCAGTGGTACTGCTGACGAACTGAGCGCCCGTTCGACGCGCTTCGTGCACACCGTGACACAGGTGGCGAGCCGCTACCAACGCCACGCCGACGCTGTGGAATCGGCCGACCTGCGCTATGCGCAGGGCTATGCACTGCGTTTGCAGGGCGTCTCGACCGTGGCTGCGGCCACGCCAAAAAAATAACGAACCCCACAGACAACAGGTAAACCCATGGCAAAAGAATACAAAGACCTGGTCGTAGGACTCGACATCGGCACAGCCAAAGTGATGGTGGTCGTGGCCGAAGTGCTGCTCAGCGGCGAGCTCAAGCTGGCGGGCCTGGGCATCGCCCCGAGCAACGGTCTGAAGCGCGGCGTGGTGGTGAACATCGACGCCACCGTGCAAAGCATTCAGCTCGCGCTCAAGGAGGCCGAGCTCATGGCCGACTGCAAGATCACGCGCGTCTACACCGGCATCACAGGCAGCCATATCCGCGGCATCAACTCCAGCGGCATGGTGGCGATCAAGGATCGCGAGGTCAGCGCCACCGACGTGGCGCGCGTGCTGGAAACGGCCAAGGCGATCAATATCTCCACGGACCAGCGCCTGCTGCTGGTGGAGCCGCAGGAGTTCGTGATCGACGGCCAGGACGTGAAGGAGCCCATCGGCATGAGCGGCATCCGGCTCGAAGCCAAGGTGCACATCGTCACCGGCGCCCAGACCGCGGCGGAAAACATCCTCAAGTGCGTGCGCCGCTGCGGCCTGGAGGTGGACCAGTTGATGCTCAACCCGTTGGCCTCGAGCCTGGCGGTGCTGACCGAAGACGAGCGCGAGCTCGGCGTGGCGCTGGTGGACATTGGCGCGGGCACGACCGACGTGGCGATCTTTACCAATGGCGCTATCCGGCATACGGCCGTGATCCCGATTGCGGGAGATCTGATCACCAGCGATATCGCCATGGCGCTGCGTACGCCGACCCGCGATGCCGAAGAGATCAAGGTGGAAAGCGGTTACGCCAAGCAGTTGCTGACCGACCCGGACACCCAGGTGGAGGTGCCGGGATTGGGGGATCGCGGCCCGCGCATGCTGAGCCGGCAGGTGCTCGCGGGCGTGATCGAGCCGCGTGTGGAAGAGATCTACCAGCTGGTGCAGCAGGTGATACGCGAATCCGGTTACGAGGAAGTGCTGTCATCGGGCATCGTCATCACCGGCGGCAGCGCCGTCATGCCCGGCATGGTGGAGTTGGGCGAAGATATCTTTTTGAAGCCGGTGCGCCGCGGGATACCGAAGTATTCCGGCGCGCTGTCGGACATGGTGGCGCAGCCGCGTGCCGCCACCGTCATGGGTTTGCTGGAAGAGGCGCGCATGGCGCGGTTTCGCGGTCTGAAGGTGGCGCAGAAGAACGGCTCCATGCAGACTGCCTTTGGTCGGGTCAAAGACTGGTTCGTCGGCAATTTCTAAAGGGCACTTGCATGAAACCATTCCGCATTTTTGCTGGGCCCATGACGGTGCTGAAGCCCCGCCATTACAGATCACAGTGGCGCTGGAGGTGTATTGATCCACCTTCATGAACACCACAGCAAACAACAGCATTCATTCACATTTGGCAACAGAAATTCAGGAGAGAAACATGAGCATTGAAATGATTGAAGTCGAGGAATTCAACCTGGGTACGCAGATCAAGGTGATCGGTGTCGGCGGTGGTGGCGGCAATGCGGTGGAGCACATGATCGGCTGCGCCGTGCAGGGTGTGGAATTTGTCTGCGCCAACACCGATGCCCAGGCTTTGAGCCGCAGCGCAGCGCACAAGACGGTGCAGCTTGGCGTCACCGGTCTGGGTGCGGGCAGCAAGCCCGACAAGGGGCGCGACGCCGCACAGGCCGCCGAGCAGGACATCCGCGAAGCCATCGCCGGTGCGCACATGCTGTTCATCACCGCCGGCATGGGCGGGGGCACGGGTACGGGGGCAGCACCTGTGATTGCACGCATCGCCAAGGAAATGGGCATCCTGACCGTGGGCGTGGTGACCAAGCCATTCGACTGGGAAGGCGGACGCCGCATGAGCAACGCCGACGCCGGCCTGGCCGAACTCGAGGCGAATGTCGATTCGCTGATCGTGGTGCTGAACGAGAAGTTGCTGGACGTGCTGGGCGACGACATCACCCAGGACGAGGCCTTTGCCCACGCCAACGATGTGCTGAAGAACGCCGTCGGCGGCATCGCCGAGATCATCAATGTCCCCGGTCTGGTGAACGTCGACTTCGAGGACGTGCGCACCGTCATGGGTGAACCCGGCAAGGCCATGATGGGCACGGCCGTGGCCGCCGGTCCGGACCGCGCGCGCATTGCTTCCGAGCAGGCGGTGGCCTGTCCGCTGCTCGAAGGCATCGACCTGTCGGGCGCCAAGGGTGTGCTGGTGCTGGTGAGCACGGCCAAGGGGTCCCTCAAGCTGAGCGAATCCAAGCTGGCGATGAACACCATCCGCGCCTATGCATCGCCCGATGCGCACGTGATCTACGGCACGGCGCACGACGACAGTCTGGGCGAGCAGATCCGCGTCACCGTGGTGGCCACGGGCCTGTCACGCCAGGGTGTGCGCCGCACGGCGCCGCCGTTGCAGGTGCTGCGCACCGGCACCGACAACGTGCCTTTCAATGTGCCCACGCTGAATGCCGTGGCCACAGGCGCGCAGATGTCGAACGGCAACTCCGTTGCCAGCCATGACTACACGGGCAGCAATGTGCCCAGCGTCTGGCGCACGAATCGCACGCAGGCCGCGGCCAAGGTGGATGCCCTGTCATCGGGTGGCATGGACGATTTTGAAATTCCGGCGTTCCTGCGCAAGCAGGCGGACTGAACTAGCTGCCGAAGGTGCGCGAGCGGCTGCGCCGGCGCCGCTCGCCGAATTCGCCGTTGGCCGGCGCCACGTACAGCGCCGCCAGGGTGCGCAGCAACACGCGGTTGACTTCCTCAATGTCCATCTCGTGTTCCTCGCACAGCACGCGGGTGTGGACCGTGTCCTCATTTTCCATGGCGCAGGCGATGGCCAGGCAGGGTTCGTAGGGTCCCGTGTGTGCCACCGTGGCGTCGTAAATGCGCTCCGACAAGGGAAGTGTTTGCAACGCCGTCCCAAGGGGTTCGCCCAGCAGGGTGTCCATCTGCGAAAACAGGCCGCACAGGTAGACTTCGCGGCGCAGCTCCTCTTCTTCGCCGGCATCAAGCAGCGTCTCCATGAGCCGCGCGCGCAGCACGATCGCGGACTTGATTGGTTTGAGGTCGACGTCTTCCACAGCGTTGGACATTTGCTGCTGCAGCCATTGGGCCAGCGACGAGTAGCCGATCATCATGAGTGCGCGGC
Source organism: uncultured beta proteobacterium (assembly GCA_903830985.1). Taxonomy (GTDB): domain Bacteria; phylum Pseudomonadota; class Gammaproteobacteria; order Burkholderiales; family Burkholderiaceae_C; genus CAIKVZ01. The sequence goes on from CAIKVZ010000033.1 coordinate 73,193, forward strand.
GCAACGAGTCGATGCCTGACTGCAGGCCCAGCGTGGGTGAATTGGCATGCGCCAGAAAGCGGTACACCAGCACCGGGTCCTGGCTCATGATCTGCTCGATCACCTCCATCGATTCGTCGGCCCGTACCACACGGATCAGCTTGCTCACGACTTCACTTGAAGGGTGCATGGAGTTGCTGCGGTAACTGTGCAACACGTCGTCCGTGGGCCAGCCCGCCAGCGCCTGCGCGCCGCGCTGATCCAGGCAATGGCGCATCAGCGCCTGGCTGGCGATGCCCTGGTACAGCTGGCCGGCCAGCACCGGGCTGTCCAAGCCGTCGGTCGCAGCTCGGGCCGCCAGCACGCAGTCCTGATCCGACAGCGTGAGCAGGCATTTTTCGAAACAGGCGGCCAGCTCGGGGTCGGGCAGGTGCGCCGAGTCGCCGCGCCAGACCAGGAACAGGCCGCGCTCGTGCGCCGAAAAAACGGCCTGCAGCGTCACCCAGTCGTCCAGCCATTCGCTCTTGACTTCGATCCAGGGCGCGCGTGCCGGCGCATGTTCCAGCAACTCATGCAGCAGGCTGGGCGTTTGCGGTGAGAGCAGCAGGGGCGGTGACTGCGGTGTCCACATCTCTTCCAGCGTGCGCAGCAGATGCCTGGCGTCCACCGGATGCACCGGGTCGACTTCGATGAAAAGTTGCACGCCGGCGAGTTCGCGTTGCCGGCTCCACAGCGGCCTGTAGCCCAGCACGATGGTTCCCAGGACCGACTTGGTCATAAGGCCTTATCCGATGTAATTGAACAGTGACAGTTTCTGAATTTGCGCATACGACTTGAGAGCTGCATCGTAGCCGGTCTGCTGGTTCTGGAAATCGGAGATACCCTTGATCATGTCCAGATCCTCGGCCCGCGAGCGGTCGGCTTCTAGCTGCACGGAGCGCGCGTCCTGGTTGGTGCTGATGGTGTCAGCCTGGTTCAGCAGGTTGCCCGCGAGACCTCGGGCCGCCTGCAGTCGGTTCAGCCCGACATCGATATTCGCCAACCCCTGGCCTACGGCCTGGCTTGCCGCCGCGTTGGAACTGGCGCTGCCGATGTCCGCGATGGCCTTGTCCATGACACTGAAGATGCTGGAGTGGGCCTTGATGTCCATGGTATCGCCGGCTTGCGGGCTGCCCGTCACGGTCAGCGCCAGTCCGTCGAAGGCGATGGGTTGACCCGAAATATAGGGAGCGGGCGTGCCAACCACGGGCGGTGTCGACATCTGGGTCACGGTGTACTGCACTGCGCCGGGAACTGCGCTGGCCGGGTCCGGGCTGAACTGTATCTGGTAGTCGCTGCCCGTCACGGCGGCCGGATTTTGCAGCGTCACCGCGCCGGTGGAGCTCAGCCCTGCATTGGTCGAATAACTCACGTTGAAGCTGGCATCCTGCGTCGGTTTGAACATGAATGCCATGTTCCCGTCCAGGGTGCCCGGAATGGACACCGTGGTGCTGGCGGCCTGTCCCGCCACCCCATTGAAGGTGTAGTCGGGAGGCGGGCTGCTCTGCTGAACAAAGGGCGCGAGTGCACTGCCGAGTGCGGCAAACAGCGGCAAGCCGTTTGTATCCTTGGTGTTGGACATGGCAAAGACCTGATCGCGCAGGGTCTTGAGCTGCAGGCCAATCGTTTGACGGTCGGAACTGCTCAGGCCTGCGTTGCCTGCGCTCACCACCAGTTCACGAAACGATTGGACGGCGGCGATGGTGTCGCCCAGCGTGGACTCGGCCGCCGTGATGGAGTCTTTTTGCAGACCCAGGGCGCGCTGATCGGTTTGTATGCGGGCAATGCGCGTGATGGCGCGCTCGGCCTGCGCGGCGCCCGTCGGGTCGTCGCTGGCGCGCACGATCTTTTTGCCCGAGGTGAGATTGCCCTGCAATGCCGACAGCGAACCCTGGCGTGAGCTCAGGTTGTTGATGGCGTTGTCGTAGGTGTTGGCCGAACCCAGCCGCAAAAATGAACCGCTTGACATGGTGTGCTCCTGCTGTCAGACCCGTTCAGGCAAAGCTCTGCATCAGGGTGGTGAAAATGCTTTGCGCAATCGACATCATCTTCGCGGCCGCCTGGTAAGCCTGTTGGTACTGCAGCAGCTTGGCGGCTTCTTCGTCCAGGTTCACGCCCGAGACGCCGGCGCGGGCTGTTTCCGCATTGCTGGCGATGGACGTTGAGACGCTGGCCGCAAACTGGGCACTCTGGGCGCGAATGCCCACCTGGGCAATCGCCGCGGCGTAGCCGTCGGTCAGGGGCGCACCATCGAACAGCGCCTTGTCGCGCAGATTCATGATGGCTGCGGCATTGCCCGAATTGGTGGTGGTGTAGCCGGGCGTGGCCGCCTGCACCGTCATGGTGTCGCCGGTGACGGGCGTGCCAGTGAGGGTTAGCGACCAGCCGTTGTAGCTGATGGGCTGGCCGGGGGTGTAGGCAACGCCCAACGCCGGCAGACCCGTGCCCGTGCCGTTTGCGTCAAAGGTGCCGGCGGCTGCATTGAAGGTCAGCGTGACGGTCTGCGTCAGGTTAACGTCGGCAGTCTGCGCCTGCAGGCTGGCCACGGCGAGTCCACCGGTATTGCTGGCACCCGTGCGCACCTCTACCGGGTTGGCTGCTGCCAGGCTGCGCGGGGAGGTGAAGGCCGTGTTCATCTGACCCGCAGCCGTGGCAAAGGGCTTGAGCAGGAAACGGTCGCCCGCCACCGCGCCCGGTGTGTCGCTCAGGGTCAGGCCGTCCACCTGAGCCGGCAGCGCGGCGAAGTTCGACACCTGCCCATCGGACAGTCGCGTGACGCTGACGCCTGCGGCGGTGTAGCGCAATTCATAGTTCGATGCGGAAAAGGCGGTGGCATCGCTCACGCTCAGGCTCACCGTGCCGCTGCCCGCGTTGGTCGCTGCCGGCAGACCGGCGGGCAGCGTCGCGGGGCGGAACAGGTCGCCACCGGGGTTGCCATTCAGGTCCAGGCCCAGGTGGTGCTGGTCATTCACCACCGAGCCCACGGCCAGCGCCATACGTCCGAGCAGGTTGCGCCCCTCGACCAGATCGCTGTTCATGAAGGTGAGCAGGCCTTTCACGCTGCCACCGCCCAAATTGGCCTCGGTCAGTGGCATGCTCTGGCCGCCTTGCTGGATGCTCAATGTGCTGGTGGCGGTGTCGCCGGGAAAGTCGCCGGACGCAGCGGACACGGTGTTGGCGGTCTTGCCCAGCACCAGCGCTTGGCTGTTCGCCAGAAACACGCCAACGGTCCCGTCGCTGGCCGGAATCGAGGTGGTTTGCACGTACTTGTTGAGCTCGCTGATGAGCTGGTCGCGCTGATCCAAAAGATCGTTGGGTGCTTGGCCGTTACCGGTCACCTGGGCGATCTGGGCGTTGGCCGCTGCGATGCGCGTGGCCAGGCTGTTGATGGAAGCGGCGGATTGCTGCAGTTGGGATTTCGCCCCCGCGGCGAGGTCGTCCAGGCTGGAGGAGGCGGCGCGGAACCTCGCGGCCATTTCGTTGGCGCTGGTCAACGCCACGGTGCGCGCTGTCAGATCGGTGGGTGTGCTGGCAACGTCGGAAAAATTGTTGAGCATGCCGCTCACGGATGCCCCCAGGCCGCTGGCGCCACCCTGGAAAACATTTTCCAGTTGTGCCAGTTGGTCTGAACGGGTCGTGTCTGCCGCTTGCAGCGATGCGTCAATGGCAGCCTGGGTGGTCAGGAAGGCGCTGTAGTTGCGCTGCACGGTGGTGATCTCCACCCCCTTGCCGACATATCCGCCGCCAGTGAACTGGCCCTGCACCTGATTCAACACCACAGACTGCCTGGAGTAACCAGGGGTATTGACGTTGGCGATGTTGTTGCCAGCGGTCTGCAAGGCGGCCTGATTCGCCAGCAGTGCGGCGGTGCCGACGTTGAGCAAGCCTACGCCCATGATGCGCACCTCAAGGGTCTGAACAGACTATTCATTGGACTACCTTCACCCTGACGGGCTGCGGTGCTATGAGCCTTGGGAGCGGCCCGGCGGCTCATGCTTGCAACCTCTGTAGGCGCAACGTGCTGTTGATAGCGTTGCTCAACTTGGCGGCGTACGCCGGATCGGTGGCATAGCCGGCCTTCTGCAGGCCGCTGGCGTAGGCCACGGCCGAGCCGGTTTGCTGGCGCGCCTGGGCGTAACGCGGGCTCTCGTTGATGAGTTTCGCGTAGTCGCGAAACGAGGCCTCGTAGGAGTCGTAGGCGCGGAATTTGGCCACGCTCTTTTGCGGCTGCCCGTTGACGTATTCGGTGGTCGTGACCGTGGCCACCTTGCCGGTCCAGTTGGCGCCGGCCTTGATGCCAAACAGGTTGAACGAAGGGCTGCCATCGGCTGAGCGGATTTCGTGCTTGCCCCAGCCGGTTTCGTGTCCGGCCTGGCCGATCATGAAGCCCGCAGGAATGCCGCTGCTTTGTTCTACCTTGGCGGCCACGGCGCTCATCCGCTGCACGAAGCCGCTTTGGCTCACGCTGGCCGGCGCAGCCGACACCTTGGGCGCGGTCACCGTGTCGGCTGGCACCGGGGTTTTGACCGCACCATTGGCTGACGTCGCCAGTCCCATCTGCTGCGAAAGCTGACGCGCGATGGCGTCGGAAAGTCCGCCGGGCTTGCCCGACATTTGAACCGCGAGTTGCTGGTCCAGCAAGTCGGCACCGAGGTCGCCTTGGGAACTGTCCATCATGCCCGACTTCATGGTGGCATCGCGCATGCTCTTGATGAGCTCGCGCATGAACAGCGATTCGAACTGTTTGGCCGCTTCCTTGATCGACGCGGGCGTGGCTTGACCGGCTTGCAGCTTGAGCGCATTGAGCGAGCGTGCGTCTGCCGCCAGGGCGTTCGAAGACACAGGAGCGACGCTCATCAGATCACCTCCAGCTCCGCATTCAGCGCACCTGCGGCCTTGATCGCCTGCAAAATAGCCAGCAAATCCTGCGGCGTGGCGCCCAGCGAATTCAGCGCGCGCACCACGTCGGTCAGTTGTGGCGCGGCGGGTACCTGGATCAGCATGCCAGGCTCGTTCTTGATCTGGATATTGGCTTTCTCCGTCACGGCAGTCTGGCCGCCAGCCAGCGCATTGGGTTGGCTCACCGAAGAGGTGGAGCTGATGCTGATGGACAGGTTGCCATGCGCCACGGCGCAGGGCCCCAGCGTCACCGACTGGTTCAACACGATGGAGCCGGTACGCGCGTTGATCACCACCCTGGCGGCGGGGATGGAACTTTCCAGTGCCAGTTCTTCCAGTTCGGCAATGAAGGTGACGCGGGCATCGGCCTCGGCCGGTGCCTTGACCTGCACGGTGCGACCGTCCAGAGCGCGGGCCAGACCCTCGCCCATTTTGGCGTTGATGACCTGGGCCACCTGGCGCGCGGTCTGAAAGTCCGAGGCGTTCAGGTTCAGGCTGATGCTGTCGCCCAGTTGCAGCGGCGTGGGCACGGCGCGTTCCACCTGGGCGCCGCCCGGGATGCGGCCGGCGCTCAGGTGATTCACCTGAACCTTGGAGCCGCCGGCCGATGCGCCGGCACCGGCCACCACCAGATTGCCCTGGGCGAGTGCGTAAATTTCACCGTCGGCGCCCTTGAGCGGGGTGGTGATGAGCATGCCGCCCTTGATCGATTTGGCGTTGCCCACGGAAGACACGTTGACGTCAATGGCCTGTCCCGGTTGCGCAAAGGCGGGCAGTTGCGCCGTCACCAGTACGGCGGCAACGTTCTTCAATTGCAGTTGGGCCGCGGCGGCGGCCGGCAGGGTGATGCCCATCTGCTGCAGGTAGTTGGCCAGGCCTTGTGAGGTGTAGGGCATTTGCGTGGTCTGGTCGCCAGTGCCGTCCAGTCCCACGACCAGGCCGAAGCCGGTCAGCTGGTTGCTGCGCACGCCTTGCACGCCAGCCACTTCCTTGATGCGCAGTGCCTGCGCCGGCAGCGCCCAGGCCAGTCCCAGGGACACGAGCAGGCCCATGGCCCAAAGGCGCAGGCCGCGTGTCGAAGGGGCGGTAGTGGAGTTCATGGGATGGGACGGGTTGGGAAATCGTGGTGTTGCCCGAATTGTGCTTCTGTCTAGAACGGCAGAACGGTTAAAAAGAAGCGCGACAACCAGCCTATTGTCTGGGCCTCTCCTTGCGCGCCGCGGCCCTTGGACTCGATGCGCGCGTTCGCCACCTGGGTGGAGTTGACGATGCTGCCGGGCTGAACCAGACGCGGATCCACGGTGCCGGAGAAGCGCAGCACGTCGACGTTCTGGTTCACACCGATCTGCTTGTCGCCCACCACCACCAGATGGCCGTTGGCCAGCACCTCGACCACGGTGGCCGTGATGGTGCCGGCAAAGGTGTTGGTGCTTTCGGTTCCACCCTTGCCGGAGAAGGCGTTGCCCGAGGTGGCGCCGACCGACATCTTGGCCAGATCGGCACCGCGCAGCAGCGGGAAGGCGGAAATCCCGGCCGAATTCGCCGCCGTGCGGTCCACGGTGGAGAGCGATTTCTGGCTGGCGCTGACGTTTTCCACGATCTGTATGGTCACAGTGTCGCCCACCAAACGTGCGCGCAGGTCCTCAAAGCCGGGACGGTAGGCGGCCGACAGAAACAGTCCGCCAGTGGCACGCACCGGCACCTGCGCCACCGGCGCAATCACGGGACGTATCGTGCCGGGCTCGACGAAGTCCACGGTCGGTGCCTTGGGCATGTAGGAGCAGGCGCTGCACAACAGGCCCAGGGCCCAGGCGGCGCAGTGAATGCTGAGGCTCCTGCCAAGGGAGCCAGAGGTGGGCGTGCTGGAGGTGTTCATGATTCGATGTGAATTGGTGCAGCGAAATCAGAGCTGCCCGAGCTTTTGCAGCATCTGGTCCGAGGTCTGAATCGCCTTGGAATTCATTTCATAGGCGCGCTGCGTCTGGATCATGGTGACCAGTTCCTGCACCACGTTGACGTTTGAGGTTTCCACAAAGCCCTGCATCATGGTGCCCAGGCCGTTGGTCCCGGCCGTGCCCGCCGCGGGCTGACCTGAGGCGGCGGTTTCGGTGTACAGGTTCTGGCCCATGGGTTGCAGGCCGGCCGGGTTGATGAAGTTGGCCAGCGCGATGGTCCCTACCGACTGCGGCGTCACGCTGCCGGGCACGGTGACGCTGACGGTGCCATCGGTGCTGATGGTGACGCTTTGCGCGGTTGCCGGAATCGTCACGCCATTGGCCACCGGCAGGCCATTGGCGGTGACCAGGCGGCCCTGCGAATCGACCTGGAAAGAACCGTCCCGGGTATAGGCCAGTGTGCCGTCCGACTGGGTGACCTGAAAGAAGCCATTGCCCTTGATCGCCACGTCCAGGTTGTTGCCCGATTGTTGCGGTGTGCCCTGAGCAAAAGAGCGGGTCGTCGCCACGACCCGAACACCCAGGCCCAGATGCAAGCCGGTGGGCATTTGCGATTGTTCGGTGGCGTTGGCCCCGACCTGGCGCAGGTTCTGGTACATCAGGTCTTCAAACACCGCACTGCCGCGTTTGAAGCCATTGGTGGAGACGTTGGCCAGGTTGTTGGAAATGACGTCCAACTGGGTTTGCTGCGCCTCCATGCCGGTCTTGGAAATCCAAAGGGAGTTGATCATGATCTTGCCTTGAAAGTGTGTGCGCAGTGTTGACTGACCGGCGCAGGATCAGCCCTGCAGGCTGAGCAGTTGGGTTGCCGACTTGTCGTTCGATTCGGCGCTTTGCATGAGCCGCATCTGGGCTTCGTACTGGCGTGCGCCCTGAATCATTTGCACCATGGTTTCTATCGAGTTCACGTTGGAGCCTTCGAGTGCGCCGGTTTGCACCCGTGCTGTAGCGTCCGCCGGCAGGGGGTCGCCCGAAGTCGAGCGAAAAAGGCCATCGTCGCCCCGCTTCAGCGGGTCTTCGGTCGTGGGTGTGACCATCTTGATGTGACCCAGACTGTTTGCCGGCTGGTTTCCCACCTTGGCCGTGATGATGCCGTCGCTGCCCAGCGTGATGGACGCGCCGGGCGGAACCGTGATCGGCGCACCACCGTCGGACAGCACCGTCAGACCGTTGCCGGTGATCAGGTTGCCTTGCTGCGACACCTCGAAGGCGCCATTGCGCGTATAGGCCTCGGTGCCGTCGAGCGCCTGCACGCCAAACCAGGCCTGCCCCTGGGCCATTGCGTCCAGGTTGCGACCGGTGTATTGAATCGGGCCCGCCGTGTCCTTGTAACCGGTGGTGGTGGTGAGGGCAAACACACGCGTGGTTGCGCCATCACCGCGCAGCGGTACCGAACGGAAGGCCGCGATCTCGGCGCGAAAGCCGTTGGTGGACGCATTCGCCAGGTTGTTGGCGATCACGGCCTGGCGCTGCTCGGCCGCGTTCGCACCCGTCATCGCGGTGTAGATGAGGCGGTCCATGGCGCTCTTTCGCTTTCTGGCTTAACGCAGGTTGACCAGGGTGGACATCACCTGATCCTGGGTCTTGATGGTCTGGGCGTTGGCCTGGTAGGAGCGCTGAGCGGTCATCATGTCCACCAATTCCTTGGTCAGGTCCACGTTGGAATCCTCCAGCGCACCGGAACGCAGCGAGCCAAAGTTGCCCGAGCCAGGGGCCCCGGAAACGGGTGTGCCTGACTTCGGGGTGGCCAGCCAGTTGCCGGCTCCTATGGGCGTGAGTCCCTGCGTATTGGTGAAAGTGGCGAGCTGGATTTGTCCCGCGGCCACTTGCTTCCCGTTGTCGTAGGTGCCCTGAATGACGCCGGCGCTGTCGATGTTGATGCCGGTGAGCTTGCCGGGTTTTTGACCGTTCTGAGAAAGGCTGGTGATGGCGAAGCCGGCGCCATACTGGCTGACCTTGGTCAGATCCAGATTGGGGATTGTGACCAGTGCCCCATTGACCGAGGTCATGGGAATGGCGACCGGTGTCAGCCACGCGTTGCCCGCTGCCAGATTGCCCGTGTTCGGGTCAAACGCCATGTCGCCACCCAGTTGCACGGGCGGTCCGGGCGGCACGGTGCCGCTCAGGTCGTTGGTCCAGACCTGCCAGGTGTTGAGGCCCGATTTGGTGAAATAAAGGCTCACGGGGATGGGCACGCCCTGGCCGTCGTAGGCCGACACTGACGTGCCATAGGTGGCCAGTGGCGGCACCAGCGTTGAGGGCACAGCAGTGGGGCTTCCGCCCGTGGCCGAGTTGTTGACGACGGCGTTGGCGTCCAGATTCATGGTCGCGGTGATGGTGGAGGTGGCGACCGCCGGAATGCCGCCGCCCGATGGCAGTGACAGCGGTCCCAGTGCGCCTCCGGGCAGAATCGCTCCGGTGGTGGGATCCGTGCCGATGCCCATCAGGTTGGCGCCACCGTTGGTCACGATGCTGCCATTCACATCCTGCTTGAAGGCGCCGTCCCGGGTGTACGCCAGGCTGCCGTTGGGCATCTTCAGCTGGAAGAATCCATTGTTGTTGATGGCCACGTCCAGCGCATTGCCCGTGACGCTGATGTTGCCCTGGGTGAAGATCTGCGCGACGTTGCCGACTTCCACGCCGATGCCCGTACCCGCTCCGCCGCTGGAACCCAGCGATGAAGCATAGAGGTCGGCAAATTCTGCGCGCGACGACTTCATGCCGGTGGTGTTGGCATTCGCGATATTGTTGCCGATGATGTCCAGGCTTTGGCTGGAAGCACTCAAGCCGGACAGGCCTTGTTGAAAACTCATGATGATCTCCTGAAAGGGTTGAAGTCGGGGGCTGAATGAGGCATGCGGGACTAGAGGATGGACACGATGTCGCTATAGGCCACGGGCGTGGTCTGGCCCTGCAGACTCAGGCTCAGGCCGGTGCTGCTGGGGTTGGCCGAGATCACCGTGTTCTGTACCAGGGGGGTGGCGGTCACGCTCTGGCCGGCGCTGGTGGCGGTGACCTGAAAGCTCAGGTCGGTTCTGCCGGCATAGGCACTGGTGGTCCATGAGAAGGCATGCTGACCGGCGCTCTGTGCGCCCAGGTTGAGGGTGTCGAGCACTTGGCCGCCAGCGCTCACGATGTCCACCTTCACGCTGTCGGCCGCGCCGGACAGACTCACGGCGCCTTTGCCCACGCCGGCGTTGAGCGTCAGGTTGGAGCCGTTGACGATCACGTCGTGGCCCACGATCGACGCGCCCTGCATGGCCTGCATCGAGGTGAACTGATCGGCCATGCTCTTGACGGTCGAGTTGAGCTGCTGGATCCCCGAGACCGTGTCCAGTTGCGCCATTTGCGTGGTCATCTGGGCGTTGTCCATGGGGTTCATGGGGTCCTGGTTGTTCAGTTGCGCAACCAGCAACTTGAGGAAGCGGTCCTGCGCTGCGGCGGCGGTCGTGCTGCCGGCGGAGGCTGAGCCGGTGGTGGTCGCAGTGCTGGCCGTGGTGGAACTGATGGCGCTGGTCATGATGTGCTTTCGTGAAGGGTTATTGACCCATTTGCAGGGTCTTGAGCAACAGTGACTTGGCGGTGTTCATCACCTCCACGTTGTTCTGGTAGGAGCGCGAGGCGGAGATCATGTTCACCATTTCCTCCACCGAGTTCACATTCGAGTGCGTCACATAGCCCTGCGGGTCAGCCGCCGGATTGCTGGGATCGAGAATTTTTTGACCCGGCAGCTCGCTTTCGGTGATGCCATTGACGCGCACGCCGGCGGAGGCTTCAGAGCCCATGAGCGTGGTCTGGAATACGACTTGACGTGCTTTGTAGGCCTTGCCATCGGGACCTGCCACAGCGTCGACGTTGGCCAGATTGCTGGCCACGACATTGAGCCGCTGCGCTTGGGCGCTGATGGCGCTGCCGGAAACGCTGAAGATGGAAAACATGGACATGGCGGTCTCCTGCGTGCGGTCTTATTGACCCTGAATCGCTGCCAACATGGTTTTGGCATCGGCATTGATGAAGCGCAGCGTGGCTTCATAGCGCACGGTGTTGTCGACAAAATTGGCCCGCTCACGGTCCATGTCGACCGAGTTGTTGTCCATGCTGGGCTGGCTTTGCACCCCGTAGGCGAGCTGGCCGGCTGAGCCGAGCTGCAGGGTCGAGCCCGAGAGCGTGCCCAGCGCGATGTGGCCGGCCTGGGCGCGGCTGGTGGCCATGGGAAGCGTCAGTGAACTGCTGGCCGCCATGGCGTTGCCCATGGCCTCCTTGAAGTTCACGTCGCGCGCCACGTAGCCCGGGGTGTCTGCATTCGCGATGTTGCTGGCGATGAGTTGTTGGCGTTGCGCGCGCAGGACCAGGGCCTTGGCGTGAAAGTCCAGATCTCCGGTCATCTTGTTCAGCATGGCGCACCTCGCGTGTTCAAAAGCCCTTGGATGCAGATTGCCGCCGGGCTTGGGGCGTGAGACGATTATTCGGAAAACTTGAATTTTTGATGGTGTGATCAGCGGGCTAAAGCGCCGCTTGTTTGCTGCTTCATCGTTTGGCTACGCGCTTACAGTTTGCAGCGTCCCCCAGTCCACTTCGTGTGATGGGGTCCCTCTTGCGGAGCACCGAGCCAAATTTTTTCGAGGTCCACCATGAACCGCCTTGCGCTTACCTTCCGGTTCGTCCGACGGCTCGGTCGACTCGGGCTGTGTCTGTCCTTGCTTGGCTTTGTGGCGGCTCAGGCGCAGGAGGTTTTGCCCGCCTCGGCCTTGCAGGAACTGACCCAGCAATGGATTGACGGCGCTCTGCGCCAGTCCGCCAGCGCCGAGGCCAGCCCGCTGCGCATGGAAGTCAGCCTGGGGCAACTCGATTCGCGTCTCCACCTGGCGCCCTGTGCCCGCATTGAGCCCTACCTTCCCGTCAATACCCGGCTTTGGGGCCAGACGCGCATCGGTTTGCGCTGTCTGCAGGGGAAATCGCGGTGGAACGTATTTCTGCCGGTCACGGTCAAGGCCTTTGGCCCGGCCTGGGTGCTGCGTGGCGCCGTGCTGCCGGGCAGTCCGCTGAAGGCGCAAGACGCGATGGCGGCCGAAGTGGACTGGGCCAGCGATGCATCGCCAGTGCTGGCCGATCCGGCGCTCTGGGTAGGTCAGGTGGCCGCGTACCCGCTGCCCGCCGGGCAGCCGCTGCGCCAGGTCATGCTGCGCCCGGCTCAGGCCTTTGCTGCCGGTGCGACGATCCGGTTACTGACCGAGGGCGCAGGATTCAGCGTCAGTTCGGACGGCCAGGCCCTGAGCAACGGTGTGGTGGGACAGCTGGCGCGAGTCAGAACCGAGGCCGGAAGGGTGGTTTCGGGCGTGGTGCTGGATGGGCGCACAGTGAGAATAGCCCTTTGAAACGAAATTTTCATGATTGAGCTAAAGCTGGCGGATAAACCGCCGATACAGTCTGCAACAGCGTCTTTCTTGGGCGCAATTGGAGAGTGTGATGAAACTGCAACATAACGAGCCTATTGCCGTCGTGCCCGTGGTGAGCAACGCCGCACGTGCGGAAAAAACCGCTGCTGCGGCCGACAGTGCGCCGGACCGGGTGCAGCGCGAGCCCAAAACGGCCGCGACGCCCGCGCCAGCGCAGGGCGTTCCTGTATCCGTGTCGAGGGCGGCCATCTTAATGGCGCAGGCCCCACGATCGAGCGTGGCAGATGTGGATCAGAAGAAGGTCGATTCTGTGCGCAGCGCGATTGAAAAGAAAACCTTCAAGGTCAACGCCGAAGCGATTGCCGACAAGATGTTGAACAACGCCGAAGAAATACTGAACCGAAAACTCAACTAAAGCGAGTCCCCCCATGCTCAAGTCCCCCGTGCCCCGTTCCTCGCCCATCTTTGACGACGCCCTGAGTCAGGTTGAGCAGGCTCTGGATGCGGTGTGTACCTGCCTGGTCCAGGGTCCGGTGAGCGAATTGGAAGCGGCCTGCCAGAGCCTGCAACGCGGCTTGCTGCAATGTTCCCGTCTGGATCCGCAATGGATCAAACCCGTGCACGCCGATGTCGCTCTGCGCACGCGCCTGCACAAAGTGCGTTCCCGGGTTGCGCTGGTGCGTGAAAATCTGGCGCGCCGCGCCGCTGCCGTGCAGTTCTCGCTGCAGACCCTGCTCCCCTCCGCCGCCGGCGCCACTTACGGCCGCAACGCAGCCAGCTTTGGGCGCAGCAGCAGGACCGCGGCCTCGTTCACCTCACTGTCGGCCTGATCAACGGGTGCCAGGCGACGCCTGGTAAAAGTGAACGATTGCAGTCGGCCCCCCGATTCGCCGACAATACACCCGTATTCACTGATATGGGTGCCCATATGAAAACCACGATCGAAGTCTCCGATCCGCTTTTTGTGGCTGCAAAAGACTTGGCGCAGCAAAGTCACACGACGCTTCGCGCATTGGTCGAAGAAGGACTGCGTCACGTCCTGAGCAATTCAAGAGCGAACCCGAAGCCGGTCTTCAAACTCAAGGACGCGAGTGTGCGTGGCAAGAAGATGCTGATTTCGGACCCGCATCGCTGGCAACAAATGGAAGAAGAGTACGTCGCGTCGCGTGTTGTCGGACTCGGGTCGTGATTGCCGTAGACACCAATATCCTGGTGTACGCGCACCGGGCGGAATCGCCGTTCTTCAAACCGGCCTTTGACTGCCTGAAGTCGTTGGCCGAAGGCCGCCAGCCTTGGGGAATTCCTGTGAGTTGCCTGCATGAATTTTTGTCAGTGGTGACGAACCCGAGGATATTCAGTCCCGCCAGCACGATTGCGCAAGCGTTCGCGCAGGTCGATGCGTGGCTGGCGTCGCCCCAGGCGCAGATCCTGCACAGCGGCGTTCAGCATTGGGCCATTCTTGGCGAACTCGCCAACAAAGCGAAACTTCAGGGTGGGCAGTTTCACGATGCACGGATTGCCGCCATCTGCATGGAAAACCACGTATCGCTACTGTGGAGCGCGGACCGTGACTTTGGTCGGTTCAAGGGTTTGAAGACGCTCAATCCCCTGGTGTGAACCGTCCTTCAGTGGTCGCGCATTTTCGCCCGCAGTCGCGCCACCGACTGGCTGTGCAACTGGCAAACGCGCGACTCGGTGACGTCGAGCACCTTGGCGATTTCCTTGAGGTTCATGTCGTGCTCGTAGTACATGCTCATGATGTACTGCTCGCGCTCGGGCAGCCCCTCGATGGCACGCACCAGGGACTGGCGCATGCGCTGGTCGCGCAACAGTTGCAGCGGATCCGCGTCGGGGTCGCCGGCGTAGCGCTCCAGAAAACCTTCTTCGTCGTCATTGCCGCGCGACATGTCTTCCAGGTACACCAATTGCGTGCCGCGCACCTTGCCCAACAGGCTCTGGTAATCTTCCAAGCTTAGCCCCAACTGGGCGGCGATTTCGGATTCGATCGGGCTGCGTCCCAGCAGGTGTTCAAGGCGGCGCACGGCCTGTTCGATTTCCTTCTGGCTCTTGCGCCCGCCACGCGACATCCAGTCGCCTTCGCGCAGTTCGTCGATCATGGCGCCGCGAATACGCTGCGTGGCAAAAGTCTCGAACTGCACTCCCTGGCTCACCTCGTAGCGGCTTAAAGCCTCGGCCAGGCCAATCATGCCGACCTGGATCAGGTCGTCAACCTCGACGTTGGCGGGCAGCTTGGCGATCATGTGGTGCGCCAGGCGGCGCACCAGAGGGACATACTGGCGCAGCGTGGCGTCGCGGTCGAGTTGGCCTTTGGCGGTGTACATCAATGACTCCGGGCAGATGGCTGGCCGTCATTCGGCAGCATTTCATTATGCATGGAGCACGCCTTGCTGCGCAGTCTTGAGGCTGCCCGGCGAGAAAAAGAAATTCAGGTCCTCCGGCTTGGGGTCAAAAGCCGATTTGTTGCTGGTCTGCATGGACAGGCGCACCAGCTTGCTGGCGTCGGCGCACTCCCAGTCTTCGGGCACGCGTTGGCCGTTGGTCACGCCGCGCAGCGTCACCTGATGGCGGATGAGCGCGTCCAGGGCCGGTCCCAGCTTGACGGCTTCGTCCACCTTGGACAGGATGGCCTGCTGGGGCGCCGCGCTCTTGAACGCGGCCAGCACGTCGTCCAGCGTGTCGCCGTGGCTGCCGGCATTGAGCACCAGCAGGCGTTTGATGTGCGGCAGTTCCAGCACGTCGTCCACCATGTCGGCCTTGCGCGGGTCGTGTGGCGCCACACCGGCAGTGTCGATCAGGATCATCTTCTTGTTGGCCAACAGGTTCAGCAAGTCCTGCAAGGCGGCCCGGTCGTGCGCCTGATGGGCCACGACGCCGAGCGTGCGACCGTAGCCGCGCAGTTGTTCCAGCGCCGCCACGCGGTAGGTGTCGAGTGTGATCAGACCCACCGAGTTGGGGCCGTGCGGGCGCACGCACAGCGCCGCCAGCTTGGCCGCGGTCGTGGTCTTGCCCACGCCGGTGGCGCCGACCAGTGCGAAGATGCCGCCTTCGTCCTGCAGCTGCGCGTCGCCCATGTCGGTCTTGAGATTGCGCTCCAGCACGTCCATGACCCAGCGCACGGCGTGCGCCGCGTCGATGCTCTTGGGCAGGCGCTCAAGCACGCTGCGCGCCAGCGACGCCGAGTATCCGGCACGGATCATCTTGAGCATCAGGTTGGCCTGGATCGGGTCCTGGCGCGCCTGGCCCAGAAACGACAGCGTGTTGAAGCGCTCTTCCATCATTTCCCGCATGTTCTGCAATTCATCGGCGATGTTTTGCGACAACTGGGTGGCGACCGGCGCCGCAAGCGGCGCGGGCATGTGGCGTACCGGTGCAGGGGCTTGTGCCTGAGACTGTTTGGGCAGGGTTTGCAGCAAGTCGGCGTGCATGGCGCGAGGTTTGACGGGTGCAGGCGGTTGCGGCAGCGGCTCTGCTGCCGGGCGTGACCCGCCCAGTTCCTCCTGACGTCGGCGCAGCATGCGCTCACGCACATAGGACTGAAACGACAGGGTGCTCATGGCCATGTCTTCGGTGTCGCGGCCGATGGCCTGCTTGGCGCTGGTTGCGCCCGGTGCGCGGTTCAATGTGGCCAGCGAGTCTTCCGCCGTGGCCACGACCTCAACGCCGGTGGCAGTGGGTCGGTTCGACAGGATCAGCGTACCTTCACCGAAAGCCTGCCGTGCCAGCGTCAGTGCTTCGCGCGCGGTGGGGGCGTGGAATCGTTGAATGTTCATGATGCACCTCGGAGAATCGGACCAATACGGATCGTGTGGGTTTCAGGGATTTCGCTGTGCGCCAGCACTTGCAGGCGCGGCGCCATGCGGCGCACCAGGCGCGCCACGGCGTTGCGAATCGCGTCGGGTACCAGCAGACAGGCCGGGACACCGAGCTCCTCCTGCTGCTGCGCCATGTCGGCAGCGGACTTGCTCAGCATATCGGCCATGGAAGGGTCCAGGGCCGGCCCGCCGGCACCGCCCAGGGCCTGCACCAACAGGCGTTCCAGATTGGGTTCGATCGCCATCACGTTGAGTTCACGCACCGGGCCGTAGATCTGTTGCACGATGGCCGGCGACAGGGCGATGCGGATACGCCGCGCCAGCTCCATCGGGTCGGTCACGGTGCCGGCGTGTTCGGCCAGGCACTCGACGATGGTGCGGATGTCGCGAATGTGAACGCCTTCTTCGAGCAGCAATTGCAATACCTTTTGAAAACTTGCGATGGACACCATTTTGGGCACCACTTCCTCGATCAGTTTCGGGGCCAACCGGGCCACGTGTTCCACCAGTTGCTGGGTCTCAGTGCGGCTGAGCAAGCGCGCCGCCTGCACCTGCATCAAGTGTGACAAATGTGTGGCCATCACGGTTTCCGAATCAACGACGGTAAACCCGGCCATTTGTGCGGCTTCACGCTGGCGCTCGTCGATCCAGTGTGCCGGCAGGCCAAAGGCCGGGTCGGTGGTGGCGGTGCCGATCAGCGGCGTCGTGATGCCGCCCGGGTTGATCGCCAGGAACATGCCGGGGAAGGCCTCGCCTTCGCCCACCACCACGCCGCGCAAGGTGATGCGGTAGCCGCTGGGCTTGAGTTCAAGGTTGTCGCGCACGTGCACCGCCGGCGGCAGGAAACCCACTTCCTGGGCAAATTTCTTGCGCACGCCCTTGATGCGCGCCAGCAGGTCGCCCTGGCGGTTCTTGTCCACCAGCGCAATCAGTCGGTAGCCCAACTCCAGCCCGAGCAGGTCCACCGGTTGCAGGTCGTCCCAGGTGGCTTCGCCGTCGTGCGCCGCCTTGGGGTCTTCCACCACCGGGGCGACCGGCACCGGGCGGTG
The DNA here is from genome assembly GCA_903830985.1 of uncultured beta proteobacterium. GTDB lineage: Bacteria > Pseudomonadota > Gammaproteobacteria > Burkholderiales > Burkholderiaceae_C > CAIKVZ01. The sequence continues at coordinate 90,343 of CAIKVZ010000033.1, forward strand.
CGCAATGGCCCAGGCACCGTAGGCCAGCAGCAGCGCCATGGTGAGGAACACCAGGTGCGGCATGCCGGGAATGATGCCCAGCAGGCCCAGGATGGCTGCGGTCACACCCAGCACACGCGGCGAGGCAAACATTTGCGAGACGATCTGGCCGCCGATATCACGGTCCTTGCCCACGCGCGACACCACCATGGCAGCTGCCACCGAGATCAGCAGGCCCGGAATCTGCGCCACCAGCGCATCTCCCACGGCCAGCAGGATGTAGGTGTCGGCCGCCTTGCCGGCCGACAGGTCGTGCTGCAGCATGCCGATGGCAAAGCCGCCCACGATGTTGATGATCAGGATCAGGATGCCGGCAATCGCATCGCCGCGCACGAACTTGGAGGCGCCGTCCATGGAGCCGAAGAAGTCGGCTTCCTCGGAGACCTCGGCGCGGCGGCGCTTGGCTTCCTTTTCGTCGATCAGGCCGGCATTCAGGTCCGCGTCCACGGCCATCTGCTTGCCCGGCATCGCGTCCAGGGTGAAGCGCGCCGACACTTCAGCAATGCGCTCGGAGCCCTTGGTCACGACGATGAAGTTGATCACCACCAGGATGGCAAAAACGATGATACCGACCGCAAAATTGCCGCCGATCAGGAAGTGGCCGAAGGCCTCGATCACCGCGCCCGCGGCCGCAGGGCCGCTATGGCCCTCGAGCAGCACGATCCGGGTCGAAGCCACGTTCAGCGACAGGCGCATCAGGGTCGAGAGCAGCAGCACCGAGGGGAAGGCGGCGAAGTCCAGCGGCTTGATCATGTAAGCCGCGACCATCATGACCATCAAGGCGACGGCGATGTTGATGGTGAAGAAGGTGTCCAGCAGCCAGGTCGGAATCGGCAGCACCATCATCGCCAGGATAGCCACGACCAGCAGGGGCGCGGCCGCGCCGTTCACCAGGGCCGAGTTGCGGCCCATCCATTGCTGCAGCCATTTGGACGTTTCGCTCATGCCGCCACCGCCTCAGGGCTCAGTTTGGAAAATGGGTCCATTTCCGGTGGCACAAAGGGCTCGGGGAACTGGTCCGGCATGGGACCATCGCCCTGCAGCGCGGCCTTGAGCTTGTACACGTAGGCCAGCACCTGCGCCACGGCGGTGAACAGGTTGCCAGGGATTTCCTGGTTCAGTTCGGCGTGGGCGTACAGGGCGCGCGCCAGCATGGGCGACTGCAGCACCGGCACCTTGTTGGCCTTGGCCAGATCACGGATCTTCAGCGCCAGCAGGTCGGCACCTTTGGAAATCACCTGGGGCGCGCCCATCTTGCTTTCGTCGTACCTCAGTGCGACGGCAAAGTGGGTCGGGTTCATGACGACGAAATCGGCCTTGGGCACGGCACCCACACTGTTGCGTTGCGAAATCTCCCTTTGCCGGGCGCGCAGTCGGCCCTTCATCTCGGGGTTGCCTTCGGACTCCTTGTGCTCCTGCTTCACATCTTCGTGCGACATGCGCATGCGCGAACTGAACATGAACGCCTGCAGCGGCATGTCAATGATTGCCGTCGCCACCACCACCAGCAGCAGGCTGGTCACACCAGCACTGATCCAGCGCGCCAGCTCAGGCATCGATGCCACCGAGGGTTGCAGCGCCATGCGCGTGACCTCGTCCAAGTGGCTCATGAAGTAGCTGCTCGCCACGGCGATCAGCGCCGCCGTCATCAGCACCAGCTTGAGCACCTGCGAGAACTGTTCCTTGGAGAACAACCTGCCAAACCCGGCCAGAGGGCTGAGTCGGCTGAAGTCGGGCATGACGGGCTTGAGGCTCATGACCCAACCGCCCGTGGCCACGGTGCTGATGATCACCACCGGCAGGATGATCACGGAAAAGGCCACGGCCACCCCCAGGCCGATGAGGCTCACGTCGTGCAGGCGCAGCAGGATGTCGCTGGTCTGTCCCACGGTCGTGGCATTGAAGCTGAGTTGTTGCGCCAGCGCGTATTTGAGGCGGTCCAGCATCAGCGGCGCGAGCATCAGCATGGCGATGGCGCCGGTGCCGAGCACCGCCAGATTGCCCAGGTCCCGCGAGCGCGTCACTTGGCCGTCGTCGCGCGCCTTCTGCAGCTTGCGTTGTGTCGCGGGAAGGTTGCGGTCCTGACTGGAGTCCATTTGGGTTTACCGTTGAAGTAAACCCATTGTCTGCAAAGGCCGCGCCAACTAAAGCGCAATAAGGGGGCATTTGCCCCGGCTTATGGCGCGGAGTTCTAAAAACCCAAGCTTGCGAGCAAGTCGTCCACCTGCGACTGATCCGTCACCACGTCCGGATTGCCTTCCGGGTTCACCACCGGGCCGGTCAGGTCCTTGCTCGGCTCGGCCGCCAAGGGCGCTGCCGGCGCGGTCTGGATCAGCAGGCGCACCAGTTGCTCCTCGATGGTCGAGGTGAGGGCCACGACCCGGGTGATAACCTGTCCCGTCAGGTCGTGGAAGTCCTGCGCCATCATGATTTCGGTCAGGTGGCTGTCGACTTGCTGCGAGTTCTTCTGCACAGAGTGCACGAAATTCAAAACGTGTCCGCGGGCCACGGCGCCCACCGGGTCCTTCACGATCAGGTCGGCGATGCGCTGCGCCTCGGCTGCCATCTGGTCTTGCTGGGCCTTGGCCAACTCCACCAAGTTCAGCACCTTTTCTGCGGCCTCACCCGTGAGGCGGGCGATGTAGGAGAGACGGCTCTTGGCGTCGGGCAGTTCTTCCACCGTCCCTTTGAGTCCATCGGTGTAGCCGAGTTGACTCAGGGAATCGTGCAACTGGCGTGTCAGCACGCCCAGCCGGTGGTGCACATCGATGGGTGTGGAATCCGCGGCCAGTGGGGTCATTTCAGTGGTCTCCATGCTCAGGCCATCAGTCCGTATTTTTTCAGGATGGCCGCGACCTTGTCCTCCAGCGTGGCCTTGGTGAAGGGTTTGACGATGTAGCCTGCGGCACCGCCTTGCGCCGCGGCGACGATGTCTTCCTTGCGCGCCTCCGCCGTCACCATCAGCACTGGCAGGTGCTTGAGTTTTTCATCCTTCTTGATTTCTGCCAGCAACTGGAAGCCGTTCATGTTCGGCATGTTGATGTCCGAGACCACGAAGTCGAACTTGCTGTTGCGCAACTTGTTCAGCGCCACCACGCCGTCCTCGGCCTCATCCGCCTCGGGATAGCCGCTTTCCTTGAGCAAATTGCGCACGATGCGTCGCATCGTGGAGAAGTCATCGACGATCAAAATGCGAAGGTCGTTTGCCATGTTGGGAGCTTTCAGAAAGAAATATTGAAGCGGGTGCAGACCCAGAGGTTAACCCACATCAGTGTTTGACCGCGGAGGCGGGCTGGGCAGGCTGGGTGGGCGGGGCGGTTTCGGGTGCGGCGCCGGCCTCGGCCGGTTCCGCCAGAACGACAGGGCGGGTGCTGAGCAAGCGTTCCTCGGCTTCCTTGGTCATGATGGTGATGCTGATGCGGCGATTCGCCGGGCTCTTGGGGTCGGCTTCGTCCAATAAACTGGTCGCCGCCAAGCCGGCGACGCGCGCCAGTTTATCGTCGGGCATGCCGGCAGCGACGAGTTCGCGGCGCGTGGCGTTGGCGCGGTCCGCTGACAGTTCCCAGTTGCTGTAGCCGCGATCCCCGCCACTGTAAGGCGTGGCATCGGTGTGCCCGGCCAGACTGACGCGGTTTTCGATGCCGTTCAGCGCGAAGCCGATTTCCCGCAGGATGTCGCGCATATACGACTTCACGGCGGCGCTGCCGCTGGCGAACATGGGTCTGTTCTGGTCATCGACAATCTGTATCAGCAGGCCATCGGGTGTGACTTCCATGCGGATCTGGTTGCGGTATTCGTTGAGCTTGGGGGTGTCGGCGATGAGGTTCTCGATCTTGGCCTGCAGTGCCGCCAGCCGTTTCGAGTCGGCCTTGGCGACCTCGGCCTTGGCTGCATCGGCGATCATTTTTTTCGTCGGCGCAGGGGCTGCGCCAGAGGGGCGACCCTGGCCCGAAGAACGGGTCAGGTCCACGCCACCGCCGGTCAGCACGCTGGAACTGTTGCCGGCGCCGCTGCCCCCGGGCAGCGCGACTTTGAGCGGTGCGCTGAAATAATCGGACAGGCCCTTCAGGTCGCCCTGCGCGGTGGAGCCGAGCAGCCACATCAGCAGGAAGAACGCCATCATGGCGGTCACGAAGTCGGCGTAGGCAATCTTCCAGGCGCCACCATGAACGGCATGACCGCCCTTCTTGATGCGCTTGATGATGATAGGCTGGAGCTTTTTCCCGTCGGTCGCCATGGCTGTGCAGGGTTGGGGTTACTTCTTGCCGCGAACGTGGGCTTCCAGTTCAGCGAAGGTTGGGCGGTCGGTGGAGAACAGCACCTTGCGGCCGAACTCGATGGCTGTGGTCGGGTTATAGCCCTGCATGCTGGCCAGCAAGGTGGTCTTGATGCACTGCAACTCCTTGGCCGCGTCTTCCGTTTTTTGTTCCAGCAGGCCACCCAGGGGTTCGACGAAGCCGTAGGCCAGCAAAATGCCCAGGAAGGTGCCCACCAGCGCCGAGGCGATCATGCCGCCCAACACCGCTGGCGGTTGCCCCACCGAGCCCATGGTGTTCACCACGCCGAGCACGGCGGCCACGATGCCGAAGGCCGGCAGGGCGCCGGCCAGACGGGCAATGGCCGCCACCGGCGCGTGCGCTTCCTGATGGTGGGTGTCGATCTCGCTGTCCATGAGGGACTCGATCTCGTGCGCGTTCAGGTTGCCCGAGACCATCATGCGCAGGTAGTCGGTCATGAACTCGACCACGTGGTGGTCACTGCCGACCACGGCATGCTTTTTGAAAATGGCCGATTCGTGCGGCGTTTCCACATCCTTCTCGATCGCCATCAGGCCTTCCTTGCGCGCCTTTTGCAGGATGTCGTAGAGCAAGGCCAGCAGTTCCATGTAGCGCGCCTTGGTGAACTTGGATCCCTTGAGTGCCTCGGGGATCATCTTCAGCGTGGCCTTGAGCACCTTGGGCTGGTTGTTCACCACGAAGGCGCCGCCGGCGGCGCCGAAGATCGTGATCATCTCGAACGGCAGGGCGTGCAGGATGACGCTGATGTTGCCACCGTGGAAGATGTACACGCCGAAGATGCAGACCATCGAGACGACATAACCAACTATGACAAACATGGTGTGGACTTAGGCAAGTTAGGGCGGGCGTGTGCTGGGCCGGAGATCATTCGCCCATACGGCGGTTCGAACCCTGGCTATTGTGCTTGAGAATACCCGCAAAAATGGGCGTCAAAAGCCCGGTCTGAGGGGCAATTTGTGCAGAGTTCGTCGATTAGGTGCGGAAATTTGCCGAATCAGCGCGCCAGACGCGCGGTAATGGCCACCAGCTGTTCCAGTTTTTCGCGTGCTGCGCCGCTGGCCAGTACCGCACGCGCCAGGGCGATGCCTTCGGCCATGTTGGGTGCCACATTCGCCGCGTACAGCGCCACGCCGGCGTTCAAGGTGACGATGTCGCGCGCCGGCGAAGGCTGGTCTGCCAGCACGCCGAGCAGCATGGTTCTGGACTCCTCAGCGGTTTCCACGCGCAGCGAGCGATGGCTGGCCATGGTGAAGCCGAAGTCTTCCGGGTGGATTTCATACTCGGTGACGACCCCGTCCTTCAGTTCCCCGACCAGTGTGCTGGCGCCCAGACTCACCTCGTCCATGCCGTCGCGCCCATAGACCACGATGGCGTGTTCGGCGCCGAGACGCTCCAGCGCACGCACCTGTATGCCCACCAGATCCGAGTGGAACACGCCCATCAGGATGTTGGGCGCTCCGGCCGGGTTGGTCAACGGGCCCAGGATGTTGAAGATGGTGCGGATGCCGAGTTCACGGCGCACCGGTGCAACGTTCTTCATCGCCGGATGGTGGTTGGGTGCGAACATGAAGCCCAGCCCCACTTCGGCGATGCAGCGTGCGATAGCCTCGGGCGCGAGCTGGATGTTCACGCCCAGGCTCTCCAGCACATCGGCGCTGCCGCACTTGCTGCTCACGCTGCGCCCGCCGTGCTTGCTCACCTTGGCGCCGGCCGCCGCAGCGACAAACATCGAGCAGGTGGAGATGTTGAAGGTGTGGGAACCATCGCCGCCCGTGCCGACGATGTCCACCAGGTGTTCACGGTCGGCCACCTCGACCTTGGTGGAGAACTCGCGCATCACCTGGGCCGCGGCGGTGATCTCGCCGATGGTCTCCTTCTTCACGCGCAGTCCGGTGATCAGGGCCGCCATCATCACCGGCGACATCTCGCCGTTCATGATGAGGCGCATCAGGTGCAGCATCTCGTCGTGGAAGATTTCGCGGTGCTCGATGGTGCGCTGCAGCGCTTCCTGGGGGGTGATCTTGTGCGTCATGGTGTCGTTGGATGTGAAGTGTTTACAGTTGGGGTTGTTCGGTCAGCGCCAGGCGCAGGCCGAAGGCGATGAACATCAGGCCGGCCACACGCTCCATGGCGTGCATGGCGCGCTGCACGGCCGACATGCGCCGCGCCAGCGCGGCCGAGAGCAGCGCGTAGGCGACGTTGATGGCGACCGAGTTCAGGTTGAACAGCGTGCCAAGCAGGACGAAGGCCAGCGCCTTGTTCGGTGCTTCGGGGGCGATGAACTGCGGCACGAAGGCGAGGAAAAACAGTGCCACCTTGGGGTTGAGCACGTTGGTCGTGAAGCCGCCGAAAAACACACTTTTCATTTCCTGCGGGACGGCGGGCGCTGTCGGCAGCGGCTGTTCATCGGCTTGCTGGCTCAGGAGCATGCGCGCGCCCATCCACAGGAGGTAGGCCGCGCCCAGCCATTTGAGCAGGGAGAAAACCAGGGCCGACGAGGCCAGCAAGGCGCCGATGCCCACGGCCGCCGCTGCCACGTGGACAAAGCAGCCGGCGGTGATGCCCAGGCCAGCCACCATTCCGACTCTGGCGCCGCGGCGCAGCGACTGCGTCACGATGTACAGCACGTCGGGGCCGGGGGTCAGGTTGAGCAGCAGTCCTGCCGCGATGAACCAGCCCAAGTGTTGGAACGGGAACTCAGACACTTTGTAGGAGGAAGTTCTTCAGCATGATGTGGCCGTGCTCGGTCAGGATGGACTCGGGGTGGAACTGCACGCCCTGAATGGCCAGTGTCCTGTGCCGCACGCCCATGATCTCGCCGTCGTCGGTCCAGGCAGTGACCTGCAGGCAATCCGGGCAGCTGTCGCGCGCGATCGCCAGCGAGTGGTAGCGGTTCACGGTGAAGCTTTCCGGCAGACCAGCGAACACGCCTTGTTGGGTGGTGTGGATGACGCTGGTTTTGCCGTGCATGAGCTGCTGCGCGCGCACGATCTTGCCGCCAAAGGCCGCGCCGATCGCCTGATGGCCCAGGCACACGCCCAGGATCGGCAGCCGGCCGGCAAAGTGCCGGATCGCCGCCACCGAAATGCCTGCCTCGTTGGGCGAGCAGGGTCCGGGCGAGACCACGAGGCGGTCGGGCGCGCGCGCCGCGATGTCGTCGAGAGTGATCTCGTCGTTGCGGAATACCTCCACCTGTGCGCCGAGTTCACCGAAGTACTGGACGATGTTGTAGGTGAAGCTGTCGTAGTTGTCGATCATCAAGAGCTTCATAGAGTCCCCACGCTTGTGTCTACGCCGCTTTTCAAGAACACTTTGTGTACTGCGCTGCCCCCCGAGGGGGCCGTGCCTTGCTTGGGGCGGCCCGGCGCGGCGGCGCTCATTCCAGCCCCTCTTCGACCAGTTCGGAGGCGCGCAGCAGGGCGCGCGCCTTGGCCTCGGTTTCGGCCCATTCCAGCTCGGGTACGGAGTCGGCCACCACGCCGGCCGCAGCCTGCACGTACAGCACCTGGTCCTTGATGATGCCGGTGCGGATCGCGATCGCCACGTCCATGTCGCCGGCGTAGCTCAGGTAGCCGCAGGCGCCGCCATAGAGGCCGCGCTTGGTGGGTTCCAGCTGGTCGATCAGTTCCATGGCGTGCACCTTGGGCGCACCGGTGAGCGTGCCGGCCGGGAAGGTGGCACGCAGCACGTCCATGTTGCTCATGCCCTGGTTCAAGATGCCCTCGACGTTGCTCACGATGTGCATCACGTGGCTGTAGCGCTCCACCGCGAAGGCGTCGGTGACCTTGACGCTGCCGGTCTGGGCAATGCGACCGATGTCGTTGCGCGCCAGATCGATCAGCATCACATGTTCGGCGCGCTCCTTGGGGTCGTGCAGCAGTTCGGCCTCGGCCGCCTTGTCGAGTTCCGGTGTGGCGCCGCGTGGCCGGGTCCCGGCCAGAGGCCGGATGGTGATCTTCTGCCCGGCCGCGACCTGCTCCTGGCGCACCAGGATTTCCGGTGACGCGCCCACCACGTGAAAGTCGCCGAAGTGATAGTAGTACATGTAGGGAGAAGGATTGAGCGAACGCAGCGCCCGGTACAGGCTCAGCGGCGACTCGGTGTAGCGCTTGTGGATGCGTTGCCCCACCTGCACCTGCATGAAGTCGCCCGCTTCGATCAAGCCCTTGGCGCGCTCGACCGCCGCGATGTAATCCGCCTTGGCAAAGTCGCGCTGCGCTGCATGGTGCGCCGTAGGTTTGACCACTGGCGCGTGCACCGGCTGCGCCAGGCGTTCTTTCAGTTCCTGCAGGCGCTTTGTTGCCGCGCCATAGGCGTCGGGTTGCGCCGGGTCGGCGTAGACGATCAGGTAGAGCTTGCCCGACAGGTTGTCGATCACCGCCAGTTCCTCGCATTGCAGCAGCAGGATGTCGGGGCAGCCCAGGGTGTCGGGCGGGCAGGAATGCACCAGCTTCTTTTCGATGTGGCGCACCGTGTCGTAGCCGAAATAGCCCGCCAGCCCGCCGCAAAAACGGGGCAGTCCGGGGCGCAGCGCGACCTTGAAGCGCTGCTGGTAGGCCGCCACGAAGTCCAGCGGATTGGCCTGCGAGGTTTCCACCACCACGCCGTCGGTCACGACCTCGGTCAGCGCCTGAGCGCCGAAGCCGCTGGCCCTCAGCAGGGTGCGCGCTGGCAGGCCGATGAAGCTGTAGCGCCCGAAGCGCTCGCCCCCGACCACCGACTCCAGCAGAAAGCTGTAGGCGCCGCCCGCTTCGCCGTGGGCCAGCTTGAGGTAGAGCGAGAGCGGGGTTTCCAGATCGGCAAAGGCCTGCAGCAACAGCGGTATGCGGTTGAAGCCCTGGTCCTTGAGTTGTTTGAATTCGGTTTCAGTCATCGCTAAAGGCTTTCCGATATCCCGGTGTATTTCCGGGGAGCAGTGGCCCGTGGGTGGACACTGCTCAATGAGGGGGAGATGGGACGGCTTTGGACGCTTGGCCGGGGTGCGTGCTGGCCAGACAGGCTGTCGGGCTACATCGCGCCATGGCTCATTTCACCAGGCCCAAGGGTCGGGCTACGCAGGCTGGACGCGTGCGTTTGGCGAGCGGCGCCAGGGCCAGGCTCCCCGGTCGCCAAGACCTGCGCTGATGATGCGATGCATGAACATGTCGCCAGTGTAGCAAACCGACGTGTCAGGGGCTGAACTCGGGGCATCGCCGGGTTGCGCCGTGCCTGTTGCGCGTCCGGTGTCGCAAATCGGACAACTTTTTTCAAATATTTTTGCGATAACACAATTATCAAAAGCATAATCAAAGCCCTGATCTGAAAATGGTTTCACCCTTGGCAGGCGTGGCGCGTTGAGGTCAGTCCATCCGAGGCCCCGATGGTTTCAAGCCTTTTGGCTGTGTGCATCGTCGTCGTCAAGGAGACTCGTCATGTTGAAATCGCTGACCGGTTGGCGTAACAGGAGCCTGGGGCTCAAGCTGGCATTGAGCAATTTTTTGCTCGTCGCCACGCTCTTTGCGGCCATGCTGGGCGCTGTGGTCTGGTCGATTTTCGAGGTCATTGAGGCGCGCGCCAAAGACGAGGTGACGGCGAAAACGCACCTCATGGTCGACATGATCAACGCCTCGGACAAGGAGTTGCGCACACGCACTGCGGCCCTGGCCCGGGGCTTTCAGTCCAGCCTGCGCGGCAAGTTCGAACTGGACGAAGCCAAGGTGGACATCCAGGGAAAACCGACACCCGCGCTCAAGCTCGACGGCCGGGTGCTCAACCTCGACTTCGGCCTCGTGGACCGGTTCTCCGAATCTGCCGCAGCCGTGGCCACGGTGTTTGCCCGAAGCGGCGATGATTTCGTGCGTGTCACAACTTCGCTGAAGAACGACAAGGGCGAACGCGCTGTGGGCAGCCTGCTGGACCGTGCACATCCGGGCTACAAGACCCTGCTCGAGGGCGGCAGTTACGTCGGTCTGGCCAAACTGTTTGGTCGCCAGTACATGACGCAATACGACCCCATCAAGGATGCCCAAGGCAAGCTCGTGGGACTGAGCTTTGTCGGCCTGGATTTCACCGAATACCTGGTCGGCCTGAAGGGCAGTTTGCGCAGCCAGAAGATCGGCCAAACCGGCTATTTCTACGTGCTCGACGCGCAGCCGGGAAGCGGCTACGGCGATCTGCTGGTGCACCCGGCAATCGAGGGAAAGAACCTGTTGAGTGCCAAGGATCCCACGGGCCGCGAGTTCATCCGGGAAATTCTGGAAACTCGCGATGGCTCGATCCGCTACCCCTGGCAGAACCAGGAACTGGGCGACACCAGCCTGCGCGACAAGGTTGTGGCCTTCTCGTTCGTGAAGAACTGGAACTGGGTCGTGGCTGGCGGTACCTACGCGGACGAATACACCAGTGAAGTTCGTCGCCTGCGCAACCTCTATGGCGGAATGGGGGTGGTGTTGATGCTGGTCGCATCGGCCGTGCTGTGGCTGATGCTGCGCCAGCTGATTCTGCAACCCTTGCAGCGGGCCCGCAGTCAGGCTATGGCCTTGGCACAGGGCGATCTGACGGTCGAATTGAAGGTCAGCAGCGGTGACGAAATCGGCCAGTTGATGGCCTCCATGAACCAGATTGGCAGCGGGCTCAGCGGCGTGGTTCATTCGGTGCGGCTGGGCTCCGAAGCCGTGGCCGGTGCCAGTGCGGAAATCGCCTCCGGTAATCAGGATCTGTCCAGCCGCACCGAAAGTCAGGCCAGCGCCCTGGAGCAGACCGCCGCGTCGATGGAACAGCTTGGGGTCACGGTCAAACAGAACGCTGACAACGCGCGCCATGCGAACCAGCTTGCCCTGGATGCCAGCAGGGTCGCGGTCGAGGGCGGCGAAGTGGTGAGCCAGGTAGTGGAAACAATGCGAGGCATCAACGAAGCCTCCCGCCGCATCGCCGACATCATCGGCGTGATCGACGGCATTGCCTTTCAGACCAACATCCTGGCACTCAACGCGGCGGTCGAAGCGGCGCGTGCCGGAGTGCAGGGCCGGGGCTTTGCCGTCGTGGCGGCCGAAGTGCGCAGTCTGGCCGGGCACAGCGCACAGGCTGCGAGAGAAATCAAGGCGCTGATTGCCACCAGCGTCGAGCGCGCCGACCAGGGAACAGCACTGGTCGACAAGGCCGGCGCCACCATGCAGGGGGTGGTGGGTGCCATCCGACGCGTCACCGACATCATGGGAGAAATCAGCGCGGCCACGCAGGAGCAAAGCGCGGGCGTGGCGCAGGTGGGCGAGGCCGTCACCAGTCTGGACCGTACGACGCAGCAAAACGCCGCATTGGTGGAGCAGATGGCCGCGGCCGCAGGAAGTCTGAAACACCAGTCTGACGACCTGGTGCAGGCGGTCTCTGCGTTCACGCTGGCCGGTGCAGCGATGGCACCGCTGGTGGCGCGCGCCGCGATCAGATCGACTTCTCCGGCAGCGACACTGCCGGCAGTGGAGCGCCGCTGCGCGAATCCGACCAACGACACCCGGGCCCGGGGCAGGGCATCACAGGCGCCGCCGCGCGCAATTCTTGCCGACCAGCCGGCGTAAAAAATCGGCAGGCAGGCCGTAACAGCGGCATGGGATCAGCCGGCTTTGGCTCATGGTGATGGCGTACGGTTGCGGGTGAAGCCGACGCGCAGATACAACGTCGCCAAAAATTTCTGAAATTGTCTATTTGATATGTCACATATGACAACATGAGTTTTGTCAAAATAATATCATCACCATTCGCAAATCGAGAAATTTTTGCGTCGGGATGGGCCAATCCAGCCGCGTTCGCCACCTCCCTGGCGCGCCCTGCCTCTCAGATCTCCCCGCGTTTGCATTTCCACCCAACCCCCGCTTAGGAAAACCATGAAAAAGACCCTGCTCCCAAGCACGATTGCCGTCGCATTGGCTATTCTGGCCGGACCCGTCACCGCTGACACGGTGAAAATTTCGGGCGCCTCCACGGTGTTCGCCGCCGTTGTCTCGTCGGGCAAAGCTGCGGTCGAGAAGAGTACGGGCCACACCCTGCAACTTGTAAGTTCGAACTCCGGCAAGGGCCTCGCTGATTTGGCCAGCGGCGCCGCCGACATTGCCATGGTGTCGGAGCCACTGGACGTCTCGGCCCCGTTGGCTGAAGTAGCCGGCACCAAGATTGATGCCAAGGCGGTGCAGTTCTTCGAGTTGAAGAAGGACGAAATTGTGTTCATCGTGCACCCAAGCAACCCGGTTGGCAAGCTGACACCGGAACAACTGGGCGGCATCCTGAGCGGAAAAATCGGCAACTGGAAAGAGGTTGGCGGCATGGACAAGGCGATCGCCGTTTATGGCGAAGGCCCCACTGCGGGTACCCGCGCGATGATCAAGAAACTCTTGCTCAGCGGTGCTGAATTCACCTCAGGGCTCAAGGCGCAGAGCTCGATCAAGCGTGTCGCTGAGTTGGTGGCGGGTGACGAGGCTGGCATCGCCGGTGTCGGTCGGAATTTTGTCGAAGCAGGCAAGACCAAGGCCGTCGCCAGCAAGAAGTTCGAGCGTCCGCTGGCCCTGGCCACGCTGGGCGCCCCCAAGCCGGCGGCCAAGGCGGTGATCGACGCCTACACCAAAGAAGCCAAGACGCTTTGATGGCGCAGCAAAGCACGCGTTTGCCAGGATGGGTCGCGTGCACCGTACCAAGCACGTTGAAGGAGTAGCGATGAAATTTCCTCAAATGCAAAGCGCGGGCGTCGGCATGCGCCTGGGATCGGCCTTCGGCTTGCTCACGCTGCTGCTGCTGGCCTGCGTGGCGTTCGGCGTGCAGCGCCTGAATTCGCTCAACAACACCATGCAGTCCTTGCTCGAACACGAGGCGCGTTCCAGCTTACTTGCAACAGAACTGGTCGCCAAGGCGCAGGAGATCTCCGCCGCGGTCGGGCGCGCGGTGATGGCCGACAGTGGGGCCCTCATCCAGTCCAACCTGGCGCAGACGGAAAAACTGCGCGGGCAAAACGATCAGGTGAAAAAACTGCTCGAGGAAGCGCTCAGCAACGATGCTGCGCGCACCGCCCTGAAGGAAGTCATTGATGCCCAGACGCCCTACCGCGCAGCCATGGACAAGGTCATAGCGGCGATCAAAGGCGGCGACAGCGACGCAGCGCGCACGGCGCTGAACGACAAGTCCCTGGCCAGCGCCGAGGCCGCCTACATGGGCGCCTTGAAGGACTTCGATACGCAGCAGATCAGCGCCACGGAAGAGGCCAAAACCCAGGCAGCTGCGGCCTACACCACCGGACGCAACCTGCTGCTGGGCGCGGCACTGCTGGCCGTGGTGCTGGCGCTGGCCATGGGTTTGTGGATCACACGCGGCCTGATCAGGGAACTCGGCGGTGAACCCGACTACGCCACCGCCATCACCCAGCGCATCGCAGCGGGTGACCTGAGCGTGCAGATCTCCCTGCGTGCCAACGACCAGAGCAGCCTGCTGTTTGCCATTCAGGCCATGCGCGACAGTTTCGCCGGTATTGTCGAGCGCGTGCGCCAGGGTTCGGACGGCGTGGCCACCGCCAGCGCGGAAATCGCCCAGGGCAATTCCGACTTGTCGGGCCGCACCGAAAGCCAGGCGAGTGCCTTGCAGCAAACGGCCGCATCCATGGAAGAGCTCAGCTCCACGGTGAAGCAGAATGCCGACAACGCTGCCCAGGCGAATCAGTTGGCCATCGGCGCTTCCAGCGTGGCTGTGCAGGGCGGCACGGTCGTGGGGCAGGTGGTGAGTACCATGAAAGGCATCAACGAGGCATCGAGGAAGATCGCCGACATCATCAGCGTCATCGAAGGCATCGCCTTTCAGACCAACATCCTGGCACTCAATGCCGCGGTCGAGGCCGCGCGCGCCGGTGACCAGGGGCGCGGCTTTGCCGTTGTGGCGTCCGAGGTGCGCAGCCTGGCCGGGCGTTCTGCCGAAGCCGCCAAAGAAATCAAGGCACTGATCTCGGCCAGCGTGCTGCGCGTGGACGAGGGCACGGCGCTGGTGGACAAGGCGGGCGCGACCATGGTCGAGGTGGTGGCCGCGATCAAACGCGTGACCGATCACATGGGCGAAATCAGCGCCGCCAGCCAGGAACAGAGCGCGGGCGTAGCGCAGGTGGGCGAGGCTGTCACCAGCCTGGACCGCACGACCCAGCAAAACGCCGCCTTGGTGGAGCAGATGGCCGCCGCCGCGGGCAGCCTGAAACACCAGTCAGACGACCTGGTGCAGGCGGTCTCGGTGTTCACGCTGGCCGGTGGCGCGACGACTCCGCTGGTGGCCCGGTCCGCGATCCGATCGGCTTCGCCGCCATCGGAGGCCCCTGCGGTGGAGCGCCGCTCCGCGAATCCGACCAGCCACACCCGAGCCAGAGCCCGGGCGAAGCCGCCGGTCGAAGTAGAGCCAGCGGCCCGGGTTACAGAAGCTGCGCCGGCGGCCTACAGTTGGGAAACCTTCTAGCCTAAAGCGACGCGCATGGCGTCGATCACGCTCTTGTAGTCGGGCTTGCCAAAAATGGCGCTGCCCGCAACAAAGGTGTCGGCGCCGGCGTCGGCCACACGGCGGATGTTGTCGGTCTTGATGCCGCCGTCGACCTCCAGTCGGATGTCGCGGCCGCTGGCCTGAATCCGTTTGCGTGCCTGCTCGATCTTGCGCAGCGCGGAGTCAATGAAGCTCTGGCCACCAAAGCCCGGATTCACACTCATGATCAGGATCAGGTCCAGGTCGTCGATCACCCAGTCCAGCACGTCCAGCGGTTGCGCCGGGTTGAACACCAGGCCAGCCTTGCAGCCCTGGGCCTTGATGGCCTGCACGCTGCGGTGCACATGGCCCGAGGCGTCGGGGTGAAAGCTGATCAGGTCGGCGCCGGCTTGCGCAAAGGCCGCGGCCAGGGCATCGACCGGCTGCACCATCAGGTGCACGTCGATCGGCACGGGCGTTCCGTCCGGTGCCTTGGAGTGGGCCTTGAGGGCGCTGCACACCATGGGGCCGAAAGTCAGGTTCGGCACGTAATGGTTGTCCATGACGTCGAAGTGAATCCAGTCGGCGCCGGCGGCAATGACGTCGCGCACCTCCTGCCCAAGGCAGGCAAAATCGGCGGACAGGATGGAAGGGGCAATGCGGTAGGTTCTGCTCATCCGCCGATTGTCGCAGTTACCATCGCCCCCATGCCCAAATACCTTTTCAGCGTCGAGGTCGAACCCGAGTACCTGCCCGAGCAGTCCGAGCCCGAGCAGGACGTCTACGCCTTCACCTACACCATCACCATTCGCAACGCCGGACGCGTGCCGGCGCAGCTGATTTCCCGCCACTGGATCATCAGCGACGCTCGTGGCCACAACGAGGAGGTCAAGGGCCTCGGCGTGGTGGGGCACCAGCCCCTGCTCAAGCCCGGCGAAGCGTTTCAGTACACCAGCGGCTGCCGCTTGCGCACCGCCAGCGGCAGCATGCACGGCAGCTTTTTTTGCGTGGCCGAAGACGGCGAGCGTTTCGAGGCGGCGGTGCCGCTGTTCGTGTTGGAAGCCGGTGGCGGCGGCACACGCGTGCTGCATTGAAGTCATGGGCGAATTCGAACTGATCGAGCGCTTTTTTCTGCGCCCGGCGCGCCGCGCGGCCCTGGGTGGGGGTGACGATTGTGCGCTGCTGGCCGTGGCGCCGGGCATGCAACTGGCCATTTCATGCGACATGCTGGTCGAAGGCCGACATTTTCTGTCCACGGTCGATCCGCAGTGGCTGGGCCACAAGGCGCTGGCCGTGAACCTGAGCGACCTGGCTGCCTGCGGTGCCCAGCCCCTGGCCTTCAGCCTGGCGTTGGCCATGCCGCGCGCTGAGGCGGCTTGGCTGGAGCCCTTTGCCCGAGGCCTGCTGGCGCTGGCCGACGCGCACGACTGCGAGCTCATCGGCGGCGACACCACCCAGGGGCCGCTGAACATCTGCATCACAGTGTTCGGTGAAGTGCCGGCCGGCGGCGCCTTGTTGCGCAGCGGCGCCAGGGTCGGCGACGACCTGTATGTCAGCGGCACGGTGGGTGACGCACGTCTGGCGCTGGAAGTTTTCCGCGGCGGCCTGTCGGTGCCGCAAGAGGTGTTTGCCCAGGCGCGCGCGCGCATGGAGCAGCCTGCGCCGCGCGTGGCGCTGGGCATCGCGTTGCGCGGCGTGGCCAGCGCCGCCATCGACGTCAGCGATGGCCTGCTGGGTGACCTGCGCCACATCCTGAAGCAGTCCGGCGTTGGGGCCTGCATCCAGACCGAAGTCGCGGTGACGCTGATGGCGACGCCCCTGGAGGTGCCCGGCCTTGAACTCTCCACGGCGCAGCGACTGGACTATGTATTGGCCGGCGGTGACGACTACGAACTGCTGTTCACCGCACCACACGAAGGGCGCGCGGCGGTGCAGGCGGCGGCGGCGCAGAGTGCGACGGCGGTGACGCGCATCGGCAGCATCGAGTCCGGCAGCAGCGTGCGTCTGCTGGATCGGCAAGGGCAGCAGATGCCCAACAGCTACGGCTCGTTCGACCACTTCGCCTGAGAAGAACGGCGCTGTCGCGCTAGTTCAGATCCGGCCGCTCCACCAGCGTGGACAGTGGCAACCGCGCCAGTTCCTGCAGCAGCAGTGCCAGCTGCAGTCCCGCCGCGTCGATCACGGCGCGGCCCTTCGCTGCGGTGGCGTTGGCGGCATTGCCGGCGGCGCCGGCCGCGTTGTAGTCCTGCATCTGCCAGCCCAGTTTGGCACTGCGCCCGTTGCCCAGAATCGGGTACTGTTCGGCCCGGGTCTGCGAGGTCGAAGGAAAATCGCGCGCTTGCTCCATGGCCACCCATTGCGGTCGCAGCGCCAGCATCATGGAGGTTTCCTGATCCCCGGCATGGATGCCGAAGCGCTGTTCTTGCGCATTGAACAGACTGTCGACCTCTCCGCCCAGCGGTAGCGTGAACCAATTGCTGGCATAGACGATGAGCCCGTGCTGGCAACGCAGGTCGCGCGCCACGATGTCGAGCAGGCTCACTTGGCCACCGTGCGCGTTGAACAGCAGCAGCTTCTTCACGCCGGCGCGCGCGATGCTGGCGCCCAGGTCCATCCAGACGCGCATCGTGGTCTCGGCGCTCAAGCTCAGCGTGCCTGGGAAACGCTCGTGCTCTGCGCTGCGTCCCACGGCCTGCGTCGGCAGGAACAGCACAGGTGCCGATTCAGGCAGATGCTCCAGCGAAGCGGCAATCACACCGTCGACGAGGTCCTGGTCCACGCTCAGCGGCAGGTGTGGCCCATGCTGTTCCGTCGCCGCCACCGGCAGCACGGCGACCGTGCGCGCGGCCAGGCCCGACGCCATGGCCAGGGTGAAGTCACGGGTCGACAGGTCGGCCCAGAAGCGTGATGGGTGGTTCATGGCGATATCTTAGGCGGTCCGGCCCATGGCGCTCCTGGCGATCCGACTGTGGTGCAGCGAGCAGACGCGTGCGTCCTGGTCGGCGCATGCTGCGGTGTACGTGACGGGTTCGCCGCGCCGTGTAGGGCAGACCCTACACGCGGTCGGAATCGCCCGATCGCATTCTTCAACGGTATGAGGCATGATGCTGCATGTTCCATAAATTACATCAAGCAGCCGCCCAGTGTCCGTTCTGACTGTGGGCGCACCAGATTTCGCGGCCGGGCACGCGCGTGAACTGCGCTTCCGCGCCGTTTTTGACAACTCCCCCGTAGGCATGGCCATCGCCAATGCTGACGCCGGTCTGCTGGAGGCCAACGAGGCGCTGGCCAGTTTGTTGGGCTATGCGCGCAGCGAAATGCAGGGCATGTCCATCGCCCACTTTACCCATGACGACGACTGGCCGTTGGAGCGCCACTTGTTGCATGAGCTCTTTTCCGGCAGACGCAGTTCCTATTGCCTCGACAAGCGCTATGCAAGCAAGTCCGGAAAGCCGCTGTGGGTGCGCCTGTTGGTCACAGCCATGCCCAACGCGCAGGGCGCATCGGTTTGCGCCCTGGGCATGGTGGTGGATCTGACGGAGCGCCGGCAATCCAACGCCGAACTGCGCATGGTGGCGTCGACCGTCGAATCACAGGCGGCGCGACTGGGACAATTGAACCAAGACCTGGGTCACTCCCACCAGCGGCTGCGTGAGATGGCGGCGCAGAACGAGGCCACGCTGGAGCAGGAGCGCAAGCACATCGCGCTGGAAGTGCACGACGAACTGGGTCAGGTGCTCACCGCCCTGCGCATGAACATGTCGCTGCTGGAAATGCGCCTGGGTGCGCAGGTGCCGGCCCTGCTCGACGAAATGCAGGGCATGAAGGAGTTGGTGGACCGTGCCATCCAGGGCGTGCGCAATGTGGCCACAAGCCTGCGCCCGGTGGCGTTGGACATGGGGTTGGTGGGCGCGCTCGAATGGCAGTGCCAGGAATTTTCCCGCCACACGGCTGTGGCCTGCGCCTTTCATGCGCGCCAGGGCAACATCGAACTCGAGGAAAGACGCGCCGTGGTGGTTTTTCGCATCGTGCAGGAATCGCTCACCAACATCGCCCGTTACGCCGGTGCCAGTCAAGTCGATGTCAGCCTGGGGCGACGCGGCGACGAACTGTGGCTGCAGGTGATCGACAACGGCACCGGTTTCGATCAGGCGGCGGTGGCCAGGAAAAAATCCTTTGGCTTGCTGGGGATGAAGGAGCGCGCGCTTGCGTTGGGCGGCCGGGTGGAGATAGCCAGCGCTACGGGAAGCGGCACGGCAATCAGCGTTGTGATCCCCATCGGAGCGGGTGTGATCGGGGTCGAATCATGATTCGCATCGTCATCGCCGACGATCACGCCATCGTGCGCGGTGGCCTGAAGCAGATCTTTGCGCTGGTGCCGGATTTTTCGGTCGTGGGCGAAGCGGCGAATGCCCGCGAGGTGCTGGCACAGTTGCACGGCGACGCGATGGACCTGCTGCTGCTGGACTTGAACATGCCCGGCACCACGGGAACGGCTTTGTTGGCGCGGGTCAAGGCGCAGCGTCCCGATCTGCCGGTGCTGGTGCTGAGCATGCACAACGAACCTCAGCTGGTGGCGCGCGCCATCAAGGCTGGTGCCAATGGCTATGTCACCAAGGACTGCGAACCGGCCATCCTGCTGGCTGCGATTCGCAAGGTGGCGGCCCGCGGCAAATACATTTCGCCCGAGTTGGCGGAAAGCATGGCCTTCGCCAACCTGGCGGTGGCACCGGGCGCACCGCACAGCCTGCTGTCCGAGCGTGAGTTGGAGGTTTTTCGTTTGCTCATTGCCGGCCGGGCCGTGCACGAAATCGCCCATGACCTGGGCATCAGCAGCAAGACCGTCAGCACCCACAAGGTACGCCTGCTGGAGAAGATGAACCTGGGCAGCCTGGTGGACCTGCTGCGCTACGCCATGGAGCATGAGCTGCTGGTGTAGGGCGTAGCCTACGGCACGCGAAAAATCCGAGCCAAAAATGAGCATCGTCTGATGGCGCCAGAGGCTCTGGTCGCGCACGATCACGCCATGGCCCTGAATCTGCTCATCGTCGACGACTCGGAACTGGTGCGCGCCAGCCTGCGTGGCCTGGTTGCGGACATCCCGGGTGTGGCCACGGTGCATGCAGCCGCCAGCCTGGCGCGGGCCATGGCATGCGCACGCAGCGAAGCCCCCGATCTGGTTGTGCTGGACCTGCACCTGCCCGACGGCAATGCGGTCGAGGTCATACCGGCGCTGCTCGAGCTGGTCCCCGGCGTGCAGATCGCCGTGCTGACCAACGACGTCCACCCTGTCAACCGCGCCAGAAGTCTGGCCGCAGGCGCGCACTGGTTTTTTGACAAATCCACCGAGTTCGACCAAATGCTGAACGTGGTGCGGCAACAAGCCGCGCTGTGCCAGCCCAACTACCCGAGGACCGTATGAACAAACTGAAGATCTCCACCCGCCTCATGTTGTTGATCGGTCTGATGTCGGTCCTGCTCATCGCCATCGGCGCCATGGGTCTGTTTGGCGTCGCACGGTCGAACGAGGCGCTGCGCACGGTCTATGAAGACCGCACCGTGTGCGTGGGCCAGATCGCGGAGATCAACCGGCTCAATCTGCGCAACCGCTTGGCCATCGCCAACAGCCTGATGGATTCGAATCCCCAGGAGATCGAGCGTGACACGGCCGAAGTCGAGGCCAACATCGCGTCCATTTCCAAGGTCTGGGACGCCTACATGGCGACCACGCTCACGCCCACCGAGGCCCAACTGGCGCAGCAGCTGGCGCTGGACCGCGGCCGCTTTGTCCAGGAGGGCTTGCGTCCCGCGGTGGCGGCACTGCGTACCGGCGACATGGCGCGCGCGCACAGCCTCGTGCTGGAGAAGATCCGCCCCCTGTATGCGCCGGTGGGTGCGGGCATTGATGCGCTCATGAAGCTGCAACTCGACGTGGCCAAGGAAGAGTACGACGGCGCCGTGGCGCGCTACAACAGCTTGCGCCTTTGGGCCCTGGCTTCCATCTTCGCCGGTGTACTGACCGCCGTGCTGTTCGGTCTGACGCTGATCCGCGGCATCTCCGGCTCCCTGGCCGAAGCGCTCGACGTGGCCCACGCCGTGGCCCAGGGTGATTTGAGTCACAACATCCACCTGGATGGGCGCGACGAAGTGGGACTGCTGCTGGTGGCCCTGGCCGAGATGCAGGGCAGCCTGTCCCATGTGGTGCGCAGCGTGCGCCAGGGATCTGATGGCGTGGCCACGGCCAGCGCGCAGATCGCCTCGGGCAACCACGACCTCAGTGCCCGCACCGAGAGCCAGGCCAGCGCACTGGAACAAACCTCGGCCTCCATGGAGCAGCTCGGCGCCACGGTCAAACAAAACGCCGACAGCGCCCACCAAGCCAATCAGCTGGCCCTGACCGCCAGCAGCACGGCGGTGCGCGGTGGCGACGTGGTGGCGCAGGTGGTGGCGACCATGAAGGGCATCAACGACAGCTCGAAGAAGATCGCTGACATCATCCAGGTGATCGACGGCATCGCCTTTCAGACCAATATCCTTGCGCTCAACGCGGCCGTGGAAGCGGCGCGCGCCGGCGAACAGGGTCGCGGCTTTGCCGTGGTAGCCACCGAGGTGCGCAACCTGGCCGGGCGTTCGGCGCAGGCGGCACGGGAAATCAAGAGCCTGATCCACTCGAGTGTGGAGCAGGTGGAGCGCGGCACGGTGCTGGTTGACGAGGCGGGCGTCACCATGCACGAGGTCGTCAGTGGCATCCGGCGTGTCACCGACCTGATGGGCGAGATCAGCGCCGCCAGTCGCGAACAAAGCGCCGGCGTGTCGCAGGTGGGCGAGGCGGTCACGCAGATGGACCAGGTGACGCAGCATAACGCCGCGCTGGTGGAGGAAATGGCGGCGGCGGCCAGCAGCCTGGAAACGCAGGCGCAGGAACTGGTGGCCACGGTGGCCGTGTTCCGGCTGGCCGACCCGCAGGGCGCGGCGTCGGCGCTGCGGCAACGGACGGACGCGCCATCACACGGGTCCCCAAGCCTTGTCTTGGCGGCGGCACCAAGGCGCACCCTGGAGGGCCAGCGGTCCGCCGCGGTGCCGCTGGGCTGAGCCATGGCGGCCCTGAGGCGAGCCCCGAATGCACAGAAACAGCAGCAGGCACTGCGCGCCAGCGAGGCCCGCTTGCGTGATTTTCTGGACGCCACGCCCGACGCCCTGCTGATCAGCGACGCGCAAGGCCTGGTCACCCTGGCGAACCGCCGGGTCGAAGCCCTGCTGGGTTACACCGAGCAGGAATTGCTCGGTCAGCCGATCGAAAGCCTGGTGCCACAGGCGCTGCACGGCCCGCATGCTGTCCTGCGAGCCGGCTTCGCCGCGAGCCCGGACGCACGCCGCATGGGGCACGGTCTGAGGGTCAGGGCACGGCGCAAGGACGGCAGCGAGTGCGACGTTGAGGTCAGCCTGAGCCGGGTTCAGACCAGGGAGGGCGTGTATTTCGCCAGCGCTTTGCGCGATGTTTCGGCGCAGTTGCAGGCTCAGCAGGCGCTGCGCGAGAGCAATCGCCGCTTTCGCCAGCTGTTCGAAAAAAACACCTCGATCATGTTGCTCATTGAACCGGTCTCGGGTGAGATCCGGAACGCCAACGAGGCCGCGTCCCGGTTTTACGGCTATCCCAGAAACGTTCTGGTTGGCATGCCCGTGAGCCGGATCAATACTCAGAGCGCGAAGTGCACGGCGCAGGAAATGAATCGTGCCGTGCGTGAGGAATGCATGCATTTCGTCTTTCAGCATCGACTGGCGAGCGGCGCACTGCGTGACGTCGAGGTGCATGCCACGCCGATCGCGAGCGGCGGCGTGGCGCTGCTGTTATCCATCGTGCACGACATCACCGAGCGCCGCCACGCTGAGGCGCAGCTGCGCATTGCGGCGGCAGCCTTTGAGACGCAGGACAGCATGGTGGTGACCGACTCCGCCGGCGTGGTGCTGCGCGTGAATCGCGCCTTCACCGCGTCCACAGGCTACACCGAGCAGGACATCGTGGGCCAAACGCCGTCGCTGCTGCAGTCGGGCCGGCACACCCCGGCTTTCTACCGCAGCATGTGGCGCAGCATCCGACGCAGCGGCGGTTGGAACGGCGAAATCTGGGATCGGCGCAAGAACGGCGAGGTCTACCCGAAGTGGTTGACGATCGCCGCGGTACGGGGCGAGAACGGGAAGGTGACGCACTACATCGGCACGCACCAGGACATCAGCGAGCGCAAGAAGGCCGAGGAGAAGATCCGCGAGCTGGCGTATTTCGACCCGCTGACCGGACTGCCCAACCGGACCCTGCTGCTGGACCGGCTGCAGCAGTCCATGGCGGCCGGGGCCCGCAGCGGAAGTCGTGGCGCGCTGTTGTTCATCGACCTGGACAACTTCAAGTCACTGAACGACACCCATGGTCATGATGTGGGCGACACCCTGCTCAAACTGGTCGCGCAGCGACTCACGAACTGCGTGCGTGAGGGCGATACCGTGGCGCGTCTGGGCGGTGACGAGTATGTCGTGTTGCTGAAAGATCTGGGCGAAGATGAAGTGGAGGCGGCAAAGGCCACCGAGGCGGTGGCTGAAAAAGTCCTTGCCTGCCTGAATCAGCCCTACCTGTTCGACGGCATGACGCAGCGCAGCACGGCCAGCATCGGGGCCACCGTGTTTGCCGGCAACCAGGTGTCGATGGACGAACTGATGCGGCAAAGCGATCTGGCCATGTACAAGGCCAAGGACGCGGGGCGCAACACCTTCCGGTTTTTCGATGCCGTGATGGAGCGCACGGTGCGCGAGCGCGCCGAACTGGAGAACGATCTGCGCCAGGGGCTTGCAGCGCAGCAGTTCCTGCTGTACTACCAGGCTCAGGTGACGCACAAAGGTCAGGTCACCGGCGCCGAAGCCCTGTTGCGCTGGCAGCATCCCGAACGCGGCCTGGTGGGTCCCGCCGAATTCATCCCCATGGCGGAGGAGACAGGCCTGATCCTGCCGCTGGGCACCTGGGTGCTGGAGACCGCCTGCACGCAGCTCGCGCTCTGGGCACAAGACGCCGCCACGGCGCATCTGACGGTGGCGGTGAACGTCAGTGCGCGCCAGTTCCAGCAGGGCGATTTCGTGCAACAGGTATTGGCGGTGCTGAGCGAAACCGGTGCCAATGCCCAGCGCCTGAAGCTCGAACTGACAGAGAGCCTGCTGGTGGCCAACATGGAGGAAGTCGTCGGCAAGATGGGCGCGCTCCAGGCCTGTGGCGTGGGCTTTTCGCTCGATGACTTCGGTACCGGATACTCATCCCTGTCCTACCTTCGGCGCCTGCCGCTGGACCAGCTGAAAATCGACCAATCCTTTGTGCGTGATGTGCTGACCGATGTGAGCGCCGCAGCCATTGCCAGGACCATCGTGACGCTGGCGCAGAGCCTGGGTTTGAGCGTGATCGCCGAGGGGGTGGAAACCGTCGAGCAGCGCGACTTTCTGGCCCGTGCCGGTTGTCAGGCCTACCAAGGCTATCTGTTCAGCCGACCCCTGCCCGTGGCGGGATTCGAGGTCTTGGCGCAGGCCCGACACTCGGCCTATTGAACAAGCGCGTGCCGCTGCTGCCTGGGCAGCACAGGCGCGGTTTTCGCGACTGCGGCCTCGCGCCGTGGCAGCAGGCCCACCAGTGCCTGTGGGTTGGAGCGCGCGCCGCTGGCCAGGTAGTCGTCGCGCAGTGCGGCCCGCGCCGTCTCTGCGGGAAAGGCGCGCTGCGTGAGCAGGTAGTCGAACAGCCAATCCAGCAGCGCCTCGGGCTTGAAACCATGCGTCTGCGCGCTGCTCTCCCAGAGCCAGTCGCTGAAGGCCAGAAAACGCCGGAACGGTGAAGCGCCGCCATCGTCGTCGCTGGCCGCAGGCGTGGCCGGCCCGTCCAGTAGCAGCGCCAGTGCGCGCGGGAAGCGCCCCGAATTGGCAATGAGGTCCCAGTAGCGCGCCAGGCGCATAAAACGCTGCACGGTGGTCGCGTCCGCCGCGCCCGTCTGCAGCACGGCGTAGGGAGGTGCGCCGTCGTAGACCATAGCGAATTCGAGGCTGTGGCGCGTGATCGGTGTGCCACGCAGGCGCTTGAGCAGCCCGAGCTGGATCTCCTGCGGACCCAGCGCCCAGAGTCGGTCGAAGCCTCGGGCAAAGCTGTCCAGATCTTCACCCGGCAGGCCGAAGATGAGGTCAGTGTGCAGGTGCGCCTGGGTTTGCTGCACCAGCCAGCGCAGGTTCGCCTCGGTGCGTGCATTGTCCTGACGGCGCGAGATGCGTTGCTGCACGATTTCGTCGAAGCTCTGTACGCCGACTTCGAGCTGCAGCACGCCCTGGGGAAATTGCCGCAGCAAGTCCTTGAGCGGCTGTGGCAGATGGTCCGGTATCACTTCGAAGTGCAACTGCAGTCCCGGGCTCATGCGGTCCAGAAAGAACTGCAGGATACGCACCGAGGCCTCGACCTTGAGGTTGAAGGTGCGGTCGACGAACTTGAAGTGGCGTGCGCCACGACCATGCAGCCGCTCGAGTTCCTCCAGCAGCGGCTCCAGAGGAAAAGCCCAGGCCGTCTTGTCCAGCGAACTCAGGCAAAACTCGCACTTGAAGGGGCAGCCGCGCGAGGCTTCGACGTAGAGCACGCGGTGCGCCAGATCGGCGTCGCTGTAGCCGGCGTAGGGCAGGGCGATCTCCTCCAGTGGCGGCTGCACGCCCGGGATGATTTTCATCAGCGGTTGCGGGCCGTGGCGCAGCGCCAGGCACAGGCGCGGGAAGCTGACGTCGCCCCAACCGGTGATGACGTGATCCGCCAGCGCCACGATGGCCTGCTGCTGGGTTTCATGGCTCACCTCGGGCCCACCGAGCACGAGCAAGATGTCGGGGCGCTGCGCCTTGAGCAGGCGCACCACGGCGCTGCTCTGCGTCACGTTCCAGATGTACACGCCAAAGCCGACGATGCAGCTGCTGCCCACTGGCGCCGCGCACAGCGTGGCGAGCAGTTCGTCGACCACCTGCTGCGCGGGGCGGTGGATGGTGAACTCGCGCAGCACCGTCTGCTGGCGCAAGGAAGCGCTGCCATGGCGCTCCATGTTCGCCAGCAGGTAGCGCAGTCCCAGGGAGGCGTGGATGTATCTCGCGTTCAGCGTGCACAGCACGATGGTGGGCGAAGGGGCTGTGACGGCGGCAGGCATGGAGCCATTATCCTGCCGCAGTTTCGGGGTTTGCGCAATCCGTGCCACAATTGACGTTTACGTAAACGTCAATCACGTCCCGACCCTGTGCGCGGCGTGCATGGACATCCTGAAAGCACCAAGATGCCTGTTCTGGAGACACTACTCAAGCCGCGTTCCGCGGATTTTGGCCACAACGCGGCAGCCATGCGCGCGCTGGTCCTGGACCTGAACGCCAAGCTGGCGCAGGTGGCGTTGGGCGGCGGGGCCGTTGCACGTGCCAAACACGCGGCGCGCGGCAAGCTGCTGCCGCGCGAGCGCGTGCAGATGCTGCTTGACGCGGGGACACCATTTCTCGAGATCGCGCCGCTGGCGGCGCTGGCCATGTACCCCGACCGCGACGGCAGCGACAGCGCGCCCGGCGCCGGCATCATTGCCGGCATTGGCCGTGTCAGCGGGGTGGACTGCATGATCGTGTGCAACGACGCCACGGTGAAGGGCGGCAGCTATTTCCCGTTGACGGTGAAGAAGCATTTGCGCGCGCAGGAAGTGGCGCAGCAGAACATGCTGCCCTGCATCTACCTGGTGGATTCGGGCGGCGCGAATCTGCCGACCCAGGACGAGGTGTTCCCGGACCGCGAGCACTTTGGTCGCATCTTCTTCAACCAGGCGACCATGAGCTCCCTGGGCATTGCGCAGGTCGCGGTCGTCATGGGCAGTTGCACGGCGGGCGGTGCCTATGTGCCGGCGATGAGCGACGAGGCCATCATTGTGAAGAACCAGGGAACCATCTTTTTGGGTGGCCCGCCCTTGGTCAAGGCCGCCACTGGCGAAGTCGTGACGGCGGAAGACCTGGGCGGCGGCGACGTGCACACGCGCCTCTCGGGCGTGGCCGACCATCTGGCACAGAACGACCTGCACGCGCTCAAGCTGGCGCGCACGGCGATCAAAAACCTGAACAAGTCCAAGCTGCACACGCCCGGCAATGAGGCCCCCGTGGCACCGAAATACCCGGCCGAAGAGCTCTACGGCGTGATCCCCACCGACACGCGCAAGCCCTTTGACGTGCGCGAGATCATTGCGCGCATCGTCGACGGTTCCGATTTCGACGAGTTCAAGTCGCGCTTTGGCACCACCCTGGTCTGCGGCTTCGCGCGCATCGAGGGCATGGCCGTGGGCATTGTGGCGAACAACGGCATCCTGTTTTCCGAGTCGGCGCAAAAGGGCGCGCACTTCATCGAGCTGTGCTGCCAGCGCAAGATCCCGCTGATCTTCCTGCAGAACATCACCGGCTTCATGGTCGGGCGCAAGGTGGAGAACGAAGGCATCGCGCGGCACGGCGCAAAGATGGTGACGGCCGTGGCCACGGCCCAGGTGCCCAAGTTCACGATCATCCTGGGCGGCAGCTTTGGCGCCGGCAACTATGGCATGTGCGGGCGCGCCTTCAGCCCGCGCTTTTTGTGGATGTGGCCCAACGCCCGTATCAGCGTCATGGGTGGCGAGCAGGCGGCCAGCGTGCTGGCCACGGTGCGGCGCGACGGCTTTGAAGCCAAGGGCGCGGCCTGGAGCATGGAGGAAGAAGAAGCCTTCAAGGCGCCGCTGCGCCGCCAGTACGAGGAACAGGGCCACCCCTACTACGCCAGCGCACGGATCTGGGACGACGGCATCATCGACCCGGCCGATACGCGCCGCGTGCTGGCCCTGGGTTTGAGCGCCAGCCAGAACGCCGCGATTCCCGAGACTCGCTTTGGCCTGTTCCGGATGTAATGCCATGAAGTCGCTTGTCCTGACGCAACACGCGGGCGTGGCCACCGTCCTGCTGAACCGCCCCGAGGTGCGCAACGCCTTCAACGACGAAGTCATCAATGAGCTGACCCAGGCCTTCACGGAGCTCGGTGCACGCGACGAGGTGCGGGCCATCGTGCTCGCCGCATCGGGCACGGCGTTCTGCGCCGGCGCCGACCTGAACTGGATGCGCCGCATGGCCGACTACACGCGCGAGCAGAACGTCGCCGACGCGGGCCAACTCGCGGCCATGCTGCGCGCGATCTACGAATGCCCCAAGCCGACCGTGGCGCGCGTCCAGGGCGACGTGTTCGCCGGCGGCGTGGGCCTGGTGGCGGCCTGCGACATGGTGGTGAGTGTTGAAACGGCCAATTACTGCCTGAGCGAAGTCAAGCTCGGTCTGATCCCCGCGACCATCAGCCCCTACGTGATCCGCGCCATGGGCGCCCGGGCCGCGCACCGCTACTTCCTCACGGCCGAACGTTTCTCAGCCGCCGAGGCGCTGCGCATCGGCTTTGTGCATGAAGTGGTCACTGCCGACGCGCTGAACGCCAAAGTGGACGAGATCACCAAGGCCTTGTGCTCTGCCAGTCCGCACGCCGTCAAAGCCTGCAAGGCGCTGCTGCAGGGCGTGGCAGGGCGCGACATCGACGCCACATTGATTGCGCGCACGGTGCAAGGCATCGCCGACATTCGCGCCAGCGCACAAGGCAAGGAAGGCGTGCAGTCCTTCCTGGAAAAACGCAAGCCGGACTGGCTTGTTGCCCCCAACTGAATAATCTCCCGGAGACAAAAATGTTCAAGAAAATCCTCATCGCCAACCGGGGGGAGATCGCTTGCCGTGTCGCCGCCACGGCCCGCCGCATGTCCATCCAGACGGTGGCGGTGTACTCCGACGCTGACGCCGGCGCCAAGCATGTGAGCGTGTGCGATGAGGCGGTGCACATCGGTGGCAGCGCACCCAGGGACAGCTATCTGCGCTGGGAAAAAATCATCCAGGCGGCCAAAGACACGGGCGCGCAGGCGATCCATCCGGGCTATGGTTTCCTGAGCGAGAACGAAGACTTTGCCCGGGCCTGCAAGGAAGCCGGCCTGGTGTTCATCGGCCCGCCCTCCTCGGCCATCAAGGCCATGGGACTCAAGGCCGAATCCAAGCGCCTCATGGGCGACGCTGGCGTGCCGCTGGTGCCTGGCTACCACGGCGCGGATCAGGATCCAACTCGGCTGCAGGGCGAGGCCGATGCCATCGGCTACCCGGTGCTGATCAAGGCCAGCGCAGGCGGCGGCGGCAAGGGCATGCGCATCGTGGAGCGCAGCGCGGACTTCGCGGCGGCACTGGCCTCATGCCAGCGCGAAGCCAGCAGCAGCTTCGGCAACGACGCCGTGCTGATCGAAAAATACGTGCAGCGTCCGCGCCACATCGAGATCCAGGTGTTCGGCGACACGCTGGGCAATTACGTGTATCTGTTCGAGCGCGACTGCTCGGTACAGCGGCGCCACCAAAAGGTGCTGGAAGAGGCGCCTGCGCCCGGCATGACGCCCCAGCTGCGCGCGCAGATGGGCGCTGCCGCCGTGGCTGCGGCGCGCGCCGTGGCCTATGTGGGCGCGGGCACGGTGGAGTTCATCGTGGAACAAAAGCCCGACGGCAGCATGAACTTCTTCTTCATGGAGATGAATACGCGGTTGCAGGTCGAGCATCCGGTGACCGAGGCCATCACCGGGCAGGACCTGGTCGAGTGGCAGTTGCGCGTGGCCAGCGGCGAAGCCCTGCCGCTGCAACAGGACGAACTGCGCATCACCGGTCACGCCATCGAGGCGCGCATTTGCGCCGAGAGCCCGGACAACAATTTCCTGCCGGCAACCGGCCGACTGGACCGTGCCTGCTGGCCGGAACACGTGGCCTTTGCCCGCAACGCCGACGGCGAAGCCTTTCACGCCTCGGCGCCGGTGCGCATTGACGCCGGCTTTGGCGAGGGCGATGTGATCTCGCCGTATTACGACTCCATGGTGGCCAAGCTGATTGTGCACGGCGACACGCGCGAACAGGCGCTGGCGCGACTCGACGTGGCGCTGGCCCAGACCCACATCGTGGGACTGGCCACCAACGTGCAGTTCCTGCGCTACGTGGCGCGCACCGATTCCTTTGCCCAGGCACAACTCGACACGGCGCTGATTCCGCGCGAGGAGGCCCAGTTGTTCCAGCGCGAGCCACTGGGATTGGCCCTGGCCGCGGCCGCAGCGATTGCGCAGACCCTGCTTGAGGAGCGTGCCTGCGAGGGCCATGACCCCTTCAGCCGGCGCGACCAATGGCAAAGCCATGGCGCCAGCGTGCGTCCCTTTGAGTTTGTCTTTCGCGACGAAGCGGCCAAGGCGGCGCTCACCTGCGGCCACGACGGCTCCCTGCACCTGGTCGTGGGCGACAGCGCCGGCCCACTGCAGTTCAGCGCGCTGCCCGACGGACTGGAGCTGCAGTTCGCCGGTGCGCGCCAGCGCCTGCAGGTGTATCGCCGCGGCGAAACCCTGCACGTGTTTGGCGCTGCGGGGGCGACGCAAATCGTCGAGGTCGATCTGCTGGCGCACGCCGGCGAGGCCGCGGCCGAGGTCGGGCGCCTGACCGCGCCCATGCCGGGCAAGGTGGTGTCGTTTGCCGTCAAGGCGGGCGACAAGGTCACCAAGGGCCAGACCCTGGCGGTGATGGAGGCCATGAAGATGGAGCACACCATTTCCGCGCCGGCCGACGGTGAGGTGCTGGAGCTGTTGTATGCCGCGGGCGACCAAGTGGCGGAAGGTTCGGAATTGCTCAAGCTGTCGGTGTGACCGGGCATGCGCTACGCTCTGGCTCCATGAAAATTTCCTTCTGCTGCAACGTCACCCCTCCCGAGCCCTGGCTCATCGATTTGCGCGCCGCGCTGCCACAGGCCTTCGTCACGGTCTGGTCGCGCGGCGACGCGCCGGCCGACTACGCCGTGGTCTGGGCGCCACCACAGCAATTCTTTGACGAGCAGTCGCAGCTCAAGGCGGTCTTCAGCATGGGCGCCGGTGTCGACGCGCTGTTGAAGTTGCGCCTGCCGCCGGCGTCCTTGCTGGTGCGCCTGGACGATGCCGGCATGGCGGTGCAGATGGCCGAATACGTTTGCCACGCAGTGATCCGGCATTTCCGCGAATTCGATGTCACGGCAGGTGACGTGCAGCATGGCCTTTGGGCCCAGCGCCCGGTCCGCCGGCGCGCCGATTACCCCGTGGGTGTGCTGGGCCTGGGCGTGCTGGGAGCGCGCGTGGCCACCGCACTGACGCAGTTCGAAATCCCGGTTTTGGGTTGGAGCCGCTCTGCGCGTGCCCTGCCCGGCGTGCGCGGCTACAGCGGCGCGGCGCAGTTCCATGACTTTCTGGCCGCCACGCGCATCCTGGTGTGCCTGCTGCCCCTGACCGACGAGACCCGCGATTTGCTGAACCGTGACACGCTGTCACGGCTGCAGCCCGGGGCCTATGTGATCAATGTGGCGCGCGGCGCGCACCTGGTGGATGAAGACCTGCTGGCACTGCTGGACAGTGGTCAACTGGCTGGCGCCACGCTGGACGTGTTTCGCACCGAGCCGCTGCCTGCCGACCACGCTTTCTGGCGCCATCCCGCGATCACGCTCACGCCGCACACCTCGGCGCGCACGCTGCGCGCCGACAGCGTGGCGCAGATTGCGGGGAAAATTCTGGCGCTGCAGCGCGGCGCGTCCGTTGCCGGCGTCGTGAATCTGGAACAAGGATACTGAAATGAACCTGCCAAGCTTTGTCAAACTGGTCGAAGTGGGGCCGCGCGACGGCCTGCAAAACGAGAAGGCCCCCGTGCCTGCGGCGGTGAAGATCGAACTGGTGCAGCGCCTGCAAGATGCGGGTCTGAAGGAGATCGAGGTCACCAGCTTCGTCAGCCCAAAGTGGGTGCCGCAAATGGCCGACAACGCCCAAGTCATGGCCGGCATCGCGCGCCAGCCCGGCGTGCGCTATTCGGTTCTGACGCCGAATCTGCAGGGCTTCGAGGCGGCGCGAGCATCGCAGCCGGATGAGATCGTGGTCTTCGGCGCGGCCAGTGAGGCCTTCAGCCAGCGCAACATCAACTGCTCCGTGGAAGACAGCATGGAGCGCTTTCGCCCGGTGGTGGCGGCGGCACGGGCCGCAGGCATCTACGTGCGCGGCGCCATCTCCTGCGCTGTCGGCTGCCCCTACGAAGGGGATGTGGCACCTGCCGCCGTGGCGCGCGTGGCGCGGCTCATGAAGGACATTGGCGTGCAGCACATCGGCGTGGCCGACACCATCGGCGTGGGCACGCCGCTGAAGGTGCAGCGCGCCTTGGACGCGGCGCTGCAGCACTACGACCTGAACGATATCTCGGGCCACTTTCACGACACCTACGGGCAAGCGCTGGCGAATACCTTGATCAGCCTGCAAATGGGCGTGTGGCAGTTCGACACCTCGGTCGCGGGGCTGGGCGGATGTCCCTACGCCAAGGGCGCAACCGGCAATGTGGCGACCGAAGATGTGGTGTATCTGCTGCACGGCATGGGCATGGACACCGGCATCGACCTGGAGCGACTGATCGACGCAGGCCAGTTCATCAGCGACTTCCTGCAGCGGCCCTCGCATTCGCGCGTGGCCAAGGCGCTGCTGAGCAAGAGGGCTGCATGAGCGAGCCGGTCCAACCCGAAGGCCTGCAACGCGTCAGCGCGGCGCTGTTGGCCTTGGGGCATCCGCATGCGCCCGTCATGCTGGACGATGCGGCGCGCACCGCACAGCAGGCCGCCGACGCGCTGGGCGTGGCACTGGGGCAGATTGCCAAGAGCATCATCTTCAAAAGAAAACCCGACGGCATTGCGATTCTGGTTGTGACCTCGGGCGACCGGCGCGTCGACGAAGCCAAGGTGCAGGCGCTGGTCTGCGCTGCCGGCGGCTGCCTGGGTCGCGCCGACGCCGCTTTTGTCAAGGCCCAAACGGGCTTCAGCATTGGCGGGGTGGCACCGCTGGCCCATGCTTTTGCGCCCGTCACGCTGATCGACCGCGAGCTGTTTCGCTTCGACGAAATCTGGGCCGCAGCGGGACATCCGCACGCGGTGTTCAAACTGCGACCGCAGGATCTGCAGCGGCTTACCGGTGCTCCGGTGGCCGACGTGGTGGAACTGTCCGCGTGAAGACCATGGCACAACGGGCGCAAGCTGCGCTGGCCTGCGCGCGGGATCTGCCTTCGCCCTGCATCTCGCTGTGCCGCATGCGGGCCGGTGATGGGCTGTGCGAGGGCTGCTGGCGCACGCTGGACGAGATCGTGCGCTGGTCGCGCATGGCAGACGATGAAAAACGTGTCGTATGGTGCGAACTGGCGCAGCGCGCCGAAGGAGCGCGGACGTGAAACACATCACTTTTTACCTGGATTTCATTTCACCCTTCGCCTGGCTGGCGTTCGACAAGCTGCCCGAGGCCTTGCAGGGATTGAGTTACAGCGTGCACTACAAACCGCTGCTGTTTGCCGGCCTATTGAAGCACCACGGCCAACTCGGGCCGGCGGAGATTGCGCCCAAGCGCGACTGGACCTATCGGCAGGTGCTGTGGCTGGCGCAGCGCGACGGTGTGGACCTGCAGTTGCCCGCCAGCCATCCCTTTAACCCGCTGGGCTTGCTGCGCCTGGCGCTGGCCTGCGACCCCCAGGGCGAGCCGAACCGCTACCAATGCGAGACGATTTTTCGCCATGTCTGGCAGGGTGGTCAGGACGCTGCCGATGCGGGACGTCTGCAGGCATTGACGCAGGCGCTGGCGCCGGCACGCGACCCGGCAAGCCCGGAGGTGAAAGCGCAACTGAAGGCCGCGACCGAGCAAGCCATTGCGGCCGGTGTCTTTGGTGTGCCGACTTTGGAGGTCTATGGCCGTCTGTTCTGGGGCTACGATGCACTGCCCATGCTGCGCGCTTATCTCGATGGCGACGCCTGGTTTGAGGGTCCCGGCTGGAACGGCGTGAGCCAGGTGGGCAGCGGCATCAGACGCTGAGCCGCAAGCGCCGCGCAAGGCGCGCAGGGTTCAATCCCAGGGCTGCTGAACCCCTTCTGGTACCGGAATCGCCATGCCCAATGCCTTCAATTTTTCTGCCTCGCCCTTTGACTGCCTGAACCAGGCCGAGCAGCGCCTGGTGCGCGACAGCGTCGACGTGGCCTATTTCCCGCAAGGGGAGACGATCCTGGAACTGGGTGTCGCGCCGACCCATTTGTTCGTCATCATCAAGGGCTACGTCACCCAGTACGACGGCGACGAACTCATCACCACCTACGGCCCCGACGACACCTTCGACGGGCGTGGACTCGTGGCGGGCAAGACCAGCAGTCGCTTTGTCGCGGCCGAGGAAGTCGTCACCTACCAGCTGGCGCGCCAGGCGGTGAGTGACCTGATCGCGTCCAACGCCACTTTTGGTGCGCTGCTCTTTTCCGACCTGAGCAAGAAGCTCAGCGCACTGTCGGAGCGGCAAAGCCAGCACGAGATGCAGTCGCTCACGCTGGCGCGGGTGGATGAAGCCTTTCTGCGGCCCGCGCATTTTGTCGATGCCGCAACCGACATCGTGTCCGTGGTCAAGGCGTTTCAGGAGAAGCGCGTCACCAGCGTGCTGGTGCGCGACAGCAGCGTGGCGCCGGCGCGCCTGGGTATGTTCACCACCACCGCGTTGCAAAAAGCCATCCTGCACGGCAAACCGCTGTACCAGCTGGCGGTGGGAGAGTTGGCCAATTTTGAGCTGATCTGCGTGCGTCCCGACGCCCAGGTGGGCGACGCCCTGGCGAGCCTGCTGCGCCATCGCGTGCACCGCCTGGTGGTGGTCGAGGGTGACACGGTGCTGGGCGTACTGGAGGCGCTGGACCTGTTCAGCTTCTTGTCAAACCACTCGCACATGATCACGGTGCAGATCGAGAGCGCCACCGATCTGGCGGCCTTGACGCAGGCGGCCTCCAAGATCACCCGCATGATGTCGCTGATGTTTCGCAGCGGCTCGCGCGTCAGCCTGATAGCGCGCCTGGTGCAGGAGCTTGACGCGCGCCTGTTCGAGCGCGCCTGGCAGCTGATTGCACCACCCGATCTGGTGGCGAACAGCTGCCTGTTTGTCATGGGCAGCGAGGGGCGCGGCGAGCAGTTGCTCAAGACCGACCAGGACAATGGCCTGATCCTGCGCGACCGCTACCAGCCGCCCGCCGATCTGGAGCAGATCTGCCAGCGCTTTTCTGCGGCCCTGGCGGACTTCGGTTACCCGCTGTGCCCGGGAGAGATCATGTTGAGCAACCCGCGCTGGCGCAAACCGGTGGGCGAGTTCGGGCAGATGACGCGCGAATGGCTGCTCATGCCGGAACCCGACAGCCTGATGAATCTGGCGATCTTCATGGACGCGCACGCCGTCTGTGGTGATGCGCAGTTGCTGGAGCAATTGCGCGCCGGCATCATGCGACTGGCCACCGACAACGATGCCATGCTGGCGCGCTTCGCCTCGGCGATCGACGCCTTTGGCAATTCGGTGGGCTGGTGGAACCGCCTGCTGGGCTTTAACGACTCGGACAAGATGCTGAACCTGAAAAAGGAAGGGATCTTCCCGTTGGTGCACGGCGTGCGCAGCATGGCGCTGGAAAAACACCTGGTCGAAACCAGCACCACGGCGCGTATCGCCGCGCTGGTGGCGCAGGGCGCGCTGGGTGCCGAGATGGGGGCCGAGCTGACCGAGAGTCTGCACTTCCTCATGGGTCTGCGCTTGAAGGCAGGGCTGGCGGAACTGGAGACCGGGCGCGCCGTGTCCGGCGGCGTGGACATGGCCAAGCTGTCCAGCCTGGACCGGGACCTGCTCAAGGACACACTGGGCGTGGTCAAGCGCTTCAAGGCGGTGTTGCGCTACCGCTTCAAGTTCGACGTGTTGTGATGAACGACCTGCTGTTGCCACAGCGCTGGTGGCATTCGCTGAAACGCGAATGGCTGATCTACCACCTGGGAGAC
Source organism: uncultured beta proteobacterium (assembly GCA_903830985.1). Taxonomy (GTDB): domain Bacteria; phylum Pseudomonadota; class Gammaproteobacteria; order Burkholderiales; family Burkholderiaceae_C; genus CAIKVZ01. The sequence continues at coordinate 126,074 of CAIKVZ010000033.1, forward strand.
CCCGAGTTCAAGTTCATGTTCGATCCGCCGCCACCCAACGAGTGGGTGGCGCTGGACTGCGAGACCTCGGGCCTGAACGTGCGCACCGACGAGATCATCTCCATTGGCGCCGTACGCATCGTGGGCAACCGCATCATGACCAGCGAGCGCCTGGAACTGCTGGTGCGACCGGAGCGAGGCCTCACGGCCGACAGCGTGCGCATTCACCGCCTGCGTGAGCGCGATTTGGCGAACGGTCTGCCGGCCGAGGACGCGGTGAAGCAACTCATGCGCTTCATCGGCAGTCGGCCCCTGGTGGGCTATTACCTGGAGTTCGACGTGGCCATGCTGCACCGTGCCATCTGGCCGATTCTGGGCCAGGGCTTGCCGCAGCCCAAGATCGAGGTGTCGGCGCTCTACCACGACTACAAGTTTCGCCAGTTGCCGCCCTACCAGCAGCAGGCCAGCGCCGACATCGACCTGCGCTTTTCCACCCTCATGGCGGACCTGGGTCTGCCGTTGCGCGAGGCCCACGACGCGCTGAACGATGCCGTCATGGCGGCGCTGGCCTTCATCAAGCTGCGTCAGTTGCGCGGCTTGGGCTGACCGGATGCGGGACCTCAAGTTTCTAGGATGGTGGCGTGGCGGCGGTCTTGCAGACCGGCCGAATTTTCAGCCCTGCATTGAATTTTGATTGATGTAGATCAGTTTTTTCAAAGCACCATTTGTTATATATTCGGGCTGTCTCACAGTACCCAGCCGCCGTGCCGTGAGGGAGGAAATCTAACCGAGAAAGCCGTTCCGCGGGGTGCACACCACCCCCAGGGTCGGACCCGAAGGGGCGCTGGAAATGAATAAGCAAATGGTGACGGAGCAAGCCGACATGTTCCCTGCGAGGGGCTATGTGCACGGGAATATTGCGGGAATACAGGCCTTTCGTGACATGCTGGTGCATGCCGTGCTGGACGACACGGACCCGGCTGCGGCCGTTCTTTGCCGGCTCAACGAGGCGTTCGCCGCCATGCGTGAACCGCACGCCAGCACGCGGCGCAAGAGCGCCGCGGTCAAGCTGCTGGACCTGGTGGCGCAGTCCCTGGCGCACCGCGCCCGCCAAATGGACTGCGGTGTCTGGCTGGACGGCGAAATGCTGACGGCGCAGCGGCACCGCAAGACCGTGCTTCGGCTGGAGTCGCTGCAGAACACCCGCAACCTGCGGAGCAATCCCCGCTTTCAGCCGACGCGGGCCGGCGCTGCGGCGGGTTAGGGGCCGCGGCGTCCTGCCCTGCACCGCGGGGACGCGATCAGCTGGCGGCGCGACCATCGACTGGTTGGCAAAGCACTTGGCGCTAAGGGGTGGGTCGCATGGCAACAAAGAAATCGCTTTACGAAATCCTGCAGCTCGCACCCGACGCGAGCTATGCGCAGCTTCGCGCGTCCTTCGAGAGCCTTTGCCAGTCGCTCGAGGCGCAGCAGCCGGCCCTGCCAGCGGAAGACTTCAAGACGCAATTGCGCCTGCTTCAGCTGGCCTACAGCACCCTCGCCACACCCTTGTCGCGCGATGCCTACGATGCCCAACTGGCGGCGCGCGCGGCGCCGGCCAGAGCGCCGTCCGATGCGCTCGTGGCGGCTCTCCCGCTCAGCAGAAGTGCCGCCGAGATCCGGGCCGAGGCCATGCTGATGCGGGCTGATGCGATGTCGCTGCGTGCCGATGCCATGGGGATTCGGGCTGACGGTCTGCTGGGCGAGCCGCAGTCCGGCGCGGGTCTTGCCACCAACCCGATCTGGTCGCGCCTGCTCGCATCGAGCAGGACGGTGCTGCTGACCTTGGGCACTTTGGCGGCGATCGGTATGGTCGTGAAGATCGTCTTCCTGTTCACGTTGAGCCGCCCGAGCGAAGACGCCGGCGCACGCCAACAGGCCAGTGAAAAGGTCTTCCTGCAGGAGTATTACCAGACCTGGGGCGTGCGGGTCGCGAACCGGGCCGAGGCCGATGCGCTCGACGCCGAGCGGCGTGCCAGGGAGGATGCGAGCCGGGGCCAGCGGCAAAAGGATGAGGAAAAAAACCGCATGGAAAAAGCAGAACGTGAGTTTGAAGAGGAGTCGCGCAAGCGTGGTGCGCAGGTGTCGGCCGAACTGCAGTTTGCGGAAGAAAAGGCCCGGCTGGCCCAGGTGCAGGAGGAACGCCAGCAGGAGGAAGTGCGCCGCACGAAGGAGGATGCCGAGCGCCGGCGCATCGAGGCCGAGCAGGCCAAATGGCGCAGGATTCTGGAAACGCCGTCCAACAACTGAGCGCAGCGGAAATGCCATGCCAAGCTTGAGTCACTATGACGTCCTGGAGGTCAGCCCCAAGGCCAGCGCCGAGGTCATTCGGGCCGCCTACAAGAGTCTGATGCAACGCCATCACCCGGACAAGAACGACAATGGCGCGGCAGCCACTGCGCAGACCACGCAGCTGGCGCAGGCCTATGCGGTGCTCGGCGACGCACAACGCCGGCGTGCCTACGACGAGTCGCTGGACCCGTTGCAAGTGCCCGCATGGCACAGCGCGGCAGCACGTGGGCCGCGGGCGTCAATGCGTGCACAGCGTGTGCTCAATGGGTATGCACCGGCGCTCATCCTGGTCATCCTGTTCGCGGGCGGCGCCATCCTGTGGCTTTCGCCCAGCAAGGGGTCTGGCAGTGCGGCACCGCAGGAGCGCCGGGCAGCGAGTGTGAAGGAAATGGGTGCGGATGGCGCGTCCAGAGCCTCATTGGCGCCCGCCAGCGCAGATGGCGCAGGGGCCACAGTCGAAATGTCAAGCCGCACGGTGGCCGCATTCATGACCGACCTTTCGATCGAATTGGCCGGGTCGGGTCCGCTTGCCGGCAATGCGGCCCATGTCCTACAGATACCGGAGTTCGGCCTGCGGGTGTCAGCGCGGCAGCCCGATCGCTGGCTGCAAGTCATGCAGCAGCAAAGACCGCAGTTCACACAGCAGTTGCTGCTGGCGCTGAGCAAGGCGAATTACCTCGAGCTCGTCAAGTCCGACGGTGACCTGTACCTCAGGAAACTGATGGAGGAGTCCCTGCTTGCCGCGCTGGGGCCGGAGCAGGCGAACTTGCAGGCGCTGCCTGCGACCTCGGTACGCGCGGCTCCACCTGTGCTGCAGGTGTTGCTGCCGCTGTCGTATAGCGTGCGCTAGCGGGCGTTCCAGGCCTTCGCAATCGGCATAAAAAACCGGGCCTGGGCCCGGTTTTCATTCAGGGCGCAGCGCGCGCCCTGATTTGGGGTTGAGGGTTTTGCCTCAGTGACCGGACGCGCCCGATGCGCCAAAACCGGTTTCGGCACGCACCTGTTGGGCTGCAAAGGCTTCGCGCTCCTTGGCGGCTGCCGGACTCTTGTCGAGCACCGAGAACAACCAGATGCCGACGAAGCCAATGGTCATGGAGAACAGTGCCGGCGAGGTGTAGGGGAACCAGGCCGAACCCTTGGGGTAGCCCAGCGTCGCTTCCCAGACCGAGGGCGACACGATGGTCAGGCCCACGGATGAGATCAGACCCAGGAAACCGCCGGTGACTGCGCCCTTGGTGGTGCAGTCTTTCCACAGCACCGACAGGAACAGCACCGGGAAGTTGGCCGAAGCCGCAATCGCGAAGGCCAGCGACACCATGAAAGCGATGTTCTGTTTCTCGAACACGATGCCCAGCAGCACGGCGACGAAGCCCAGCACCACGGTGGTGATGCGCGACACCTTCAACTCGGAAGCGCTGTCGGCCTTGCCCTTCTTGAACACGGTGGCGTACAGGTCATGCGACACGGCCGAGGCGCCCGACAGCGTCAGACCCGCAACCACGGCCAGAATCGTGGCGAAGGCCACGGCCGAAATGAAGCCGTAGAACACGTCGCCGCCGACCGTCTTGGCAACCAGCACGGCTGCCATGTTGGCGGTGCCGGCCCCACCCTTGATGATGCCCTTGGCCACGTCCGACATCTCGGGATTGGTCAGCACCAGGGTGATGGCGCCAAAACCGATGATGAAGATCAGCACGTAAAAGTAGCCGATCCAGGTCGTCGCCCAGAACACCGACTTGCGTGCTTCCTTGGCGCTGGGGACGGTGAAGAAGCGCATCAGGATGTGCGGCAATCCGGCGGTGCCGAACATCAGCGCCATGCCGAAAGAAATCGCCGAGATCGGATCTTTCACGAAGCCTCCCGGGCCCATGATGGACAGGCCCAGCTTGGCCGCTTCTTCCGCGGTCTTGCCCGAGTTGCTGGCGATGGCCGTGCGCACTTTCACGCCTTCGGCAAACAGCGCTTCAGGGCTGAAGTGGAACTGCGCCAGCACCATGAAGGCCATGAAGGTCACGCCGGCCAACAGCATGCAGGCCTTGATGATCTGCACCCAGGTGGTGGCGGTCATGCCGCCAAACAGCACATAAACCATCATCAGCGCACCGACGATGACCACGGCCATCCAGTACTCCAGGCCGAACAGCAGCTTGATCAGTTGGCCTGCACCCACCATCTGGGCGATCAGGTAAAAGGCCACGACGACCAGCGTGCCCGAGGCCGCGAAGGCGCGGATGGGCGTTTGCGAGAAGCGGTAGCCGGCCACGTCGGCAAAGGTGAACTTGCCCAGGTTGCGCAGGCGCTCGGCCATCAGGAAGGTGATGACGGGCCAGCCCACGAGGAAGCCGATCGAGTAGATCAGGCCGTCGTAGCCGGTGGCCATCACAGCCGCTGAAATGCCCAGGAACGAGGCCGCCGACATGTAGTCGCCAGCGATCGCCAGGCCGTTCTGAAAGCCGGTGATGCCGCCGCCTGCGGTGTAGAAGTCTGCCGCGCTTTTGGTCTTGGCGGCAGCCTTCTTGGTGATCCACAGCGTGAGCAGCACGAAGCCGCCGAACATGGAGATGGCGGTCCAGTTGGTCGCCTGCTTGGCCGACTGGCCAAGGTCGGCGCCGGCGGCGTAAGCCATGCCGGTGGCCAGCAGGGCCGCCAACATGACGAGAACGTTGCGTTGTGTGTGCTTCATTTGGCGACGTCCTTCAAAATGTCACGGGTCAGGTCGTCATAGGTGCTGTTGGCGCGGCGCACGTAGATGCCGGTGATCACGATGGTGAACACGATCACGCCCATGCCGATCGGGATGCCCAGGGTGGTGACGCCGTCGCCGATGGGCTGCGCCAGGAAAGGCTTGTTGAACGCGATCAGCGCGATGTAGCCGTAGTACACGACCATCATCAGCACTGTCAGCAGCCAGCCGAAACCGTTGCGCTGCTTGCGCAACTCCAGGTACTTCGGGTGCTTCAGGATCTTATCGACCACAGGATCACTCATGTTTGTCTCCTCTGTAAGGGGGATTGGAAAATCTGCACGAGGAGAATCCCTCGATGAGAGGGCGCATTCTCTGGACCGGGGCTGACCTTGTACTTACGGGTGTGCGCCAAATTTCGGTTTTCCAGTCGCAGAAGGACGGACGGAGAAGAATTTTCAACTATTTTTTATTGGTGTAAACCATGATGTAGAAATGACGTCAATTGCAGGTTGGGCCGCGCATTTGAACTGAAATTTCGCATCAAAAAATACAGTCCGCGGGTTAGTGCTAATGCTGTAAGCGGGGTGGAAGTTTGTTGTCAGTCTGAGTAAGACGGGAGTCAGAGTCTGGTCAGGCAGCAATCCGATAGTCCGCCGCTCAGCAGTCATTTTGGCTACTGAAAAACTTTTGATGGGAGACACACCATGGCTACTGCAGCAGCACCGCGTCCGATGACGGCAGAAGAGAAGAAGGTGATCTTTGCCTCTTCCCTGGGCACAGTTTTCGAGTGGTACGACTTCTACCTCTATGGCTCGCTCGCAGCCATCATTGCCAAGCAGTTCTTCAGCGGACTCGATGAAGGTTCTGCCTTCATCTTCGCCCTGCTGGCCTTTGCTGCCGGTTTCATCGTGCGACCCTTCGGCGCAATCTTCTTTGGCCGTCTGGGCGACATGATCGGGCGCAAGTACACCTTTCTGGTGACCATCCTGATCATGGGCCTGTCCACCTTCATCGTGGGCATCCTGCCGAACTACGCCTCCATCGGCGTCGCCGCGCCGGTGATCCTGATCGCGCTGCGCATGTTGCAGGGTCTGGCACTCGGCGGTGAGTACGGCGGTGCCGCCACTTACGTGGCCGAGCACTCACCGCAAGGCAAACGCGGCGCCTACACCTCTTGGATCCAGACCACGGCTACGCTCGGGCTGATGCTCAGCCTGATGGTGATTTTGGGCACACAAACGCTGTTGGGGCCGGTCGTCTTTGCCGACTGGGGCTGGCGCGTTCCTTTCGTCGTCTCCATCCTGTTGCTGGCGGTGTCGGTCTACATCCGACTGAGCATGAACGAATCACCGGCATTCGCCAAGATGAAGGCCGAGGGTAAGACCTCCAAGGCGCCCCTGTCTGAATCCTTCGGCGAGTGGAAGAACCTGAAAATCGTGATCCTGGCGCTGATCGGCCTGACCGCCGGCCAAGCCGTGGTCTGGTACTCGGGCCAGTTCTATGCGCTGTTCTTCATGACCCAGGCCCTCAAGGTCGACGGACCTTCGGCCAACATTTTTGTTGCCATCTCGCTGGTGCTGGGCACGCCCTTCTTCATCATTTTCGGCTCCTGGTCGGACAAGATCGGCCGCAAGCCCATCATCATGGCCGGCTGCCTGCTGGCGGTGTTGACCTACTTCCCGGTGTTCACGGCCCTGACCAAGGCGGCGAATCCGGCGCTGGCTGAAGCCCAGGCGAAGAACAAGGTCACGGTGACGGCTGATCCTGCAGAGTGCTCGTTCCAATTCAACCCTACGGGCACGGTGAAGTTCACCAGTTCCTGCGATATCGCCAAGCAGGTGCTGGCCGGTGCCTCTGTGAGCTATGAAAACATTGCAGCGCCAGCGGGCACGGTGGCCAGCATCAAAATTGGCGCGACCGAAATCCCGAGCTACACCTCCAAGGGTATTCCTCCAGCCGAGTCCAAGGTCAAGGACGCGGCGTTCAAGAAGGCTGTGGCGGACGACCTGAAGGCCGCGGGCTACCCGGCCAAGGCCGACATGGCGCGCGTGGACCGCGTCATGGTGATCGCCATCCTGACCTACCTGGTGATTCTGGTGACCATGGTGTACGGGCCGGTCGCCGCCATGCTGGTGGAGATGTTCCCGACGCGCATTCGCTACACCTCGATGTCTCTGCCCTACCACATCGGCAACGGCTGGTTCGGCGGCCTGCTGCCGACCACGGCCTTCGCCATCGTGGCGCAGACCGGTAACATGTACAACGGCCTGTGGTATCCGATCATCATCGCCGGCATGACCTTCGTCGTGGGCATGCTGTTTGTCAAGGAAACGAAAGACGTGGACATTTACGCCCGCGACTGAGGAGTTAGGTTTTTTTGCGAAAAGCCGCTGCACACAGAGCGGTTTTTTCTCAGGCCCTCGCATGCGAGGGCCTTTTTTCAGGAGTACGGGTATGTGGAAAATTGCCTTGGGTTTTGCCGTTTTTGCCGGACTGGCGTTGTACATGCTGAGCAAGGGCGGCGACATCGACATGAGCGGCGAAAAGCATGGCGGCGAAGCCACGCACGCGCCTGAAGTGGCGGCACCGGCTGCAGTTGCCAGCGCAGCCAAATAGCCTGGCACGGCGTTACAGCTTGGGGGTCTTTACTGGTGTTGTGCAGCCTGAAAGCGCGTAGACTGAAAGCTATGCTATCTCGGGTCTTTCGCGCATGAAGTATGGAAAAACTGAATTTGGGCAGCAGGCCTTCAAGGCGCGTTCCGCCGCGCTGACGCCACGCCAGCGCTCGGCCTTCATCCTGTTTGACGGCAGGAAGTCGGTGGACGAGGTGCTGGCGATGACGGCGGGACTCGGCGTGTCGGCCATCGATGTGCACAGCATGGTGTCCGCAGGTTTGCTGGAACTCGTGGGCAGGGCGGTGCCCTTGCCCCGACTGGAGACGGAGCCGCTGCCCCTTGAGACTGCGGTGGGCTTCACGCCGGCGCAGCGTTTCGCCCGTGCCTGGCCGATTGCCACGCGCATCACCGCGAGTCTGGGCTTGCGCGGTTTTCGTCTCAACCTGGCGGTGGAGGGTGCTGCGGGCTACGAGCAGTTGCGCGACCTGCTGCCCAAGATCAGGGATGCCGTCGGCGCGGAGAAAGCGTTGGAGCTCGAGCTGGCGCTCAAGGAGTAGCTGCGGTTCGTTTGCCGCAGTCTCGAAATAGATCGACAAGGAAATCATGAAACTGGCTTTGCTGTCCGACCTACACGCCAACCTGGGTGCCTTTCGGGCCTGCCTGGAGCATGCCCGCGACCAGGGTGCGCAGCAGTTCGCCCTGCTGGGGGATCTGGTGGGTTATGGTGCCGAGCCCGCGCAGGTGCTGGACCTGGTGCAGGAGCTGAAGCAGTGCGGCGCCTTGGTGCTGCAGGGCAACCACGATGCCATGGCGGCGTTTCCGCCCACCGAAAGCCGGGCCCTGGGCGACGCCACAGCGCAGTGGACCCACGAACAACTCAGCCTCGAGCAAAAGCGTTTTCTTGTGGGGCTGCCGATGACGCTGCAGCTCGAGGACATCCTGCTGGTGCACGCCAGCGTCGACGCGCCCGAGCGCTGGCGCTATGTGGAAGACGAACGCAGCGCCGGCGCCAGTCTGGACGCCGCCATGGGGCTGCCCGGAGTGCGCTATGTATTCGGAGGCCATGTGCATCGGCAAACCCTGTACTACCGCAGCACCGGGCGCGGCCTGATGGCCTTCAATCCTACGGCCGGTGTGGCCGTTCCCACGCCGCGGCACCGGCACTGGATCGCCACCGTGGGTTCCGTGGGGCAGCCGCGCGATGGCAACCCCAAAGCCCAGTACGCGCTGTTTGACACCACGGCGGCGCAGCTGACCTTTCACCGCGTGGCCTATGACCACCATGCGGCCGCGGCGGCGATCCGGCGCGCCGGCTTGCTGGAGTTTTTCGCGTCGCGTTTGGAGGAGGGGCGTTGAAGCTGCTGGAACCCGGAGAAGAGCTCGACGGCTTTGTCATCGAGGAGTGCCTGCACTCCGGTGGCATGGCCCACATCTACCGTGTGCATTACGCCGATGGTCGGCGCGATCCGGGATTCCCCATGGTGATGAAGGTGCCGCGCATGACGCCCGGCGACGGCGCGGAAAACATCGTCAGTTTCGAGGTCGAGCACCAGATCATGCAGGTGCTCACCGGCTCGCATGTGCCGCGCTTTGTCGCCGCCGGTGATCTCACGAACGTGCCCTATCTGGTGATGGAGTACGTGCCCGGACAGACCCTGGACCACTGGCTCGAGCAGGAGGCGCCGCAGTCCGTGGAGTCCATCGCACACCTGGGCGCGGCCATGGCGCACGCCCTGCACAGCCTGCATAAGCAAAATGCCGTGCACCTGGACCTGAAGCCGGCCAACGTGTTGATCCGGCCCGACGGCAGCGCGGTGCTGCTGGACTTTGGACTGTCCTGCCACGCGCATTACCCGGACCTGCTGGCCGAGCAATTGCGCAAGGCCGTGGGCTCCCCGACCTGGATTTCACCTGAGCAGGTGGTGGGCGTGCGTGGCGACCCGCGCAGCGACATCTTTGCGCTGGGTGTGATGCTGTACGAACTGGCCACAGGCAAGACGCCTTTCGGCACGCCGCAAACCGACGGCGGATTGCGCCAGCGCCTGTGGATGGATCCGCGGCCGCCGCGCATGCTGCGCCCCGATCTGCCCGAGTGGCTGCAGGAAGTGCTGCTGCGCTGCCTGGAGCCCGAGGCTGAGAGCCGCTATCCATCGGCAGCGCATCTGGCATTCGATCTGACGCATCCGGAACAGGTCAAGGTTACGGAGCGCGGGCGCAAGCTCGAAGGCACGGGCTTCTGGGTCCACTTCAAACGCTGGCTGCGCGCCGCCGGCCGGCAGTACCAGCCCAGCCCCCTTCCGGCGCAGCAGGTCGACGACGTGCCGATCGTGATGGTGGCCGTGCCGCACAAGGACGCCAGCGACGCCACGCTGTATTCGCTGCGCCAGGCGGTAGGTCGCTCGCTGGGCATTCGCCCGGGCGCACGCCTGGCCTGCGTGACCGTGATTTCCTCGGGCGAAAGCAGTGCGTCGAGTAATGTGAACAGCGAAACCCAGGTGCACCGGCGTTACCTCACGATGTTGCGACAGTGGGCGCAGCCGCTGAACCTGAGCAACCACCAGACTTCCTACCACGTGCTGGAGTCGGGCGACGTGGCGCAAGCCATCGTGCGCTACGCCGAGGGCAACGACGTCAGCATGATCGTCATGGGCGCGGCCACGCACGGCGTGCAGATGCAACGCTTTGTCGCCACCGTGCCGATCAAGGTGGCGATGGACGCACCCTGCACCGTGATCCTGGTGAAGCAGTCGCTGCCCTTTGACGCGCTGGTGGACCGCCAGGCGCAAGCGCGGGTGGAGCGCGACGCGCCCTTCTGAGTCATTTGTTCAGGATTTGACGGGCGCGCGGACCCGGTTCACCGGCTTGGCCACTTCGGACGGGAGGGATGGATTTCTGGCTGGTCGCTGAATGGCGTCCACCTTCACCACACCCACGCTGCGGCCGCCTGCCGCTTTGGCCGACGGTGGGCTGCGGGTGATGTCGGCCAGCGTCACCTTGTCGAGCTCGGCCAGGAAACTGCGTTTGGCGCTGAGAAAGACCTGCTTGAGCTGACACCGACCCGTGAGGTTGCAACTGTTGTGCTCGGCATCGAAGCACTCGACCAGGCGGAAATCCGTCTCGGTCTGCCGCACCACATCGCCGATGCCGATGTCGCTGGCAGGTTTGCCCAGGCGCAGACCGCCGCCGCGCCCGCGTGTCGTCTGCAACAGGCCCTGGCGCGCCAGGTCGTTGACGATTTTCATCAGGTTGTTTTTCGACACGGCATGGCTCTCGGCCAGTTCGGCGATGGTCACCGAACGCTCGGGATGCAAGGCGCAGAACATCAAGACTCGCAAACTGTAGTCGGTGTAATCCGTCAGTCGCATGGTGTCCTTTCAATGGGTTGTTTTTCATTGGGGTTGTGGCATACCTTAACATACATATAAAATGAATGTAATATCAGTCACTTGCTCGGTACGCCGACCCACTGCCATGCAATCCGTCCCTCTGCCCATTTTTAAAGCGCGCGAACCGTCCACGGCGCTCACCGGCCTGCCTTTGCTGCGGCTCGGGTTCCGGCCTTTCTATCTCTGCGGTGCCATGCTCGCCACCCTCGGTGTTCCGCTGTGGATCGCCATGTTTCTGGGCTGGATTGCGCTGGCGCCAAGCCTGGCGCCCCTGCTGTGGCATGTGCACGAAATGATCTTCGGCTTTGCCGTGTCCATCATCGTCGGGTTTCTCATGACGGCCGGCAAGGCCTGGACCGGCCTGGCCACGCCACGCGGGCCGGCGCTGGGCGCACTGGCGCTGCTGTGGCTGGGTGCGCGCGTGGCGGCCTTCACCGGCCCCTACCCGCTGTATGCGGCGCTGGACTTCGCCTTGTTGCCGATCGTCGCCGTGATTCTGACCCGCTTGCTGCTGCGCTCCGGCAACCACAGAAACCTTCCCCTGGCAGGCTTGCTGGGTCTGCTGTCCTGCGCCAACCTGATGTTCCATTTGTCTGTCCTGGGTGTGCTGCAGTTGCCCGCACTGACACCGCTGCATGCGGCACTGGCGCTGATCGTGATGATCGAGTGCGTGATGGCCGGGCGCGTGATTCCCGCCTTCACCATGAGCGTGACGCCGGGCTTGAAGCTGGCGGCACCGGTCTGGCTCGAGCGCCTGACGCTGGGCAGCACGGGACTGGGTCTGGGACTGTGGGTGTTTTCCGCGCCTGCGCTGCCAAGCGCTGGGGTCCTGGCACTGGCCGGGACGCTGCAGTTGCACCGTGCACTGAACTGGCGGCCCTGGGTGGCGCGCCAGCGTCCCATTCTGTGGATACTGCACGCGGCCTATGCCTGGATTCCTCTGGCACTGGGGCTGCTGGCTGCGGCGCAGGCCGGCTGGGTTCCCGTGTCCGCGGGCGTGCACGCGTTGGGCCTGGGCGCCACCGGCGGCCTGATCATCGGCATGATCACCCGCACTGCGCGTGGCCATACCGGGCGGACGCTGCAGCCGTCCAGGGTCGAGGTCCTGGCCTATGCCCTTGCCATGGGAGCAGCAGCCTTGCGCGTGCTGCTGCCGCTGATGCTCCCGTCAATGTACGTGGCAGCACTGCTCGGCGCGGCCCTGGCCTGGAGCGGCGCCTTTGCGATCTACCTTTGGCGCTTCACACCTTGGCTGATGCAAATGCGGCTCGATGGCAAGGACGGTTGATCAGAGGCAGACGAATTCGGCGTGGCCAGCGCAGCGCAGGTCACTCTTACGCATGGCGCGGCGCGGCCCGCAGATTTGAAACTGTCTGTTTCCCGGCACCTTATTCAGCCCTAGGGAAACTCTGCATAACTACGTCAGCGAAGCCGCCCCCGAAAACGTTATGTACTGATGAAACAAATGAGCCTCTCGACCACCGGATTTGAACTCGTGCACAAGCGGACTCGCAAGCGCGAATTTCTCGATGAGATGGAA